>CAXUBX010000217.1:0-2003 GCA_964249405.1 uncultured Acetobacteraceae bacterium | reverse complement strand
ACCGGTTCATCGGCGGCGTGCTCGACGCTCTCGGCCGCCTCGGTGCCGCGCATCGACCCGTAGTTGCTGGCGAAGGCCTTGGTGAACTCAGCCCCGAGCAGGAAGATCTGGGCGGTGTAGTACACCCAGACGAGCAGGATGATCAGGCCGCCGGCGGCGCCGTAGCTGCTGGCCATCGAGGACGAGCCGAGATAGAGGCCGATCAGGAACTTGCCGATCGTGAACAGGAAGCTGGTGACGGCGGCGCCGACCACCACGTCGCGCCAGCGGAGATCGCGGTCGGGCAGCGCCTTGTAGATCGCCGCGAACATCACCGCGATCAGCAGGAACGAGATCGCGACCGAGGCGATGCGCGTGACGAGGTCGCCGAACGGCAGGACATGGTCGATCTGCCGCGTGAGGCCGGTCACCGCGGAGCTCACCACCAGCGAGACGAGCAACAGGAAGCCGAGCGTCGCGACCAGGCCGAGGCTGGCGAGGCGCGCGCGTACCAGGCGGGACACCGTCGAGCCTTCGGGCTTGGCCCGCCAGATCATGTTGAGCGCGGACTGGATCTCGCCGAACGTGCCGCTCGCGGTGACGAGCAGCGTCACGATGCCGACGAGGCCGGCGATCGTGCCGGTGGACGGGTTCGAGGCGTTCTTCACGATGTCCTGGAGCGCGCTGGCGCCCTGCCGGCCGAGCAGGCCGCCGACCTCGTGCTGGATCGCGCCGCGCGCGGCGTCGGCGCCGAAGAACAGTCCCGCGATCGCGATCACGATGATCAGGATCGGCGCGAGCGAGGTCACCGAATAGTAGGAGATCGCGGCGCCGCGGCTGAGCGCGCCGTCGTCGATGAAGGCGAGCACGCTTTCCCGGGTCAGCCGCCAGATCGCGCCGAGCACCGACCGGTCCCCGTCGGGCGCGGCGGGCTTGCGGTCAGGCGAGGGCATCGCGCCCCATCGCGAGATACTTGTCACGGCGCGACGCGACCAGGGCGGCCGGATCGAGGCCGGCCAGGGCGCCGAGATGGGTCGCGACGGCGCGCCGGACATTCTCCATCGTCTCGTCCGGGCCACGGTGGCCGCCCCCGACCGGCTCCGGAACGATCTCGTCGATCAGCCGCAGGGTCCGGAGGTCCTGCGCCGTGAGCTTCAGGGCCTCCGCCGCCTCGGGCGCCTTGGCGGCGTCGCGCCAGAGGATCGTGGCGCAGCCTTCCGGCGAGATCACCGAGTAGATCGCGTGCTCCAGCATCAGCACCCGATCGGCGGCGGCGAGCGCGATCGCGCCGCCCGAACCGCCTTCGCCGATCACCGTCGCCACGATCGGGACCGGGGCGGCGAGGAAGGCGTCGATCGAGCGCGCGATCGCCTCGGCCTGGCCGCGCGCCTCGGCCTCGACGCCGGGAAACGCGCCCATGGTGTCGACGAACGTCACGATCGGCAGGCCGAACCGGCCGGCGAGCTCCACCAGGCGCCGCGCCTTGCGATAACCTTCCGGCCTCGCCATCCCGAAATTGTGGCGGACCCTGGTTTCGGCGTCGCCGCCGCGCTCGATCCCGATCACCGCGACCGCGTCGCCCGCGAACCGGCCGAGACCGCCGACCACCGCCTGGTCCTCGGAGAAGGCGCGGTCGCCGGCGAGGGGCGTGTAGTCGGTGATCAGCCGGACGACGTAGTCGAGCGCGCGCGGACGCTCCGGATGGCGCGCGACCTGCGTCTTCTGCCAGGGCGTGAGCTTCGCGTAGAGCGCACGGAGCTGCCGGTCGGCCTTCTCGGTCAGTCGGGCGAGCTCGTCGGCGATGTTGATCCCCTCGGGATCTGACATCCGGCGCAGCTCGTCGATCTTGCCCTCGAGCTCCGCGATCGGCTTCTCGAAATCGAGGAAGTGACGCATGGGCGGGCGCTCTAGCACGTTTCGCTGCCGCTTGAAGGAGGAGACCCGGCGGTCGGACCGGCCATCGGGTGGTGGGTGTCGACGAGGTGGCGGAGCCGCTCGGCCTCGACATGGGTGTAGATCTGGGT
>CAXUBX010000216.1:0-2049 GCA_964249405.1 uncultured Acetobacteraceae bacterium | reverse complement strand
CCGAGGCGCAGCCGCGCGCCACCGCCCGGCAGCGCCTCGGCCTGCGCCGGGAGCGGCGCGCCCGGCCGCATCGCGAGATCGATCGGCGCCTCGCCCTTCCCGTGCGCGGCCGCGATCGCGCGGGCCCGGTCGCCCCACGACGCCCAGAGCCAGTCCGGGGTGTCGAGGCGCGGCCCGTCGAGGGCGTCGAGCGCCTCGGTGCCGCGCTCGGCGACGCGCCGGAGCACCGCGTTCACGAGGCCGGCGAACGGATCGAGGCCCGTCGCGCGGGCGAGCGCCACCGCGGTCGACACCGCCGCATGCGGCGCGCCGCCGAGGAACAGCAGCGAGGCCGCCCCGATCCGGAGAACGAGGCGGACGCGGAGCGGCGGCTCGCGCCGCAGATGCCGCTCCAGGACGGCATCGAGCATCCCCTGGTGCCGGAGCACGGTGGCGGCGATGCGGTGCGCCGCCGCGCGATCGCGGCCCTCGATCGGCGGCAGCGAAGCGAGCGCCTCGTCGAGCGGACGGCGCCGCTCGGCGACCGCGGCGAGCAGCGCGAAGCCGGCGTCGCGCGTCGGGTCGGTCGGCGCGCCCGCGGGCCGCCGCCCGCTCAGGCCACCGCCTCCGCGGCGCGCCGTTCGCCGATCCCGCCCGGGGCAGGGTCGGCCGGCGTCATCTCCCTCGCCATGACCGGGTCCTCCATGCTGGCCTTCCCGCAACGCCGGCGGGCAGGCGCGGTCGCGCCGCCGCCGCCGTTCCGCCGGACCGCCGGGGACCGCCTCAACTCCGCGCCACCGGCAGCCGCGTCGCGCCGAGGGCACGCTCGACGACGCGTTCGCCGCGGAACCGGTAGAGACGCGCCGGCCGGCCGCCGGCGCGGATCGTCTCGCCGGTCTCCTCGACCAGGTCCTGGGCCGCGATCAGACGCCGGAAGTTGCCCTTGTGGAGCCGGCGTCCCGCCAGCGCCTCCATCGAGGTCTGCAGCTCCAGCAGGGTGAACGACGGCGGCATCAGCTCGAAGACCAGCGCCCGGTAGCGGATCTTGGCGCGGAGCCGGGCGATCGCGGTGGCCAGGATGCGCCGGTGGTCGCGTGCGAGGGCGGTCCCGAGCGCGTCGGCGGTCCCGGCGCCGCTCTCGGCGACCAGGCCCGCCTCGTGGAGGAGCTCGTAGCGGGCGAGCGCCCCGTCCTCGTCCCACCGATCGTCGCCGCCGTCCCCGTCGCGGCCGAACAGGAAGGCCACCCGGGCGGCACGGTCCCGGTCCGCGCCGCTCCAGGACCCGAGCGCCGCCTGCGCCCGCCGCGCCGCGCGCGCGCCGCGCCGCCGATCCTCCCAGGGAAAGAACTCGTACCAGTCATGCCAGGCGGCGTTCGCCGGAAGCGGGCCGCCCTCGCGGGCGAGCGCCAGGTAGCTCACCGAGATCACGCGGCGCAGGCCGGCGTCGTCGCCGCCGCTCGGCCGCAGCCGGTCGCGATCGGCGAAGGTGTAGAGCTGCTCCAGATAGAGCGGGGTCTGGCCGGTCCGTCGCGCGAGCCACGCCCTGAGCGACGCCTGCAGCGACCGCCCCGTCCCCTCGAACGGGCCGCTCGGCAGCAGCGGCCGCGAGCCGCCGCCGCCGCCGCCGCCGCCGAGCAGCAGGACGCGCGGCGTCGCCTCGGTGACCGCGACCAGCACGGCGACGACCTCGGCGGTGATCGCGTGCGGCCCGATCACGCGAGCGCCGCGATCGCGCCGCCTCCCGCCAGGGCGCGCGGGAGGCGGCGAACCGTCCGCCCGTCGATCCCGCCGAGGGCCAGCACCGGAAGCGCGGTGCGCGCGCGGCGGATGAGGCGCGCGGCGCCGAGCGCGCCGAGGACCGGCGCGCCGGGATGGCTCGCGGTCGGGAACACCGGCGAGACGAAGCAGAACGAGGCCCCCGCGCGGCCGGCACGCCGAAGCGCCCGCGCGTCGTGCGCCGAGGCGCTGCAGGGACGCCGCGGGTGCGGGCGGACGGCCCGGGTGCGCCGGCCGTCCGGCAGGTGCATCCCGGCCCGCCACCGTCGCGCGAGGCGCGGGCCGGGATGCACC
>CAXUBX010000215.1:0-2056 GCA_964249405.1 uncultured Acetobacteraceae bacterium | reverse complement strand
GCGGAGTTTGAGGCGGAGCCTCAAGGTCTTCTGAGGCTTTTCCGGCAGCCTGCTAGGCGCGCCGATCGACGCCGATGTCGCGGAACTGCCGGTCGAGGTCGAACTCGTTCGACGTCACCGCCTGCTCCAGCGCGCCGGTCCGCCGGGCGATCCTCTCCAGCCGCTCGGCGAGATGCGCGATCGACGGGTGCGACGTCGCGCCCGCCAGCGGCGCCGAACGACGCCGCGATCTCGACAGCACGCGCCGGGCGGTCATCACGACGGCGACCGCGACGGCAGCGAAGACCGCCAGCTTCGCGATCGCCTCCAAGAAACCGAACAGGTCGTCGGCACTGTCCGCGCGGAAGCGGAAATTCGGCTCCTGGATGTTGATGACAGGCATCGCCGGAGGGGACACGGTGATCACCGGGGCTCCCGGGCCGACATGGTGCCGACCACCATGGTGCCGCCGCGAGCCGACGTGGATCTCTCCCGACCCAGACTGGATCTCGCTGAGATCGCCGGTGACGTGGTCGATGCTGACATCGCCGTCGCCGGCGTCTGCCACCGAGCCGTCGCCGACCACGCCGCCGATCCGCAGGTCGCCGGAGCCACGCAGGCTGGCATCGAGGTGCGCGATTGCGCCGCCGCCGATCCGGACGTCGCCGGAACCGGTCGCCGAGATCGACAGCGTCGGGACGTTCGCCGAACCGATCGCGAGGTCCCCCGAGCCACGCAGCGAGACCTCCGTCGGGCCGGCGAGCGAGGCGACCGTGATGTCGCCGTCGCCCTCGCCGTCGATCCGCACCGGTCCGGTGAGCTGACCCGCCGAGATGCTGGATCCGGTCACCACGATCGAGACGGGGCCGGCGAGATCGCCGATCTCGACGGTCCGGTCGCCGCTGACCGCCACCTCGACGGGAAACGACGGCGGGACCCGGACCCTGAGCCCGTCATCGCCGCAGCTCGGCATCACGGTGATGGTGCCCCCGCTGCCGCCGGTCGCGGACTGCGCCGGGCCATCGACCGCGACCTGACCCGAAAGGCTGCTGTCGGGGTCGATGGAGATCGAGCCGCCGGACGCGCACCCGCCGGTCACCGTCAACGCGCGGCCCGCGAGCTCGGCCTCGGCCGTGCTCGCCAAACCGACGACCAGGACAACCGAGAGGACGGCGGCGCGGATCACGCACGCACCCGGCGGCGCCAGCCGGGCATGTCGTCATCGAGGATGCGTTCGAGCGTGTCGATCCGTGCCTCCAGCCGCGCCGCCTGCTCGAGCGCCCGGTCGAGCGCACCCTGGTCGGCGGGCGCCAGGCCGTTTCCGCGGCGCCCCTGCATGGCGAACCAGCTCCTCATCCCGACCAGCGCCAGGACGAACACGAAGATGGTGACCAGGCTCCAATCCATCCCCTATCGCTCCCCTTCGCCCCGCCGTCGAACGCCGCCGTGAGACCCCGGCCGCCGCCTGTCACTCGTCACCGCCAGGCTGGGGACCGGCCGGTCGCGGAGCGCTCCGGCCGACACGCTGCTTCAGGCGCTTCAGCTCGTCGTCCACCGCGGCGTCCGTCTCGAGCCCGGCCAGTTCCTGTTCCAGCGTCGGCCTGCCGCCTCCCTCACGGCCGAGATCGTAGGCTTCCACGCGGCCCTCCGCGAGGTCCAGTGCGCGCTCGACATGCTCGAAGCGCGCGAACGCGTCGGAGATGCGCTCGTCGGCGAGCTTCTCGCGCACCCGGAGGCGATTGCTCGCGACCTTGTGGCGGGAGGCGAGCGCGCGCTGGCGGTTCCTGGCGTCGGCGAGCTTCGCCTGCAGCTTGCCGATGTCGTCGTTCTGCTGGTCGAGCCCCTCGTTGAGGGCGGCGATCTGGCGGTCTAGATCGGCGCGGGCGCGACCGGCATTGTGCCGGGCCTGCAGCGCGCCACGGGCGAGATCGTCGCGGTCGTGGGCCAGCGCCAACTCCGCCTTGCGCTGCCACTCCGCCTCGTCGCGACCGAGCTCGTCGCGCCTGCGCTCGATCGCCTTGCGGTCGGCGATCGCGCGCACCGCACCGCTCCGCACCTCGACCAGCGTGTCCTCCAT
>CAXUBX010000214.1:0-2093 GCA_964249405.1 uncultured Acetobacteraceae bacterium | reverse complement strand
CGACCTGCTCATCCTCGACCGGCTGCTGCCCGGGCTCGACGGCATCGCGGTGCTGGAGCGCCTCCGCGAGCGCGAGGTGCGCACGCCGGTCCTGGTGCTGAGCGCGCTGTCGGCCGTCGACGACCGGGTCGGCGGGCTCAAGGCCGGTGGCGACGACTACCTCACCAAGCCCTTCGCGATGGAGGAGCTGCTGGCCCGCGTCGAGGCGCTGCTCCGCCGTCCGGCCGACACCCGGGCGACGGTGCTTCGCGCCGGCCCCCTCGTGCTCGACCTCATCGAGCGCACCGCCACCCGCGACGGGCGGCTGCTCGACCTCCTGCCGCGCGAGTTCCGGCTGCTCGAATACATGATGCGCCGCCCCGACCAGGTGCTGACCCGGGCGATGCTGCTGGAGGATGTCTGGCATTACCGGTTCGTGCCGCAGACCAACCTCGTCGACGTCCATATCGGCCGGCTCCGCCGCAAGGTGGATCCCGCGGGCGAGGCGCCGCTGATCCAGAGCGTCCGCGGCGCCGGGTTCTGCCTGCGTGTTCCCGGCTGAGGTCCTCCGCACCACCCCGTTCCGCCTGGCCCTCGGCGCGAGCGTCATCCTCGCCGCCAGCATGGCGCTCGTGTTCGCGCTGATCACCTGGCAGGCCGAGCGCTTCGAGAACGCCCGGATCGACCGGGTGATCGCCGCCGAGGCGACGAGCCTCGCGCGCGAGAAGCCGGCCACGATCCGCTGGCACGTCGACCGCCATTTCGACGAGGCGCTCCGCTCGATCCCGATCACCTCGGTGTTCGACGCCGCCGGGCACCGGGTCACCGGCGACGTCGCCCGCCTGCCCCCCGGCTTCCCGGCGGACGGGCGCGCCCATCGCGCCACCGTCGAGATCGAGGGTGGTCCGGCGCTGGCGATCCGCGCCGTCGCGGTGCGGCTGCCGGCGGGAGGCACCCTGCTGATCGGGCGCGACATGCGCGAGCTCGCGAGCCTTCGCGCGATCGTGCTGCGGGCGCTGGCGCTCGGCTTCGTCCCGGCGCTCGGCCTGTCGCTCGCCGGCGGCGCGCTGATCGGCTACCGCGCGCTGCTCCGCGTGCGGGACATGCATCGCGCGATCGCCCGCATCATGGCGGGCGGCCTGCACGAGCGGCTGCCGACCGGCGACGGCGTCGACGACCTCGACCTGCTCGCCCGGTCGGTCAACCGGATGCTCGAGCGGCTGGAGCTGCTGGTCTCCGAGGTGCGCGGGATCGGCGACGACATCGCCCACGACCTCCGCACCCCGCTCGCCCGGGTCCGCGCGACGCTCGACCGCGCCCGCGCCCGCGGCGCCGAACGCGCCGCGGTCGACGACGCGATCGACCGTGCGATCGTCGACCTCGACCGCGTGTTCGCGGTGATCACGGCGCTGCTCCGGATCGCCGCCATCGAGACCGACCGGCGCGTCGCCGGTTTCGGCGACGTCTCGCTCGGTGCGATCGCCCGCGACGCGCTCGAATTCTACGAGCCGGTCGCGGAGGCACGCGGCATCGCGCTCTCGCTCCGGGAGGCGGAGGGCGGGGATGCGGTGGTGCGCGGCGATCCCGACCTGCTGATGGAGGCGGTGGCCAACCTGCTCGACAACGCGATCAAGTTCACCGGCGCGGGCGGCCACGTGCTGGTCTCGGTCCGCGACGGCCTGATCTCGGTCGCCGACGACGGGATCGGCCTCAGCGAGATCGACCGCGCCGAGGTCCTGAAACGGTTCTACCGGGCGGACCGGAGCCGGCACGTTCCAGGCAACGGGCTCGGCCTCAGCCTGGTCGCCGCGATCGCCGATCTCCACCAGGCGGAGGTGGTGATCGAGCCCAACGGGTGCGGCAGCCGCTTCTCGCTCCGTTTCGGGACCCGTCGCCTTACAGGCGGCTGACGGAGGAAGTAAGTTACGACGCGGGGTTTCACCCCGCACCCCACCAGGCGCTGGGCGCCTGGACCCCATCCATGTCGATCGTTCGCAGCGGAATTCGAAGCGGAGCCTCGAGGTCCTAAACGCGAATTTCATCGAGACCGGCCGACCGTCCGCCTACAAACCGGCACCGAACGGCAGGGAGGGCCCGGCTTGAACGCCATCGTC
>CAXUBX010000213.1:0-2138 GCA_964249405.1 uncultured Acetobacteraceae bacterium | reverse complement strand
TCCGCGACATGGTGCCGAACCACCTGATGCAGCTGCTCGCGATGACCGCGATGGAAGCGCCGAGCTCGTTCGAGGCCGACGCGGTGCGCGACGAGAAGTCGAAGGTGCTGGCGGCGATCCATCCGATGGAGTTCGGCGTGGAGCACCCGCCGGCGGTGCGTGGCCAGTATGTCGCGGGCGAGCTCGGCGACGAGCAGCGCAACGCCTACCGGGCCGAACCCGGCATCGCGCCCGACAGCACGACCGAGACCTTCGTCGCGATGCGGCTCGGATTCGACAACTGGCGCTGGGCCGGCGTCCCGTTCTATCTCCGGACCGGCAAGCGCCTCGCGGTCCGCCGGACCGAGATCGCGGTCCACTTCAAGCAGGCGCCCTATGCGCTGTTCCGCGACACGCCGGTCGAGAAGCTGACGCCGAACATCCTCGTGCTGCACATCCAGCCGCGCGAGGGCATCACGCTGCAGTTCAGCGCCAAGCGCCCGGGCCCGACGGTGGCGCTGGGCGGCGTCCGGATGAACTTCGACTACGCGGACTTCTTCCAGGAAGGGCCCAGCACCGGCTACGAGACGCTGATCTATGACTGCCTGATCGGCGACGCGACGTTGTTCCAGCGCGCCGACAACGTCGAGGGCGGCTGGGCGGCGGTGCAGTCGGCACGCGACGCCTGGGACGCGGGCGAGGGGATCGTGCACCCCTATGCCTGCGGTTCGGCCGGGCCGCGCGCCTCCGAGGCGCTGCTCGCCCGCGACGGGCGTCGCTGGCTGAAGCTCGCCCGATGACCGATCCGACGACGACGCGAACCGGGACCATCCGCCTCGTGGTCACCGACATCGACGGCACCCTCGTCGATCACGAGAAGCGGATCACGCCCCGGGCGCACGAGGCCGCGCGCCGTCTCCGCGAAGCCGGGATCCGACTCTGCCTGATCAGCGCCCGGCCGCCGCGTGGCCTCGACGCGCTGCGGCACGCGCTCGCCCTCGACACGCCGTGTGCCGGGTTCAACGGCGGCGAGATCCTCTCCGCGGACGGGCAGGTGCTCGACGCACTCCACGTGCCCGAGACCGACGCGAGGCTCGCGCTCGAGATGCTGGAGACCAACGGCATCGAGGCCTGGGTGTTCGCCGACGCGCGCTGGTACGTGACCAACCCGGCCGGCGCCTACGTCCCGTTCGAGCGGCGCACCGTGCAGATGGAGCCGGTCGTCGTTCCCGACTTCGAGGCGGTGATCGGGCGTGCCGGCAAGCTGATGGGATCGAGCGCCGATTTCGCGAAGCTCGGGCGGATCGAGGCGGAGATGTCGACCGCGCTCGGCGGCCGCGTCGCCGCGCACCGGAGCCAGGACTACTACCTCGACATCACCCATCCCGACGCCCGCAAGGATCGCGGGCTCAGGCGCCTCGCCGCCCTGCTCGACATCGACGTGGCCGAGACCGCCGCGATCGGCGACATGGGCAACGACATCTCGATGCTGCGCGCGGCCGGGCTCTCGATCGCGATGGGCCAGGCGTCCGAGGAGGTCCGCGCGAGCGCGGGCTTCCTCACCGCGTCCAATCGCGAGGAGGGCTGGGCCGAAGCGATGGAAACCATCATCCTGCCGCGTGCCCCCAGGCCGGACTAACCGGGAGTTCAACCATGGCGAAAACCTCGCTGATGCTCGCCGACGTCGACGGGACGCTCGTCACCAGGGAGAAGATCCTGACGGAACGGGCGATCCGGGCCGTCCACGCCCTCGAGGCGAAAGGCATCCGCTTCGCGATCACCAGCGGGCGGCCGCCGAAGGGGATGGCGATGCTGTTCGAGCCGCTCGCGATCTCGACCCCGATTGCCGGCTTCAACGGCGGCCTCATGGTCCGGTCCGACATGAGCGTGATCGAGAGCCGCAATCTCGCGCGCGACGCGGCCGAGAAGACGGTGGAGAGCCTGCGCCGGCACGGTCTCGACGTCTGGGTCTATGCCGGCGAGGACTGGATCGTGCCCGACGCCGACGGCCCGCATGTCGGCCGGGAGAAATGGACCGTGAAGTTCGATCCGACCGTCTCGACCGACCTCGACGCGGCGCTCGACCATGCGGTGAAGATCGTCGGCGTCTCCGACGACCACGATCTCGTCAAGCGTGCCGAGCACGAGCTCCGCGACGA
>CAXUBX010000212.1:0-2161 GCA_964249405.1 uncultured Acetobacteraceae bacterium | reverse complement strand
CGGCTGACCTTGCGCGACCTGAGCGAGATCCTGGCGCTGCGTGGGATCGAAGTGAGCCACGAGGCCGTTCGCGAGTGGGAGGCGAAGCTGCTGCCGATCATGGGCGACGAGCTTCGTAAGCGCCGGCATAGCACGCGGCGCGGGGCCGGCAGGAGTTGGTATGTCGATGAGACCTACCTGAAGGTCCGCGGCAGCTGGACCTACCTGTATCGGGCGATCGATCGGGACGGAAACCTGATCGACGCCATGCTCAGCGAGCACCGCGACATGAGGGCTGCCAAGGCGTTCTTCCGCTCGGCCCGTGCGACCATGGGATTTCGTCCAGATCGGGTGACGACGGACGGTCATGGCTCCTACCCTAGAGCGATCCGAAGCGTGCTGGGCAAGACGGTCAGGCACCGAACGAGTGCCTACCTGAACAACCGTCTTGAACAGGATCATCGCGGCATCAAGGGGCGGATCCGATGTATGCGCGGCTTCAAGGACCACGACGCTGCCAGCCGCTTCTGTCGCGAGCATGGTGAACTCCGGGATCTCCTCCGTCCCCGCCGCCGTCACAACCAGACCGTCTCTCCGCTTTCCTCCGGCGCTCCCGCTTCGCCAAGGCCACCCGCATCGCAATCGACATCATGACCGCTGCCTGAACGTTCCTGGCCTTGTCATTCAACGTCAGCCTACCGGCGCGAGACCTGACAGAACCGACGAGGGCAGGGGTTCGACCCTCGGCGGAAAGCGCAGGCCAGCCTCTGTCCAGATCGCATCCACGATCCCCTGCGCAGCCGCGAATGGGATGCAGCTCCGATCGCGAGGCGCGATCGTCCGGTCCTCCCAGTCGTAGACGCGCTGACGCTGCCCGTCTCGCGGTATCAGGCGAGCCGGGCTTGGTCTGCTGCGTGCACGGGACGGTTGATGTTCACCCGCTCGCCGGCAGCCTGGCCTGCGCGAAACGCACGGTGCCGCTCGGAACGCGATCGCTCGTTGCGCTCGGAGCCGGATCTTCCGTCCCCGGAAGGGCGTCCTCGACAGCGTGCTGACGCGCGAGAACGAGAGCGGTCCCGCTCGAGCGCTGCGTCGCGACGGTCGCCTCGCGCGCGACCTGCGACTGCTCGAGGCGCGCACGGCACGGGCCACCACGGTGAACAGGTAGCCCGCAAGCGCCACGTCGGTGTCGAAGCCGAAGAACGCTTAGTGAGCGCCACCATCGTCTTCTCGCTCGAGCCAGACCTTGCAGCCGCAGAAGCGAGCGATGGCTGGCACGCAGGTGTCGACCGGCCGCCTTCTCCGGCCACCAGCGGGAACCCTGACCACGACGCAGGCGGCAGCCCGGAGATCTACCTCGTCCATGCTGAGCGCGTAACGCTCGAGCAGGCGCCCGACCATCTCGGCGGCCGCGAGCGCCTCCGCCTCGGTGCATCCGCGCTCGACGGTCCTCTCCGTCAGGGCGCGGATCCGCTGCTTAACGCGCGCGAGCTCTTCACTCTGATCCAGGATCGTCGCGACTCCGCCTCTTCCGCAACGGTGCCATCCTCCGCGGGACACCGGAAGCAATGGAGTGCCGACGCGGAGATAGGAGGGCACGGAACCCAAGTGGCTCCGCCCGCCGCCGCCGCTCATTCGGCGGCTTGCTTGCCTCCTCGCCCACGCTGCGTACCGCGCCGCTCGGTTACTTCTGCGGCGACTGGGAGTTCCTGCGAGATGCCGGCGGGCTTGCGACCGAGGCCAATCTTCTTGGCGAGCGACGAACGGTGCTCGGCATAGTTGGGCGCCACTACCGGATAGTTCGGCGGCAGCCCCCACTTCGCGCGATACTGATCGACCGTCATGTCGTGGTCAGCCTGGAGATGCCGCTTCAGCATCTTCAGCTTCTTCCCGTCTTCCAGGCACACCAGGTAGTCCGGGAACACGGATCGTTTAATCGGGACCGCCGGCTCGGGCTGCTTGACAGCAGCTGGCGTCGTGCCGAGACCGGCCAGGGTGGCATGGACCTGCTTGATCAGCGTCGGGAGCTCGTTTGGCGGCACCGCATTGTGCCCGGCATGCGCCGACACGACCCGCGCGGTAAGGGCAAGGAGCAAGTCTTCCGGACGTTCTTCGTTCATGCTTTGCGACACTCTTCCGCGCCTCGCTTGATCCAGGATTGAATGGATAGGCCTTTGCTATG
>CAXUBX010000211.1:0-2186 GCA_964249405.1 uncultured Acetobacteraceae bacterium | reverse complement strand
TCGAGCGCGCGCAGAAGAAGGTCGAGGCGCGCAACTTCGACACCCGCAAGAACCTGCTCAAATACGACGACGTCATGAACGACCAGCGCCGCGAGGTGTACGGCCAGCGCCGCGAGTTCATGGCCGCCGACGACGTCTCGCCCGTGGTCGCCGAGATGCGGGACGACATCGTCGGCCGCCTGGTCGCCGCCCGCGTCCCCGAACGCTCCTTCGCCGAGCAGTGGGAATCCGACGCGCTCGCCGCCGACGCGCTGCGCCTGCTCGGCGTCGCGGTGCCGGTCCCCGAATGGTCCCGCGAGGACGCGATCGACCCCGCGACGGTCGAGACCCGCATCCGCGACGCCGCCGCCGCCCACTTCGCGAGCAAGGTCGCGAACTACGGCGTGCCGATCATGCGCTACGTCGAGAAGCAGGTGCTCCTCAACACGCTCGACGCCGTCTGGAAGGAGCACCTCCTGGCGCTCGACCAGCTCCGCCAGGGCATCTACCTCCGCGCCCACGGCCAGCGCGACCCGCTCAACGAATACAAGCGCGAGGCCTTCGCGCTGTTCAACGCGATGCTGGAGGAGCTCCGCGAACGCGTCGTCGGCACCCTCGCCCATGTCGAGATCACCATCCCCGCCGCCCCGCCGCCCGAGCCCGCCTATCCGGCCGGGCCGCCCGCGATCCCGGAGCCCGCCCAGGCCGTGCCGTCCTACGTCTCGGCCGAGCCCGGCGACCTCGCGGTCCTCGAAGACCCGGCGGTGGTGGACGCCGCCGATCCCGCGACCTGGCGCTTCAGCGCCCGCAACGCGCCCTGCCCCTGCGGCTCCGGCCGCAAGTACAAGCACTGCCACGGCCGGGCCGACTGACCGCGACCGGGCCCGCCACCAGGACCGGGCCCACCACCACCACCGGGCGAACACGAGAAGGGCAGGGACGATGGCCGGCCATTCCCACTCCAAGAACATCATGCACCGCAAGGGCGCCCAGGATCAGCGCCGCGCCCGCCAGTTCGCCCGCGTGATCCGCGAGATCACCGTCGCCGCGCGCACCGGCCTGCCCGAGCCGGGCTCGAACCCGCGGCTCCGCGCCGCCGTCTCGCTCGCCCGCTCCGTCAACATGCCGAAGGACACCGTGGACCGCGCGATCCGCAAGGCGACCGAGAACACCGGCGGCGCCGACTACGTCGCCGTCCGCTACGAGGGCAAGGGACCGGGCGGCGTCGCCGTGATCGTCGAGACGCTCACCGACAACCGCAACCGCACCGCCTCCGACATCCGCTCCGCCTTCGCCAAGCACGGCGGCGCCCTCGGCGAGACCAGCTCCGTCACCTTCATGTTCAGCCGCCTCGGCGCGATTCGCTACCGCGCCGCCGCCGCCTCCGAGGACGCGATGCTCGAAGCCGCGATCGAGGCCGGCGCCGACGAGGCGGCGACCACCGGCGACGGCCACGAGGTCACCTGCCGGCCCGACGATTTCTTCGCCGTCCGCGACGCCCTCGAGCGCCGCTTCGGCCCGCCCGACGCCGCCGCGGTCGAGTGGCGCCCGTCCGCCACCGTCACCCCGAACGCCGAGCAGGCGGCCGCCCTGCTCCGGATGCTCGACGCCCTCGACGACAGCGACGACGTCCAGGAGATCTACGCCAACCACGAGCTTCCGCCCGAGCTGGCCGCCGCCCTCGACGCGGCCTGACCCGCGCCCATGACCCTCCTCGTCGGCCTCGACCCCGGCCTCCGCTTCACCGGCTGGGGCGTGATCGAGAGCACCGGCAACCGCCTCCGCCACGTCGCCGACGGGGTGATCGCGACCGACGGCGAGGCCCCGGTGCCGAGCCGCCTCCGCGCGCTCCACGACGCGCTCGCCGCCCTCCTCGCCGAGTGGCGCCCCGCCGAGGCCGCCGTCGAGCAGACCTACGTCAACCGCAACGGGGCCGCGACGCTCAAGCTCGGCTACGCCCGCGGCGTCGTGCTTCTCGCCCCGGCGCTCGCCGGCCTCCCCGTCGCCGAATACGGCGCGATGGAGGTCAAGCGCGCCGTGGTCGGCACCGGCGCCGCGTCCAAGGACCAGGTCGCCGTGATGGTCCGCCGCCTGCTCCCCGGCGCCGCGCTCCGCCGCGCCGACGCCGCCGACGCGCTCGCGGTCGCGATCTGCCACGCCCACCACCGGCAGACCGCGCTGCACCTTGCCGCCGCCACGGCCGCGCC
>CAXUBX010000210.1:0-2188 GCA_964249405.1 uncultured Acetobacteraceae bacterium | reverse complement strand
AAAGCGTTCAATCTCGATCGCTCCTGGGGCGTCGCCGGCCGCAGCCCCGCTCCCGCTCGATTTGGAACAGGATTGCCCAGCCATGCCCACGATCCGGTCCCGCATCCGGCCGCCCGGTCCGCTCGGCTGCGGCGGCGCCCCGCTCGGCAACCTGTTCGCGCCGGTCTCCGACGACGAGGCCGATCGCGTGCTCGCGCTCGCCTGGGCGGAAGAGCTCCGCTACTACGACACCGCCCCGTTCTACGGGTTCGGCCTCTCCGAGCACCGGATGGGGCGGGCGCTCCGCTCGCGCCCGCGCGACGAGTTCGTGCTCTCGACCAAGGTCGGCCGGCTGCTCGACCCGATCACCGCGGGGCCGGTGTCGCGCGAGCGGTCGTCCTACGTCGACGCGCTGCCGTTCGCGGTCCGCTACGACTACGGCGCGGACGCCGCCCGGCGATCGATCGAAGACAGTCTTCAGCGCCTCGGCCTCGCCCGCGTCGACATCGTCTACATCCACGATGTCAGCGAGGACACGCACGGGCCGGACTGGACCGCCCGCTTCGACGAGGCGATGCGCGGCGCCGCACCGGCATTGACCCGGCTCCGCGAGCAGGGCGTGATCGGCGGCTGGGGACTCGGCGTGAACCGGGTCGAGCCCTGCCTGCTCGCGCTCGAGCGCGCCGATCCCGACGTGTTCCTGTGCGCCGGCCGCTACACGCTGCTCGACACCGCGTCCCTCGAGACGCTGCTTCCGGCCTGCGGGACGCGCGGGGTCTCGCTGGTCGCGGGAGGCCCCTACAATTCAGGCCTTCTCGCCGGCGCGCCGACCTACGATTACGCCGCGGCGCCGGGCGGGATCGTCGCGAGGCGGGACGCGATCGACGCCGTCTGCCGCCGCCACGGGGTCGATCTCCGTGCGGCGGCCTTGCAGTTCTGCGCGGCGCATCCCGTCACCGCCTCGGTGATCCCGGGGGCGCGGAACGCCGCCGAGATGGGCGGCAACGTCGCCCTCATGCGGACCGCGATCCCCGTCGATCTCTGGTCGGAGCTGAAGCACGAACGTCTGATTCCCGCGCACGCGCCGACACCGGTCCCCGGCTAGGCGTGAGGACCACCGGCTCTGGGGCGGCGTCTTCGAGCCGCTATGGCGCGGCGAGCGCGTCGCCGATCAGCTGCTCGGCGGCGGCGAAGGCCGCCTCGGGAACGTCGGCGCCGGAGGCCTTGACGTTCTCGTCGAGCTGTTCCGGCCTGGTCGCGCCGATGATCGAGGCGGCCACGTTGCCTTGGCGCAGGGTCCACGCCAGGGCGAACTGGGCGGTGGTGAGGCCGTGGTCGCGGGCGATGTCGCCGACCGCGGCGACCGCTTCGAGCACGTTCGGCTCCAGCCACTCGCGGTAGAACATCGCACCCATCGAAGCGTCGGTCGCCCGGCTGCCGGACGGGAGCGGCTGGCCGGGCCGGTACTTCCCCGTGAGCACGCCCTGGCCGAGCGGCGACCACACGATCTGCGAGATCCCCTCGCGGGCACAGAGCGGGATGACCTCCGCTTCCGGCGCGCGCCAGAGCAGCGAATACTGCGGCTGGCTGGACACGAAGCGTGCGACGTCCGTCATCGCGAGTGCCGCCTCGATCCGGTCGGCCGGCCATTCGGAGAATCCGATGTAACGTGCCTTGCCCGCCCGCACCGCGGCAGTCAGCGCCGCCATCGTCTCCTCGAGCGGCGTCGCATCGTCGTAGCGGTGGCACTGGTAGAGATCGACGTGGTCGGTCCGCAGCCGCCCGAGCGAGGCGTCGATCTGCTTGCCGATCTGTGCGGCCGACAGCCCCCGGTCGGTGTCGCTCATCGGGAAGAACACCTTGGTGGCGAGAACGTAGCTGTCGCGTGGCCGGTCGGCGAGCGCGTCGCCGATCACGGTCTCGGCGGCGCCGCGGCCGTACACGTTGGCGGTGTCGATGAGATTGATGCCGAGATCGAGCGCCCGGTGCAGGCAGGCGACCGCCCGCGCGCGGTCGACGCCGCCGGAGGTTGTCAGCCACGAGCCGAAGGCGATTTCCGTGACCTGGAGGTCCGAGGAACCGAGCTGGCGTGTCCGCATATTCTTCGTCCTGCTGCTTGCCGGCTCAGGAAGCCGGCTTGAACTCGCCTTCGAGCCGCACGAGCACGTCGTCGCCCACCAGCGGCACGTATTGCGACACGCCGAAGGTG
>CAXUBX010000209.1:0-2232 GCA_964249405.1 uncultured Acetobacteraceae bacterium | reverse complement strand
ATCCGCACCTTCGCGATCGCGGTCTCTCTCGTGAAGGGCGGAACGAGGGCGCTCATCGTGCCCGCCCTCGCGGCGGGATGAGGCGTTCGACGGGCATCCCGGCTCCTTCGCGAAGGCTGGCGGTCGTGGCGGCCCGAGCCTACGCCGCGGGGACGGCGACGGATACGGGGGGGCGCGGGTGTGTGGCTGGCAAGAGCGTCGGCCGAAGGCACGGTGGAGCAGGATGCGGGATTTCACCCCGCGCCCCACCAGGCGCTGGGCGCCTGGACCCCCGAAACGCTTCTCCAGCAGTCTGCTAGGTCGCGCGGCGGCGGGTCAGCGCGGTCTGGAGGATGACGGCGGCGAGCAGGAACAGGCCGCTGGTGAAGTCCTGCCAGGCGGCGTTCAGGGTGCCGATCTGGTTGATGACGTTCTCGATGACGCCGAGGAGGAGCACGCCGGAGAGCGTGCCGAGCAGGGTGCCGACGCCGCCGGTCAGCAGCACGCCGCCGATCACGCAGGCGGCGATCGACTGCAGCTCGTAGCCGGTGCCGGCCCCGGACAGGCCGCTGTCGAGATGCCCCCCGAGCAGCGCGCCGGACAGACCGGCGAGCGACCCGCTGAACACGTAGGCGATCACCTTGGTCCGCTCGACGCGGACGCCGAGCATCCGGGCCGCCTCCTCGTTGCCGCCGATCGCGAACACGGCGCTGCCGAACGACGTCGCGTTCAGCACCAGCGCCGCGCCCGCGGTCAGCGCGATCAGGATCAGGATCAGGTTGCCGATGCCGCCGATCGACCCGTTCGGGATGCGCGAGAACAGGCCGGGGTTGGCGATGATCAGGCTCTCGCCGGCGAGCAGCACGGAGGCGCCGCGGATCGCCAGCAGGGCGGCGAGCGTCACGATGAAGGGAGCCATCCGGGCGCGCGCGATCAGCAGCCCGTCGAGCAGGCCGATCAGCGCGCCGGCCAGGATCGGCGCGGCGAACGCGGCGACCCAGCCATAGGGCATCGCGTAGGCGGCGAGCACCGTGCCGAGGCCGACCGTCGAGCCGACCGCGAGGTCGAAGCCGCCCATGATGATCACGAAGCACTGGCCGATCGCGACGATGCCGAGGAAGCTCGAGGCGGTGACGATGTCGCTGATGTTGCCGCGGCTCAGGAAGTGCGGGAACAGGACCGAGGCGATCGCCGCGACCGCGAGCAGCACGGCCGAGGCGACGCGCGACTGGACCAGCGAGACCAGGCGCTCCCGCCGTTCCCGTCCGGTCCGAGCCGGGGCGCCGATCGCGCCCGCCGCCCCCGGGGTCGCGGCGGTGCTCACGCCCGCGTCCGCTGGAAGGCGAGCGCGCCGATGATGAACACCGCCTTGATGATCTCGGACCAGGTCGCGTTGACGTCGTTCATGATGAAGCTCGCATCGAGCACGCGGAGCAGGAGCACGCCGAGCACGGTGCCGGCGATCGAGATCCGCCCGCCGGAGAGCGGGGTGCCGCCGATCACGGCCGCCGCGATCGTGTCGAGCTCGAAACCGACGCCGATGTAGTTCGCGTCGGCGGCGCCGAGACGGGCCGAGGCGAACAGCCCGGCGATCCCGGCGAGCAGGCCGCTCGCGCCATAGACCAGGAACAGCGTCCCGTTCACCGGGATGCCGGCGAGCGCCGAGGCCCGCCGGCTCGCGCCGACGAACAGCACCTGGCGGCCGAACACCGTGCGCTGCACCAGGAGGTAGACGACGACGGCGAACGCGAAGGCGGCGAACGCGACCGACGGGATGAAGGCGAAGGCCGACTGGCCGAGCCACCCGAACAGGCCGCCGTCGGAGAGGTCGATCCGGGCGCCGCCGAGCAGCGCGCGGCCGAGACCGCGGCAGGCGACGAGCAGCGCGAGGCTCGAGATCAGCGGATCGATGCCGACGATCGCGACCAGGGTGCCGTTCAGGATGCCCGAAGCGAGCCCGGCCGCGATGCCGAAGGCGGCCGCCGCGAACGGGCCGGCTCCGAGCGAGATGCCGGTCACCGCCGAGCTCAGCGCCATCACCGAGCCGACCGAGAGGTCGATCCCCCTGGTGCCGATCGCGAGGCTCTGGCCGAGCGCGATCAGGATGATCGGGGCCGCCTCGAACAGCAGGCTCTGGAGGACGAAGAAGCTTCCGAACCCGGGGGTCAGCAGGAGGTCGATCGCGACCAGGACCGCGAACGCGATGTAGACGCTTCGCGTGCGGACCCATTCCCCCCATCCCGGGCCGCCCTT
>CAXUBX010000208.1:0-2252 GCA_964249405.1 uncultured Acetobacteraceae bacterium | reverse complement strand
TGCGTCCAGCCCCGTCGGGCGGTGTCGCCGCGATAGGCGGCGTTCACCAGGGCGGCGACCGCCGCGAGCTCGGCGGGACGGGACGGACGGACGCGCATCGGACGGGTTTTCGCGGGTGCGTCCGCTCCTGTCGAGCCGAACGGCGGGAGATGGACGCGGGCGCGCGGCCGCTCCAGTCTCCGTCCCACCGAGCGGCACTCCGGAGCGGGCGAGACGGCGATGACGACACCAGACGGACGTCCGACGATCGAGGCGCCCGACGACGACCCGTATCTCTGGCTGGAGGAGATCGAGGGCGCGTCGGCACTCGCCTGGGTCGCGGACCAGAACCGGCGGACCGCCTCGCTGCTCGGCGGCGCCGCGGTGGACCGCGACCGCGACGCGCTCCGCGCCGCGCTCGACCGGCCGGACCGCATCCCGCAGGTGAGACGGCGTGGCGGCCTGCTCTACAATTTCTGGAAGGACGCGGCGCACCCGCGGGGCCTCTGGCGCCGCACGACGCTCGCCTCCTACCGCAGCGCCTCGCCCGACTGGGACGTGCTGCTCGATCTCGACGCGCTCGCCGCGGCGGAGGGAGAGGATTGGGTGTGGCACGGCGCCGCGACGCTGCCGCCCGCGCATGATCGCGCGATCCTGAGCCTGTCGCGCGGCGGCGGCGACGCGACCGTGCTTCGCGAGTTCGATCTCGGCCGGAGATCGCTGATGGCCGACGGGTTCCGGCTTCCCGAAGCGAAGGGCGGCGCGGACTGGCTCGATGCCGACACGCTGCTGCTGACCTCGGCGTTCGGAGGTCCCGACAAGGAGACGCGCGCCGGCTACGCGCGGACGGTCCGGATCTGGCGGCGCGGAACGCCGCCCGAGGCCGCCGCGGTGGTCTTCGAGACCGATCCCGCGCACATGGCGGCCTACGGGACCGTGGACCGGACCACGGACGGCGAACGCCTCGCCTTCGTCGCGATGCTTGGCTTCTTCGACCGCGAGATCCGGTTCGGCGACCGGTCGGGGCCGCGTGTCCGCCTCGACGTGCCGACCGATTGCCGCGTCGACTGGCAGGGCGACTGGATGACGGCGCAGCCGCGCACCCCCTGGAGGATCAAGGGACGGACCTACGAGCCGGACACGCTGCTCGGTTTCCGGCTGTCCGGCTTCCTCGCGGGCGGACGCGCGCCCGCGGTGCTGTGCGAAGGCGGCGAGCGGGTGGCGCTCGAGCGGAGCGAGTTCGTCGCCGGGCGGCTGGTGCTGTCGATCCTCGACGAGCTCCGCCCCGTGTTCCGGGTCTGGACGCCGGACGACGGTGGCTGGACGGAGAGCGCGCTCGCCGGCCTTCCGGACGCCGGCGTGGTCTCGGTCGGCGCCCTCGATGTCGAGGATCGCGAGAGCGATGGCACGCTGCTGGTCAGTGCGGAGGATCCGCTGACGCCGCCGACGCTGCTGCTCGCCGAGGGCGGTCTCGCCTCACCCGCGGTGCTGCGGCAGGCGCCGGCGACCTTCGACGCGGCCGGCCTCGCGGTCACCCGACACCAGGCGGTCTCGGCGGATGGCGAGCGGATCCCGTACGTCGTCACCGGGCCGGACCGCGCGCCGACCGGCGACGCGCCGGTGCACCTGACCGGCTATGGCGGCTTCCAGCTCTCGATCCTGCCGGTCTACGGGACGCGGATCGGCAAGCTCTGGCTGGAGCGGGGCGGCACGAGCGTCACGGCGACACTCCGGGGCGGCGGCGAGTTCGGGACGCGCTGGCACGAGGCCGGTCGGGGCGAGAACAAGCGCCTCGCCCACGAGGATCTCGCCGCGGTCGCCGCCGACCTGGTGCGGCGCGGGATCACCCGGCCCGGGCGCATCGCGGCCGAGGGCGGCTCGAATGGCGGGCTGCTGATCGCCAACATGCTGACCCGGTTCCCCGAGCGGTTCGGCGGCCTGTTCTGCACGATCCCGCTCACCGACATGCGGCGCTACACGAAGCTGCTGGCGGGCGCGAGCTGGATCGCGGAATACGGCGACCCGGACCGTCCGGAGGACTGGGCGCATCTCCGCGCGATCTCCGCCTACCACGCGGCCGTGCCCGGACGTCCGGGCCCGCCGATCCTGATCGCGACCACGCGACGCGACGACCGGGTGCATCCGGGGCACGCCCGGAAGTTCGCCGCCAAGCTCCAGGCGATCGGCCGGGAGGCGTTCTTCCACGAGCCGGAGGCCGGCGGCCACGGCTTCGGCAACGACAACGCGCAGATCGCCGCCTTCGCGGCCCTCGG
>CAXUBX010000207.1:0-2273 GCA_964249405.1 uncultured Acetobacteraceae bacterium | reverse complement strand
GAGTGGTCGCTCATGCGGGTGCGCCTCCCTTCTTCGAAACCGGCGAGGTCCGTCCTTTGCCATCTCGGTACCGTCGGCAGGCGTTGGACCGCCGGGTCGGCTTCGACCGAGGGTCCCGCCGCCAACCTCGGCGGTCGGCGGGTAGCGAGGGCGGCTTCCGACGAGGACGAGCCGGAGCGGTCGTGGACCCGATCGCCGTCACCTCCTTGGGAGGGACATCATGCGCTCACGGCACCCGTTCGTGTTGCACGAGGAGAGCCGGGTTCCTGGCGAGGCGGATCTTGGTGCCGGACGGATCGAGGATCTCGTGGGCGTCCTCGTGTTCGACCGCGGACGGGTTCGCCGCGAGAGCGGCCGACAGACGCTCGGACGTGTCGAAGCGCAGCTCGAAATGACGCATCCGGGCCGATCCTGGCGGGGACGGCGGGGCGCCGAGGCCCTGCCACGTGTTGACGGCGATGCGGTGCTTGAACGGACCGCCGGCGCCGAGGTCGGCGACCTGCATCGGCGGCCACCACCGCGACACTTCCATGCCGAGGCCGGTGTAGAAGTCCCGGGCCTGCTCAAGGCTGCCGACATGCAGGTGGATGTGTCCGACCTTCGTTCCCGCCGGGACCGCCTCCCGCTCGGAGCCGGGCGCGTAGGCGCGGAACACCGCGTCGAGGTCGAGTGGACAGGATCCCGGTCTCTCCGTCCCGTCGGCCCCGATGAAGACCAGCCGGTTGCCGGAGCCGGGCCTGACCCCTCGGAAGCGTTCCGGCGTTTCCAGCGTGATCTCGATGGTGATGCCGTCCGGATCCTGCAGGTAGATCGCCTTCGAGAAGGTGTGGTCGGTCGGCGAGATCGGGGTGCGGAGGTCGATGAGGCGCTTGAGCAGCCGCGCGAAGTCCCGCTCGTCGGGGGCGTGGATGGCGACGTGGTAGAGGCCGCTGTGGCCGTTCTGGAACGGCAGCCGCGCGCCGCCGTGCAGCACGATCAGCGTCTCGTCGGCGGTTCCGAGCTCGATGCCCGCGCCGCTGCCCTCGCGCCGCGCGAAGCCGAACGAATCCTGCCAGAAGCGCGCCGTCCGTTCCGGATCCCTCACCTCAAGGTGGACCGGGCCGAAGGTGATGAAGTCCTGATCCGCCATGTCGTCCTCTGCCGTTCGTCGCGCGCGGCGGCGTCGTGCCGGTCGTTGCCGGTCAGGGTCAGGCGGCCAGTTGCGCGACGGCGTCGCGGGCATGCCCGACCGCCTTCGCCTTGCTGTCGGGACCTGCGTTCAGTCCCTCGGCCAGCACGAACTCGGGCGTGATCCCGATGAAGCCGAACGCCGTCCGCAGCAGGCTCTCGGCATGTTCGGCCGACACGGTCGCGGCGTCGGCGCCGTAGAACCCGCCCCGGGCGACGGCGACGATGACCCGCTTGCCCTTCGCCAGTCCTTCCACCCCGTTCGGTCCGGGTCGGAAGGTCTTCCCCGGCACGACGATCCGATCGATCCAGGCCTTGAGCTGGGTCGGGACCGTGAAGTTGTACATCGGCGCACCGACGACGACCGTGTCCGCCGCCATGAACTCGTCCAGCATGCGGTCGCTCTCGTCGCGGATCGCCTGGGCCGCCGCATCGAGCGGGCCGGCCATCGCCGAAGCCGGATGCGCGCTCGGCAGGCTGACCGGCGTCAGGTGCGGCACGCCCTCGGCCGTCAGGTCGCGATAGGTCACGGCCGCCTCGCGGCCCGCGACCAGGCGCTCGACGATCAGGCGCGTCAGTTCGCGCGTCACCGATCGACCACCCAGGATGCTGGTGTCGACGTGCAGGAGTTTCATCTGGTAATCCCGGTTCTGTTTTGTGACCGCTGAAGACGATAAGCCCCGCGATGGCTCACGCAAGAACGCACATGATCCATACCAAGGTTACATCGATGTGACTGACAGTCCTCCCGGCCCAACTCCGACCTGTCGCAAGGTCTCGAAGGTGCTGTCCCGGATCGGCGACAAGTGGAGCGTGCTGATCATCATGACGCTGCGGCGGCATCCACGCAGGTTCGGCGAGCTCCGGCGCGAGATCGAGGGGATTTCGCAGCGCATGCTGGTCCTGACGCTCCGCAATCTGGAACGCGACGGGCTGGTGGCCCGCACGGTGACGCCGTCGATCCCGCCCCGGGTGGACTATGAGCTGACCGCGCTCGGGCTCTCGCTGTCGGAGTCGGTGCAGGCGCTCGGCAGCTGGGCGTTCGCACATCTGGACCAGATCGATACGGCGCAGGCGCGCTGGGATGCCGGTCAGAACCCGTGATC
>CAXUBX010000206.1:0-2388 GCA_964249405.1 uncultured Acetobacteraceae bacterium | reverse complement strand
CTCGAGGACGGTGAGGGACGACAGCTCGTCGACGATCTTCGACAAATCAGCCATTGGATAGGTCCTTATCTAAGCCCTGTGTTCCGCTTCGCAAGCCGGTTGCCCCGGCCCGCGCTCATTTCCGCGCGATCAGGCGGCTTCCGCCTCCGGCGCGACGTCCTGCGACCTGGCATAGGCCCCGAAGACCCGCGCGAGCCCGCTGCCGGGCGCCGCGATCACGCTCGCGACCCGCGTGGCCGGGGCCGCGATCAGCCCCACCAGTTGCGCGCGCAGCGTGTCGAGCGACGGCAGCTCGGCGAGTGCCCGGATCCCGTCCGCGCTCAGCGTCTGGGTTCCGAGCGCGCCGCCGAGGATGACGAGCTTCTCGTTGGTCTTGCTGAAATCGACGGCCGCCTTCGACACCGCCACCGGATCGGCCGACCACGCGAGCGCGGTCGGTCCCTTCAGCAGCGTCGCGAGACCATCGAACCGGGTCCCGTCCAGAGCGAGGGTGGCCAGCCGGTTCTTCGCGACCTTGTAGCTCGCGCCCGCCGAGCGCATCCGCCGTCTGAGATCCGTCACCTGCGCGACCGTGAGCCCGTCGTTCCGGGTCACGACCACCATGGCGGTCTCGGCGAACACCGCGGCCAGCATCGAGACGAACTCGCGCTTTTCCGTACGGTCCAAGTTCCACACTCCGCACTCGGGCCGGCCGCATCCCGGGGGACGAGGCCGGCCGGTTCACAACGGGACGGTCCGCCGGGACGGCCGTCCGCTCGTCGGTCTGCCCGGAGAGCGAAACCCGGAAGGGCTTCGACCCCGTCTCCCGCGCGCCGGGCTTGCGCCCCGCTTAGGGTCCGCCGCCCCCGGGGGAGCGGCCGACCACGTGCGGTCTCGGACAGGTCGGACCCGGCCGCGGTCCGACGTGGACCATGGCCGGCTCCTGCGCGCCGGCCCGCGAGGGCCGGCGAATTCGGTTCAGGCCGCCGCGGCGGCGGCCAGCGTCGACACGTCGACCGGGACGCCGGGCCCCATGGTCGACGACAGCGACACCCGCTTGAGGTAGGTCCCCTTGGCGCCGGCCGGCTTGGCCTTCTGGATCGCGTCCACGAAGGCCCGGATGTTCTCGAGCAGCGCCGCCGCCTCGAACGACGCCTTGCCGATCCCGGCATGCACGATCCCGGCCTTCTCGGCGCGGTACTCGACCTGGCCGGACTTCGCCGCCGCGATCGCCCCGCGGACATCCATCGTGACCGTGCCGAGCCGAGGGTTGGGCATCAGGCCGCGCGGGCCGAGGATCTTCCCGAGCCGGCCGACAAGCGCCATCATGTCGGGCGTCGCGATGCAGCGGTCGAACGCGATCTCGCCCGCCTGGATCTTCTCGGCGAGGTCGTCGGCGCCCACCACGTCGGCGCCGGCGGCGGCGGCCTCCTCGGCCTTGGCGCCGCGCGCGAACACCCCGACCCGGAGCGTCTTGCCGGTGCCGCGCGGCAGCGAGAGCAGGCCGCGGACCATCTGGTCGGCATGGCGCGGATCGATGCCGAGCGACATCGCGATCTCCACCGTCTCGTCGAACCGCGCCGACGAATGGGTCTTCACCAGCGCCACCGCCTCGTCGAGCGCGTAGAGCTTCGCCGTGTCGATGTCGCCGTACGCCTTCTTCAGGCGCTTCGTCTGCTTCACCGGATCAGCCCTCCACCACCGCGAGGCCCATCGAGCGGGCCGAGCCGCGCAGCATCGAGACCGCGCCCTCGACGTCGTTCGCGTTCATGTCGACCATCTTCTCGGCCGCGATCTCGCGGAGCTGGCTCATCGTGACGGTGCCGACGGTGGCCGCCTTGCCGGTGGTGGCCGATCCCTTGGCGACCTTCGCGGCCTTCAGCAGGAAGTAGGTGTTGGGCGGCGTCTTCATCACGAAGGTGAAGGTCCGGTCGCCGAACGCGGTGATCACCACCGGGATCGGCATCCCCGGCTCCATCGTCTGGGTCGCCGCGTTGAATTCCTTGACGAACTGCATGATGTTCAGGCCGCGCTGGCCGAGCGCCGGACCCACCGGCGGCGACGGGTTCGCCTTGCCGGCCGGGATCTGCAGCTTGATGTAGCCGGTGATCTTCTTCGCCATGCCTTCGGTCTCCTTCGGCCCGAAGGACCGCGGTTCGTGCGACGTCGGACCGCAGAGGGCGCGACTGCGCCGGCGGCCGTTCGGTCTCCCGCGTTCCGGAAAGCGGGCTTCCTAGGCACAAGGCCCGGCCCCGTCAAGCGTGTTGTCGTGGCGCCGGCGGCGCGTCGCCGCCCACGGTCAGCGGATGGATCGGCGGGATCGACCGTTCGGACGGCAGTTCCGCGGTGCTCCAGCCGCCGCCGAGCGCCCGGATCAGGTCGACGGAGGACTGCAGCGCGCGGGTCGCG
>CAXUBX010000205.1:0-2399 GCA_964249405.1 uncultured Acetobacteraceae bacterium | reverse complement strand
GGCTTCCTCTACAATCGACCGATCCTGCCATTGCCACCTTGGCGCGTGCCGGTGATGTCGCCCGATTTCTGACCCGTGCTTCTTGCAAGATCAGCGACATCAAGCAGCTCAGTGTCCAGTTGCCGTTGGATGATCGAGCTTTCCGCGAGCACGAATACCGCCGCTACAATCACCAGCGCGAATCCGAGTAGTGCCGATCCTGCACTTACGATCTGCAGGAAAGTAAACGTCGGCACGACGATCGAGATCTCACCAGAGATCAATGTAAATATCAAAAGTATCGCAGCAAAGATACCAACAGTGTTTGCGGTATTCATCAGCTCACAACGACGCTTATACACCGATACCTGGTCTCGAACGTTGCTCCGTCTCTCCTCGGACATGTTGCCGTCGCGGTAAATGCCGATCATCGCGTGGTATCGGCCAAGGGCGGAATCCGAGCGAGCCTGCAGGTAACCCATGAAGATCCAGGCGGCGAAAATGATCGAAGCGGCCGGTCCGATGGCCGTGAAGATTTTCGTGATGTTGAAGGTCATGACCCACCCGGCTCTCTCATCCACGGCAACGCTTCACCGCTGGACGGGCTTCTCCCACCGTCGGAAGCGGGCGACGGTGCGACCGGGAGGATCGTCCGCCTGCGCGAGAGCGACCGGGCAGCCCTCGCTCGCTCCTCGCTGGGTCGAGGCGTCGCGCGACGATCGTCCGTCCGAACGCAAGGACTGGAGGACTTTGCTCCGTTGATGGACGCAGAGGCGTATTCGACCTGAAGGACCCGCGGCCCCGGCGGGGCCCGGGGCCCCGCCCCGCCCTACCCCCGCGCCCGCAGCAGCCGCGCCTTGTCGCGCTGCCAGTCGCGCTCGGCGATCGCGTGCCGCTTGTCGACCTTGTTGCGGCCCGTCGCGAAGCCGAGCGTCACCTTCGCCACGCCGCGCTTGTTGAAGTGGATGTCGAGCGGCACCAGCGTCTGCCCGTCGCGCCCCACCGCGCCCATCGCCTTGTCGACTTCCTTGCGATGCAGCAGCAGCTTGCGGGGCGCGCGCGGCTCGAAGCGCGACAGCACGCCGCCCTGGTATTCCGGGATGTAGCAGTTGAACAGCCAGATCTCGCCCTCGCGCTCGCCCGCCCAGGCCTCGGTCAGCGTCGCCCGGCCGAGCCGGAGGCTCTTCACCTCCGGGCCCTTGAGCACGATCCCGGCCTCCACCGTCTCGCGGATCGTGTAGTCGAACCGCGCCTTCCGGTTCTGCGCCGCGATGCCGTGGCTGATCAGCCCCGACTTCGTCTTCCCGGTCACGCTCTTCTCGGGGCTCACGGGTCGTCGCGCAGCCCGAGCTCGCCCATCGCCTCCTCGACCAGCCGCCTCGTCGCCTCGCCGAGCGGCGCGATCGGCAGCCGGCAGCGCGCGGTCGCCCGCCCGAGCAGGTGCATCGCGTATTTCACCGGCGCCGGGCTGGTCTCCGCGAACAGCGCGTCGTGCAGCGGCAGCAGACGGTCCTGGATCGCGATCGCACGGTCGGTGAACCCCGACTGCCAGGCCGCGTGCATCTCGGCCGAGAGCCGCGGCGCCACGTTCGCGGTGACCGAGATGCAGCCGTCGCCGCCGGCCGCCAGGAACGCCACCGCCGTCCCGTCCTCGCCGGAGAGCTGCACGAAGCCCGACCCGCAGGCCCGCCGCGTGTGCAGCGGCCGCATCAGGTTCTGCGTGCTGTCCTTGACGCCGACGATGTTCGGGATCCGCGCGAGCCGCCGCATCGTCTCGATGCCGATGTCGACCACCGACCGGCTCGGGATGTTGTAGATCAGCAGCGGCAGCCCGTCCGCCGCCCGGGCGACCGCCTCGAAGTGCAGGAACAGGCCCTCCTGCGTCGGCTTGTTGTAGTACGGCGTCACCACCAGGCACCCGTCCGCGCCCGCCCGCTTCGCGTGCGCCGCCAACGCCGCCGCTTCGGCCGTCGAGTTCGATCCCGCGCCCGCGATCACCGGAAGACGGCCGGCCGCCTCGGCCACGCAGAGGTCGACGACGCGCCGGTGCTCCTCGTGGGTCAGCGTCGGGCTCTCGCCCGTGGTGCCCACCGCGACGATGCCGCCCGACCCCTGGTCGACGTGCCACGACACCAGCTCCGCCAGCGCCGCCTCGTCGATCGATCCGTCGTCGCGCATCGGGGTGATCAGGGCGACGATGGAGCCCTTGAACATGACATCTTCCCGCGACTGCTCGAGCGCGCAGAGAGTTAGTCGCCGGCCACGCGGGCCGCAAGCCGCGTCGCCGGCGGCCGGATCCCTTGCGGCCGGTGCCGCGCCATCGGATCCTCGACCGATGACGACCGGCGTGCCGCCCGACCTCCGAACGCGCGCCGCCCCCGTCTTCGTCGCGGCCCCCGTCGTCGCGGCCCTCGTCGTCG
>CAXUBX010000204.1:0-2417 GCA_964249405.1 uncultured Acetobacteraceae bacterium | reverse complement strand
GAGCGTCGGCGCGATGGCGACGCTGCTGCTGATCGCCGGGCACGAGACCACGGTGAACCTGATCGCCAACGGCGTGCTCACGCTGCTCCGCCACCCCGAGGAGATCCCTCCGCTGCGCGACGACCCGGCGCGCGCGGCGCTCGTGGTCGAGGAGCTGCTGCGCTTCGAGCCCCCGGTGCAGTTCCTCGGCAGACGCGACGCGCTGGCTGACATCGAGGTGGGCGGCGTGACCATCCCAAAGGGGAGCACGGTGGCGTTGGTGCTGGCCGGGGCCAACCGAGACGCGAAGCGTTTCGGGGCGCCGGACCGCTTTGATCCCGGCCGCCGCGACAATCAGCATCTCGGCTTCGGCAGCGGCATCCACAGCTGCTTCGGGGCGCCGCTGGCGCGGCTCGAGGCACAGATCGCGCTCAGTCTGTTCTTCCGGCGGCTCGCCGGGCCGCGTCTCCTGGCGGAGCCGCCCTACCGCCCGAGCCCGCTGCTGCGCGGACCAAGCGAGCTCCGGGTCGGATACGACGCCGTCGGGGAACGCTGACCGGTGCAGGCGCCGGACGCACGGACGCGGCCGGAACCGCGGGAGGGCCGCGACCGGCCGCGCACGGCGGTGCGCGGGGCGGTCGATTTCGCGGGTCCGCTCGCCTTCTTCCTCGTCTACGTCGCGACCCGGAACATGATGTTCGCGGCCTGGGCACTGCTCGCGGGCGCCGTCCTGTCGCTCGCCACCGACTTCGCGCTGGACCGCCGCCTCGCACCGCTGCCGCTCACGCTCGGCTGCGCCGCCGTGCTGCTGGCCGGGCTCGCGCTTCTCACCCACGACCCGAGCCTGGTCAAGCTCGAGACCTCGCTGCACAACGCCGCAATCGGAGGCTTCCTGCTCGCCGGCCTGGCGCTCGGATACAACCCACTGCGGCTCGTCCTCGGCCGTTTCCTGTTCCTTACCGAGGCGGGATGGTGGACGCTGTGCCTGCGGATCGGCCTCTACCATCTGGCGGCGGCGGCGCTGAACGAGATCGTCTGGCGGACGCAGCCGGACGCGGTCTGGGCGGTCTTCAAGTTCCCGGTGCTGACGATCATCCACCTGCTGTTCTACGCGACCCAGATCCCGCTGATCCGGTCGAGCTATCTCGAGGCAAAACGCGAGCGCACGGATGCCGAGCCGGCCTGAGATCCCGGGAACGGCGGGCGATCTCGAGGCGGACGCGCGCACGGCGTGGCTGTTCGCGCAGCCGATCATGCAGATGGCCCGGGTGCGCGCCCGGCTCCTCAGCGGCCTCGGCGGGCGGGGCGGCCGCGCACGCGCGAACGCGTTCGCCCATGCGCGCGCGCTGGGCGGTCCCGGCAGAACCGCGGTCACTACGCCGAACGTCGACACGATCTACTCCACCGGCTTCCTGGATTTGACGGCAGGACCTGTGCGGCTCGAGGTCCCCGACGCCGGCCATCGCTACCTTTCCGTCACTCTGTTCAACATGTGGACCGATGCCGACATCGTGCTCGGCCCGCGGACGCCCGGCGGCGCTTCCGGCGCCTGGCGGCTGATCGGTCCCGGCAGCGCTACCGAGGGTGCCCGCGATATCCGCCTCGGGACGCCGCACGCTTGGGCGATGGCCCGCATCCTCGTCGACGGTGCGGAGGACCTCCCGGCGGCGCGTCGATGCCAGGACGGTCTCGTGCTGTCGGGCCCCGACGTTCCGAGCCCTCGCGCCCCCGCCGGTCCCGACGCGTGCTGGCCGGACTACTTCCGCGATGCCGCGTCGCTGCTCCTGTCCGACCCGCCACCGTTCCGCGCCGGCCTCGACGCGTTCGAGCGAGTGCGGGCCGCAGGACGCTCCGGCGACTTCCGCGCCGAAGACTGCGATCCTACCGACGCGGAGGCGATCGGCCGCGGCGTCGAGGAAGCGGCGGCGCTCGTGCGCAATGCGCGGAGTGCGACGCGCTTCGTGGAGGGCTGGACGCGCCCGTCGGCGAAGCTCGGGCAATTCGGCGACGACATTCTGCTCCGTGCGACCGTGTCCGTCGGCGGGCTCGGCGCGCTGCCGGCCGCCGAGGCGATGTACTTCCGGCCCGAGGGCGACGAGGGCACGCTGTTTCTCGGCGACGGGCTGCGCCGGCTGAGGCTCGCCGAGCCGGTTCCGGTCGACGCGTTCTGGTCGCTGACCATGTACGAGGCGCAGCCCGACGGGTCGCTCGTTCTCGCCCGCAATCCCCTCGACCGCTACGCCATCGGTGACCGGACTGCGGGTCTCGTCCGCTCGCCCGACGGAACGACCGAGATCTGGATCGCCCGCACCGATCCGGGAGGTGTGCGGAGCGCGAACTGGCTCCCCGCACCCGCACGGGGTCCGTACACCGTGGTGCTGCGCGCCTACCTGCCGCAGCCGCCGCTGCGAGAGGGGCGCTACCGGCTTCCCCGCATC
>CAXUBX010000203.1:0-2417 GCA_964249405.1 uncultured Acetobacteraceae bacterium | reverse complement strand
GTCACCGAGGTCACGGTCTACACGACCGACCACGCCGGACTGTTCAGCCACATCGCGGGGGCGCTCGCGGTGGCCGGCGCGTCGATCGTGGACGCGCGCATCCACACCCTGACCAACGGGCGGGCTCTCGATACGTTCTGGATCCAGGACGCGGCCGACGGCGCCTTCGACGCGCCGCACCGTCTCGCGAAGCTGCCTGGCCTGGTCGAGCAGGCGCTGTCGGGCCGGCTCGGGCTCGCCGAGGTGATGAACCGGCACGCGACGACGCTGCTCGGCCGGCGCATGCGGGTGATCAACGTCCCGCCGCGCGTCGTGATCGACAACCGGGCCTCGAACACCCACACGGTGATCGAAGTGAACGGCCGCGACCGGCCGGGACTGCTCCACGAGGTCACCGACGCGTGCAGCCGGCAGGGGCTGCAGATCGCATCCGCCCACGTGACGACCTACGGCGTCCGCGCGGTCGACGTGTTCTACGTCAAGGACGTGTTCGGGCTGAAGATCACCAGCGAGCGCAAGCTGGCCTCGTTGCGCGAGGCGCTGCTCGGCGTGCTGACGCTTCCCGAGGACCAGGCCCCGCCCCACCCGGCGCCGTCGCGGCCGCGGGCGGCGGTGGCCTGAGGAGCGTCCCGTCTTCGGCCAGCGATCGCCTCAAGCGACTGTCGGCGGCGTCTCCCGTCGACGCCTGTCAGTGGCTGTGGCGCGGGATCGCGGCGCCGCGGCAGCCACGAAGGAAATCGAGGTCGGCGCCGGTGTCGGCCTGCATGACGTGATCGACGTAGAGGCGCTGGTAGCCTGAGCGCATCGCGGGCTCCGGCGCCGACCATCCTTCGCGGCGCTGCCGCAGCGTCTCGGCGTCGACGTGCAGGTTCAGCGCCCGCGCCTCGACGTCGAGCGTGATGCGATCGCCGTCCCGCACCAGCGCCAGCGGTCCGCCGAGCGCCGCCTCGGGGGCGGCATGCAGGACCACGGTGCCGAACGCGGTGCCGCTCATGCGGGCGTCCGAGATGCGGACCATGTCGCGTACCCCGCGGCGCAGCAGCTTCTGCGGCAGCGCCATGTTGCCGACCTCGGCCATGCCCGGGTAGCCCCGCGGTCCGCAGTTCTTCAGCACCATGACGCAGTCTTCGTCGATGTCGAGCGCCGGGTCGTCGACGCGGGCCTTGTAGTCGTCGATCGTCTCGAACACCACGGCGCGCCCGGTGTGGCGCATCAGCGCCGGCGTCGCGGCGGACGGTTTGAGGATCGCGCCGTCGGGGGCGAGATTGCCGCGCAGCACCGCGATGCCGCCCTGCGGCGTCAGCGGATTGTCGAGCGGGCGGATCACCGCGCGGTCGAACACCTCGGCGCCGGCCAAGTTCTCGCCGACGCTCCGTCCGCTCGCGGTCGGCTGGTCGAGATGCAGCAGATGGCGGATCTCGTGCATCACCGCAGGCAGGCCGCCGGCGTAGCAGAAATCCTCCATCAGGTGGGTGCCGGACGGCATCACGTCGACGATCGTCGGCACGTCACGGCCGCCGCGGTCCCAATCGTCGAGCGAGAGGTCGACCCCGATCCGACCGGCGATCGCGAGAAGGTGCAGGACCGCGTTGGTCGATCCGCCGACCGCACCGACGACGCGGATCGCGTTCTCGAAGGCGGGGCGGGTGAGGAGCGTGGAAAGACGCTGGTCTTCCTCGACCATCGCGACGATCCGGCGACCGGCCTGCCAGGCGAGCCGGCCGCGCCGCGCGTCCACCGCCGGGATCGCGGCGTTGTGCGGCAGCGCGACGCCGAGCGCCTCGACCATGCAGGCCAGCGTCGACGCGGTTCCCATCGTCATGCAATGGCCGGCCGAGCGCGACATCGCCGCCTCGGCGCGCAGGAACTCGTCGCGGCCGATCACGCCGGCCCGGACGTCCTCGGACAATCTCCAGACATCGGTGCCGGAGCCGACGGTGCGTCCGCGATATCGGCCGTTCAGCATCGGGCCGCCCGACACCACGAGGCTCGGCAGGTCGCAGCTCGCCGCCCCCATCAGCAGCGACGCCGTGGTCTTGTCGCAGCCGGCCAGCAGCACGACGCCGTCGACGGGGTTGCCGCGGATCGCCTCCTCGACGTCCATCGCGGCGAGATTGCGGAACAGCATCGCGGTCGGCCGGAGATTCGATTCGCCGCAGCTGAACACCGGGAACTCGAGCGGCAGGCCGCCGGCCTCGATCACGCCGCGCTTCACGGATTCCGCCAGTTCGCGGAAATGCGCGTTGCAGGGCGTCAGCTCCGAGAACGTGTTGCAGATGCCGATCACCGGCCTTCCGTCGAACATCTCCTCCGGATAGCCGTGGTTCTTCATCCAGCTCCGATGGATGAACGCATCCTTGCTGTCGCCCCCGAACCAGGCCTGCGAGCGTCGTCTGGTCATGCCTGCCGGTCCCCCC
>CAXUBX010000202.1:0-2443 GCA_964249405.1 uncultured Acetobacteraceae bacterium | reverse complement strand
CCGGGGGGATCCGCTTGTCGGGCGAGGAAGGCTGGACCTGGGCTCCGCTCATCGTTGTCTCCCGGATCCATTTTGGACAGCAGCTGCGTTGAGGTTCTCCTCACCCAGCTCGCACCGCGTCGTCAAGACAGGATACGCAACGATCAATGCAAAAGCACCGATACGTTAGGATAGGCTAAAGCACCGATACGAGTCCTCCTGCCGATCGAAGTGAAAACTTCGCCATTGATCTCAAGACGATCACGCCGTGCGCAATTGAGACCTGTGCAGGACCCGACCGATCTGGGTTAAGTAGCTGCTAAACTCTGATACAAGCTTGCAAAAGAGCTGCTTGTCGGGGACGCTGCGGCTGATCGATTGCGAGACTTACGGGCCCTGGATGAGACGACATCGATGTAGGCGTCACCAGCGTCCGCGACGCAACCGCCTGCCGCCGATCCAACGGCCGCGCTCGACGTCCCGCGGTATCGCTGCGACAGCCCGATGAGGCACTCGATCCTCTTCCTCGCAGGCTTCGCCTTCATCGTCTTCGTCCTCGCGGAACTACTCGGTCAGGCGCGACGGCAAATCTGGGCAAGGTTCTTCATCCAGGCGCTATGCCTCGTCAGCCTGTCGTGGTCGGCCATCCGGCTCGTCGGCTCGCCGGTCGTGCCCGTTCTCGCCGCCGCATCGCCGGAGCGTATCATCGACGAGGTCGTTGCCATTTGCTGGTGGCTCGTGGGGGCGCGGTTCGCCACCTTCGCCTCGCGTCTTCTCCTCACGCTCGAGGCAAAGCCGCGCGAGTCTCGCATCCTCCTCGATCTGCTCGCGGCCGGGATCTACGTCACCGCCGTCCTCTGCATCGTATCGCGCGTCCTAGAGTTTCCGGTTCGAGGACTCCTCGCGACCTCAGGCGTGATCGCGATCATGCTGGGGCTTGCGCTGCAGAACACGCTCGGTGACCTCTTCTCAGGGATCGCGGTGGGTGTGGAACGGCCCTACCGCGTCGGTGACCAGCTTTCCATCGACGGCAACGTGACCGGACGCGTAATGGAGGTGAACTGGCGCTCCACTCGCATCAAGGTGGGCCAGGACGTCGTGGTCGTGCCGAACAGCACCGTCGCGAAGTCGAAGCTGGTGAACCACAGCGAGCCGACGCTCAGGTCAGGCGAAAGCGTCCAGCTGCGGGTCCACCCCGAGGTGCCTCCAGGACAGGTCCTTGTGGCATTGCGGGCCGCCCTCCTGAGCTGCGAAGGTCTGGCGCCGGAGTCCGCGGCAACGGCGTGGTGCAGCGATTTAGCCGGCGATGGCGCTACCTACACCTTAGCGTTCGCGGCACCGACGATGGACGAACAGGGTCCGGTGAAGTCCGAGGTCATCGCGCAGGCCCACCGGCATCTTTTCCACGCCGGCATACCGCTGGCGATTCCGGGGTCTCGGCCCGAGACCGGATGGCGTGTCCGGACGCTGTCGGCAGAAGAGCTCCTCGCACGGTCAGACCTTTTCGCCGGGGTCTCGGACCACAACCGAACTCTCCTGAGCGATCATCTGGGCATGATCGACCTTCAGGCGGGCGGGGTGCTGTTCCGTCAGGGAGCCGAGCCGACCGCCATGTTCATGATCGCGGCCGGTACCATCGAGGTTTCGACGAGCGCATTGAACCCGACGGGCCGCCGAAACCTGCTCTCTCCCGGCGAGAGCCTCGGCCTGGTGGCGTTGGTCACGGCCCAGCCGTATCGGACGACCGCGACAGCGCTGATCCCCGTTCGTGCCTTTCGCCTCGACGCGGAGGGTCTGGCCGCCGCTCTCGCAGAAGCTCCCGGGCTCGAGCATGAGCTGGAGGACGCCGTGAGCCGCGCGCTCGGCCTGATGGCGCGTTTCGATGTGGGCGAGACGACGCAGGAGGGAAGGGAGCGGCTTTTCTTGCTCCGGCGACTTCGTTCGTTCATGCAGGCCCTGCGTTGATCGAGACGATCGGTCCGGAGAAGTGGAGCGTTCGCTACCGCTTCCCGAGGGCCACGCGACGGATCTCGGAATTGTTTGAATGGATCTTCATGATCACGCAGCAACGCAATGGTGGTCGGCTGAGCGGTTCGGGAAATGCAACGGAGTCGGTCCCCCCGGACCTTCCCCTCAGCGGCAAGCCGTATCCCTATAACAGGCTGCATCCGTCGATGTACCTGGCGGAGGCGCTCGGGACTGGCCTTCTACTCTGCCTCGGCCTGTCCTTCGTAATCGCGTTCTGGGGCACGGGAGCGCCGCTGAGCCAGTGGCCCTCCTCGCCCGAGTGGCGTCGGTTCCTGAACGGGTTCCTGTTCGGGTCGGTCGGCGCGGCTGTCGCCTTCTCGCCGCTCGGCCGTATCAGTGGGGCGCACATCAATCCCGCGATGACGCTCGCCTTCCTCCTCGCCGGCCGACTGCGTTGGCGAGACGCGAGCTGTTACGTGCTCGCGCAGATCGCAGG
>CAXUBX010000201.1:0-2448 GCA_964249405.1 uncultured Acetobacteraceae bacterium | reverse complement strand
GCACGGCGCGGGGGGCGGCAGGTCCTCGCCGACGGGGTCCCCCGCGCCGGGCCGGCGCGCGCGCGCGAGGCCGGGGTGGGCGGCCCGGTGATCCTCTTCATGGCCGGGGCGGGGCTGCTGGTGCCGGCACCGCTTCCGGCCGGGCCGGCGTTCGCGTCGCCCGATCCCGACCACGCGCCCCCCGCGCTCTCGCGGTCCCAGGCGGCGGCGGCGGCGGCGCTGTCCGCCGCGGTCGCCGCGCGCCGGTTCTCGGCGACGCTGCTCGAGGGCGTGACAGGGTCCGGAAAGACCGAGATCTATCTCGAGGCCGTCGCCGCATGCCTCCGCGAAGGCCGGCAGGCCCTGGTGCTGCTGCCGGAGATCGCGCTCTCCTCGCAATGGCTCGCGCGCTTCGAGCGACGGTTCGGGGCGGCGCCCGCGGTCTGGCATTCCGAGCTCGGCGCGAAGCGCCGCCGCATCGCCTGGCGGGCGGTGGCGAGCGGCGAAGCGCCCGTGGTGGTCGGCGCGCGCTCGGCGCTGTTCCTGCCTTTCCCGGATCTCGGCCTCGTGGTGGTGGACGAGGAGCACGAGACCGCGTTCAAGCAGGAGGAGGGCGTGATCTACCACGCGCGCGACATGGCGGTGGTGCGGGCCCGCCTCGCGGCCGCGCCGGCGGTCCTGGTCTCCGCGACACCCAGCCTCGAGACGCTCGCCAATGTCGAGGCCGGCCGCTACCGGCGCGTGACCCTGGAGGCGCGGCACGGGGGCGCGCTGCTTCCCGCCGTCGAGGCGATCGACATGCGGCGGCATACGCCGTCCCGCGGACGCTTCCTGAGCCCGGTGCTCGTCGCGGCGATCGGCTCGGCGATCGGGCGCGGCGAGCAGGCGATGCTGTTCCTCAATCGCCGCGGCTACGCGCCGATGACGCTCTGCCGCGTCTGCGGCCACCGCCTGCAATGCCCCAACTGCACCGCCTGGCTGGTCGAGCATCGGGCGCGCGGCCTGCTCGCCTGCCACCATTGCGACCACCGCGAGCCGCTTCCGCCCGGCTGCCCGCAATGCGGCGCCGCCGACAGCCTGGCCGCGATCGGGCCCGGGATCGAGCGGGTGACGGAAGAGGCGCGCCTGCTGTTCCCCGCCGCCCGGATCCTCGTGATGTCGAGCGACACCCTGCCCGGACCCGGCGCGGCGGCGGCGGCGGCGGCCGCGATCGAGCGGCGCGAGATCGATCTCGTGATCGGCACCCAGATCGTGGCCAAGGGCTGGCACTTCCCGTTCCTCACGCTGGTCGGCGTGGTGGATGCCGATCTCGGCCTCTCGGGCGGCGACCTCCGGGCCTCCGAGCGGACCGTGCAGCTCCTCCACCAGGTCGCCGGGCGGGCCGGGCGGGCGGCCGATCCCGGACGGGTGCTGCTGCAGACCTTCGTGCCAGAGCACGCCGTGATGCAGGCGCTGGTGGCGAACGACTTCGCCCGCTTCATGCGGACCGAGGCGGACGCCCGCCGCCCCGGGTTCTGGCCGCCCTACGGACGGCTGGCGGCGCTGATCGTGAGCGCCGACGATGCCGGCGAGGCCGATGCCGTGGCGTCGCGGCTCGGCCGGGCGGCGCCGCACGGCGAGGGGATCGTCGTGCTCGGACCGGCGCCGGCGCCGCTCGCGATCCTGCGCGGCCGGCACCGGCGGCGCCTGCTGCTCCGGACGCGGCGCGACATCGCGGTCCAGGGCCTGCTCCGCGCGTGGCTCGACGCGGTGCGGCCGGCCGGCGGCGCCAGGATCGACGTCGACGTCGACCCGGTCTCGTTCCTGTGAGGCGCGCCGGCCGCGCCGACGCGAACCGGCCCGGTCAGATCGACCGCGTCGTCCGGAGATGCGTCTCGAGGAGATCGAGGTTCCGGAGGTTGGCCTTGAACGCCATGTCGAACAGGTCGCCCACCACCGGGATCGCTCCGCCGAGCGCCTCGATCCCGACATTCGCCAGCATCCGCGCGACCAGCGGCGGCGGCGCCCCGAGACGCCGCGCCTCCCAGACGATCGCCAGTGACAGCGCCGCGAGCACCGCGTCGCCCCCGCCCGGAACCAGTCCGAGGATGCTGTTCAGTCCGAAGCGAAACCTCGTTCCGGGAACCCTCGCGGCACCATCGAGCAGCCAGGCCGCCCGCCTGAGCCGGGCCAGCCGCCTTGCCGCCTCGGCGTCGAGCCGTTGTGTCCCCGCCGTGTCCCACGCCGCCATCGCCACCTCGCCGGAGGGAGAACCTCCGGCGTGCAGGATCGTTTCCCGAGACCGGTCGAGGGGAGCAAGGGCTTTGACGATCCGACGACAAGCGGCCGGGCTGGCCGGCCTTCTCCTCGTCGCGTCCTGCGCCGCCGAGACCACGCCGCCGGTCACCGGAACCGGCTCGTCGGTGACCGCGCCGCCGCCCGCCGCGCCGCCCGCTTCCGTCCCGCCCGCGCCCCCGGCCGCCCTGATCG
>CAXUBX010000200.1:0-2452 GCA_964249405.1 uncultured Acetobacteraceae bacterium | reverse complement strand
AGCAAGGACGAGGAGGTCGACGAACTGATGGGCCTCCGTCTCGGCGCCGACGACTACATCACCAAGCCGTTCAGCCAGCGTCTGCTGCTGGAACGGATCCGCGCCCTGCTGCGGCGGAACGAGGCGAGCCGCGCCGAGGCCGCAGGTGGCGTCGCGGGCGCGCGGATCGTGCGCGGCGAACTCACGCTCGACGAGACCCGCCACCAGTGTCTCTGGAAGGGTCACGACATCCAGCTGACGGTGACCGAGTTCCTCCTGGTCAAGACGCTCGCGGCCCGTCCCGGCATGGTGCGCTCGCGCGACCAGCTGATCGATGCCGCCTATGGCGAGAACATCTATGTCGACGATCGGACCATCGACAGCCACGTCAAGCGCGTCCGGAAGAAGTTCCGGACCGTCGACGACAGCTTCAACCACATCGAGACGCTCTACGGGATCGGCTACCGCTACAAGGAAGGCTGACCGGCGTCGGGACGAGGACGGCCGCGGCGCCGACGCCGCCGGCTCGTCCGAGCCGGACCACCGGCTCCGCGCACCGTTCCTGTCGCCGCTGCTCCGGCGCATCATGCTGGTCAACGCGCTGCCGCTCGCGCTTCTCGTCGCGACGCTGCTCTATCTCGACCAGTACCAGAGCGGCCTGCTGATCGCCGAGGTCAGCGCGCTTCGAGAGCAGGCCAAGATCTATGCGAACGCGCTCGGCGAAAGCGCGGTCCGGACCGCGGCCCCGCATCGCGGGAGCGCGCATCCCGAGCCGGTGCTGATGCCGGACGTCGCACGACGGTTGCTGCGTCGCCTCACCGAACCGACGCCGCTCGCCGTCGCCCGGCTCTACGGGCCGGACGGGGCGGTGATCGCGGACAGCAACCCGGGGGCGCCCGGGACGCCGGAACTGCATCTTCCCGCGCGTCCGCCGCCGCGCACGCTGCTCGCCGCCTTCTTCCGCCTCTACGACCAGGTGCTGCCGGAGATCGCGAACATGCTCGCGCTCGGCGCCCGCGAGCCGGTGACGCTCGAGCGGAGCGGCGAGGGACTGCAATGGTCGCCCGAGACCACGTCGGAGACGCTCCACGTGGGATCGCTCTCGAACGGCTCGGAAATGCCGCCCTACATCCGCCGGACCCGCGACGACCGGCTGCTGGTGACCGTCGCCGAGCCGGTGCGGCACGACGGGGCGACCGTCGGGATCATCCTGCTGACCCGTGCCGCCGGCGAGGTGGACCGGTCGCTCGACGCGGTACGCCGCTCGGTCCTCGACCTGTTCCTGCTGGCCCTCGGGCTGACCGTGCTGCTGTCGATCTATCTCGCGCGCACGATCGCGCGCCCGATCCTGTCGCTCGCCCGCGCCGCGCATTCGATGCGGGAAGGCGCCGGACGGACCGGGACGGTCCCGGAGCGTCTCCGCGTCCGCGGCGACGAGATCGGCGTGCTGGGGCGCGCGCTGTCCGAGAGCTCGCGCGCGCTCTGGGCAAGAATGGACGCGACCGAGCGTTTCGCCGCCGATGTCAGCCACGAGATCAAGAACCCGCTGTCGTCGATCGCGAGCGCGCTCGACACGCTGCACCGCGTCGCCGATCCCGATCAGCAGCGGCGGCTGCTCGGGATCATCGGCGACGACGTCGCCCGCCTCGACCGGCTGATCTCCGACATCGCGCGCGCGAGCCGGGTCGACGCGGAGCTCTCGCGCACGCCGATCGAGGCGGTTGCGGTCGGGCCGATGATGGAGGCGCTGGCGGCGATCCACGAGGCGACGCGGGATCCCGACGCGCCGCGACTCCTGGTCCGCGCCGAGACGCCGGGGCTCTCGGTCCGCGCCGTCGAGGACCGGCTGGTGCAGGTGCTTCGCAACCTGATCGGCAATGCGGCGAGCTTCTCGCCACCGCGCGGCGCGATCACGCTCGCAGCGCTGCCGCGCGGTCGCATGGTGGAGATCTCGGTCAGCGACGAGGGGCCGGGCATTCCGGAGGGCAAGCTGGAGCACATCTTCGACCGTTTCTATTCCGAGCGCCCCGCGGGCGAGCGGTTCGGGGCGCATTCCGGGCTCGGCCTGTCGATCAGCCGGCAGATCGTGGACGCCCTGAAGGGCCGGATCTCGGCCGAGAACATCGTCGGGCGGGACGGCCGGATCAGAGGCGCGCGGTTCGTCGTGGCTCTGCCGCGCGTCGGATAGAAACGCGGGGCGCTGCCCCGCACCCCGCCAAACGCTGGGCGTTTGGATCCCGATACTCAGACGAATGGAGGTCCAGGAGCCCCAGGCTCCTGGTGGGGTCCGGGGCAACGCCCCGGTCTCGACGCGTCTTTCAGCAGCCCGCTAGGCCGACGGGCGCGCGACGTGTACGGACGCACGGGTCCCGGCAGTGGTGGAGAATCCCGATGCGCGTCCTCCTGGTCGGACAAGGCGGCCGTGAACACGCGCTCGCGCTGGCGCTCGCCGGGGCGCCGAGTGTCACGACCC
>CAXUBX010000199.1:0-2467 GCA_964249405.1 uncultured Acetobacteraceae bacterium | reverse complement strand
TTCGAGATCTCGGACCGGGTCGGGTAGGCGACGGTCAGCCCCGACAGGGTCCAGAGCGACGCGCGGCCCGCCATCACCAGGCTCCACGGCAGGAGGAGGTCGCCGGCACCTCGGCCCACGATCGTCACGCCGACGACGCGCCGCCCCGATCGCACCAGCTTGATGAACCCGGACGGATCGCCCTCGGCGACCGCGCGGTCGTTCTCGGCAAACTCCATCCGCAGCGCCGTGACGCGCGGGCGCCCGGAGCGCCGCGCCGCCGCCTCCGTGACGCCGAGCTGGGCCAGCTCCGGCTCGGTGTAGACGACCGACGGCAGGAGCCCGCGCCGGGTCGCGGCGGGAAGGCCGAAGCCGATCCGGCGTACCGCGATGCTGCCCTCCTCGCCCGCCGCATGGGTCAGGCGCGGCCCCGCCCGGCAGTCCCCGATCGCCATGATCCTCCGGTTGCTGGTCCGCCCGCGCCGGTCGGCGAGGATGCCGTCGTCGCCGCAGCGGACCCCGGCACGTTCGAGGCCGAGACCCTCGGTCCGGGCCGTGCGTCCCGCCGCGACGAGCACGTGGCTGCCGGCGATCGCGCGCCCGTCCTCCAGGGTGACGACGATACCCGACCCGCTCCGCGCGGCACGGATCGCGCCCAGGCCTTCGAGGACCTCGACCCCTTCGTCGCGCAGGCGGCGGAGCACGACGGCGGCCGCGTCGGGATCCGCGGCGGCGAGCGCCCGCCTCGGCTCGATCACCGTCACGTCGGCGCCGAGCCGCCGGAAAGCCTGGGCGAACTCGATTCCGTTCGGGCCGCCGCCCAGGATCACCAGATGGCCGGGACGGCGTTGGAGCCCGAACACCGTCTCGTTGGTGAGGAACGGCGTCTCGGCGAGCCCGTCGATCGCCGGCACGGCCGGCTGGGACCCGACCGCGAGCACGATCCGCTTGCCCCGGATCGAGCGGCCTCCGACCTCCACGGCGTCCCCGCCGACGAGCCGCGCGTGGCCCCGGATCACCTCGACCCCCCAGCCCTCGAAACGCTCGGCGGCATCGTGCGGGGCGATCGCGGCGATCGCGTCGGCGATCTCTGCGCGCACCGCCGACCAATCCGGCTCGCCACCCCGCTGCACCGCCCGGTGCGCCGCCGCCAGCAGCGCCTTCGAGGGAACGCAGCCGCTGTTGAGGCATTCGCCACCCATCCGGTCCCGTTCGACGAGGGCGACCCGGAGCCCGAGCCGCGCCGCGCCGCCGGCGGCGGTCAGTCCGGCCGATCCGGCACCGATCACCACCAGATCGTGCGTCCACCTCATCTCGTGGCCTCCCGCTCTCCGCCGCGCACCGGCCGCGCCACACGGGAACGATGTGCGGTCGGATGGGTTGGCGACCGGGCCGCGCTCGGACAGCGAGGCCGGGACCGCGTCCGCGCGGGGAGGAGTTCCATGCGAGTTCTGGTCACCGGCGCGGCGGGCCTCATCGGGCGGTCCCTTACGGCATGCCTGGTCGAGCGCGGCCACGAGGTGGTGGCACTGCTCCATCGGGCGAAGGTGCTCCGCGGCAACGACGGCACGCCGATCCCGGCCATTCCCTTCTCCGGCGTGTTCCCCGGGCCGGGGCGTGTCGCGACCGCGACCGGAGACGTGTCCGCACCCGTGCTCGGCCTCGATCCCCGGCAGGGCGCAGCGCTCGCGGGCTCCCTCGACCTGGTCGTCCATTGCGCGGCCGTCACGGGGTTCAACCTCGATCGGGCCCTCTACGAGCGGATCAACGTCGGCGGCATGCGAAACGTGCTCGGTTTCGCGTCCTCGGCGGCGTCGGGCTCGCTTCCCGTGCTCGCCGTCAGCACCGCCTATGTCTGCGGCGAGCGGAACGGCGTGGTCGAAGAGACCGCCTCGGATCCGGCCGGGACCTTCGCCAATGGCTACGAACGGAGCAAGGCGGAGGCCGAACGTGTCGCGCTCGACGCGATGGAGGCCGGTCGCCCGGTTGCGATCGCGCGGCCTTCCATCGTCGTCGGATCGTACCGGACCGGCACCATCGGCGAGTTCGGCAACCTCTACCAGCTGATCCGCCTGGTCGCGGAAGGCCGCATCCGGACGCTTCCCGCGAGCCCCGAAGCGACGCTCGATCTCGTGCCGATCGATCACGTAGTCGGCGGTCTGGTCGATCTCGCCGAACGGATGGACGCGGCGGCAGGAAGGATCTTCCACCTGGTGTCGGGGTGCCCGGTCCCGGTCACCGCGCTTCGCACCGTCGCGGAGCATTTCCCGGCGCTGAACCCGCCTCGCTTCGTGTCGCCGGACCGCTTCGATCCCGAGCGGCTCGGCATGCTCGAACGAAGGCTCAACCTCTCGGTCACGGACCTCTTCGCGAGCTATCTCCGCCGGGACCCACGGTTCGCCGATCCGGGTTTCCGCGCGCTCACCGGCCGGGTCTGTCCGCCGACCGACGCCGCCTTCCTGCAGCGCCTGATCGGCCACGCGCTCGA
>CAXUBX010000198.1:0-2481 GCA_964249405.1 uncultured Acetobacteraceae bacterium | reverse complement strand
GGCCGACTTCTTCTCGTTCGGCACCAACGACCTGACGCAGACGACGTTCGGCTTCTCGCGCGACGACGCCGGCAAGTTCCTGCCGCACTACGTCGAGGCGGGGATCGTGCCGAAGGATCCGTTCGTCACGATCGACCAGGAAGGGGTCGGCGCGCTGGTGCGCCTCGCGGTCGAGAAGGGACGGCGGACGCGGCCCGGGATCAGGCTCGGGATCTGCGGCGAGCACGCGGGAGACCCGGCCTCGATCGGCTTCTGCGAGCGGATCGGGCTCGACTACGTGTCCTGCTCGCCCTACCGGGTGCCGATCGCGCGCCTGGCCGCGGCCCAGGCGGCGCTGGTGATCGAGGCGGACCTCACGATGTGACGAAGCGGAAGAAGGTCCGGGGCCGCGGGCACCGGACCTTCCTCCAGCCATGACGGCTACTTGCCGAACTGGTCGACGTTCTGCTGCGTCACCGTGTCGAGGCCGACATAGGTGATCGTCGGCACGCTCTGGTGGTTGTGGAGCTTGAGCAGGATCTCCATCGCGTCGGCGCCCATCTCGGCCGGACGCTGGCCGACGAGCGCGCTCACCTGCCCCGCCTTCACCTCGGCGATCTCGGCGGGAAGCGTGTCGGCCGATACGATCGAGAAGCGGCCGGCCTTCATCGCCGCCGCGTGGCGGGCGGCGAAGCGCGAGAACGCCTCGCCGGTGAACAGCGGCCAGCCGCCGACCGGAACGATCGCGGCGAGGTCGGGATGCGCGGTCATCAGGTCGTTCATCTGCTGCAGGCCGAGCGCGCTGTCGTCGTTGCAGAAGGTCGGCGAGCCCGAGACCTCGGTCCAGCCGGCCGCCTTCAGCACCTGGCGGACGCCGTCGACGCGCTGCTGGAGGTTCTCGGCGGCCGGGCCGCCGGAGATCATCGCGAAAGTGCCGGGCTTCGGATGGACCTTGACCAGCGCCTGGCCGATCTGGATGCCGAGCTGCTTGTTGTTGGTGCCGACATAGGCCTGGCGCTGGCTGTCGGGGGCATCGGCGTCGAAGGTGATCACCGGGATGTCGGCGGTGCGGGCCTGGCGGATCACCCGGGAGACCGAGGCGGCGTCGGCGACCGAGATCGCGATGCCGTCGAGATGGCGCGAGATCATGTCCTGGATGATCTGGACCTGGGTCGCCGGCTCCTGCTCGACCGGACCCTGGTAGATGCACTGGACGCCGAGCTTCGCGGCCTCCTTGTCGCAGCCGTTGCGGGCGAGGTCGAAATACGGGTTGTTCATCGATTTCGGCACGATCGCGAAGCGGAGCTCGGCGGCGTGGGCGTCGGCGGCGGCGAGGCCGATCAGGGACAGGGACGCGAGCAGGAGGCGTTTCATGAGGCGGTTTCCTTGACTGTTGTTCTTGCGTCGCCGGCGTCGCGATCGACGCGGCCGGTTCAGAGGCCGACCCTCCGGGCCCGGAAGCGGTCGACGAACACGGCCGCGATGATGATCACGCCGACGAAGGTGTCCTGCCAGTAGGTGTTGACACCGGCGAGCACGAGGCCGTTGCGGATCGTCTCGATCAGGGCGGCGCCGACGATCGCGCCGACCGGGCCGCCGATGCCGCCGTAGAGGTTGGCGCCGCCGATCACCGCCGCGGCGATGATGCGGAGCTCGTAGCCGGTCGCGAGATTGGCGGGCACGGAGCCGAGCCAGCCCGCCATCAGGATCCCGGCGAAGCCGGCGGCGAGCCCGGAGGCGACGTAGAGACCGATCTTGATCCGGGTCACCGGAACGCCGGTCAGCGAGGCGGCGCGCTCGTTGCCGCCGATCGCGAACACGTGGCGGCCGGTCGCGGTGTGATGCAGGAACAGCCCCATCAGGGCGGCCAGGATCACCAGGTAGATCAGCGGCATCGGGATGCCGGCGACGGTGCCGTCGGTCAGGCGGAAGAACAGGTTGGAGTCCGGACCCGAGATCGCGACGCCCTGGCCCTTGGTGATCGCGTAGCAGAGGCCGCGCGCGATCGAGAGCATGCCGAGCGTGGTGACGAACGGCGTCAGTCCGACCTGCGCGATCAGGAACCCGTTGATCGCGCCGACCAGCACGGCGACCGCGAGCCCGCCGAGCACGGCGACCACCATCACCGAGCCGGGCAGGTGCGCGAGCGCGGTGCCGCCGAGCCAGCCGAACAGCAGCGCCGTGGCGATCGCGGTGAGCGCCATCGTCGAGCCGACCGAGAGATCGATCCCGGCGGTCAGGATCACCAGCGTCGAGCCGAGCGAGACGATCGCGACGTAGGAGAAGTTGGTGAAGACGTTGGCGAGGTTGCCGAGCGTCAGGAACTCGGGGGCGACGGCGGCGATCAGCGCGATCAGCACGGCGAGCGCCAGTGTCACGTAGGCGGTCTGGGTCGCGAAGAAGCCGCGCGAATGCCAGGCGGCCCGGCCGACATTGGTGAATTCGCTCATCGGGCGGGCTCGCTCATGATCCTGTTCCCATGCTCCTGCCCCGCCCCAAGTC
>CAXUBX010000197.1:0-2488 GCA_964249405.1 uncultured Acetobacteraceae bacterium | reverse complement strand
GCGACGGCGGACCCTGCTCGCCTCGGCCCTGGGCGGCGCCGCCGCGCTCGCCGCCTCCAGGCTCGCCCGCGCCCAGGCGCCCGCACCGGCCGGCGGCGCCCCCGGCGACGCCGAGATCACCGTCGCCGGCGCCCGCCAGGCGCCGATCCCGATCGCGATCCCTTCGCTCGGCCCCGGCGTCGGCGAGCAGATGACCGAGGTCATCAACAACGACCTCGCCGCCACCGGCCTGTTCCGTCCGCTCGGCGAGGCGGCCTCCGCGACCAACGCCGCGACCCCCGATTTCGCGACCCTGAAGGCGATGGGGGCCCGCGCGCTGGTCACCGGCAGCGCCGGCCCTGGCGGCGCGGGGGTGGTCGCGGCGATCCGGATCTGGGACGTCAACGCCGGCACCCAGCTCCAGGGCACCCAGTATAGCACCGGCTCCGGCAACTGGCGGCGGGTCGCCCACCAGATCGCCGACAGCATCTATTTCCGCCTGCTCGGCATTCCCGGCTATTTCGACACCCGCATCGCCTTCGTGTCGCTCAGCGGCTCGCGCGCCCGTCTCGTCACCCGGCTCGCGGTGATGGACCAGGACGGCGCCAACGCCCGCACCCTCACCTCCGGCCAGTGGCTCGTGCACACGCCGCGCTGGGCGCCGCGCGGCAACCAGGTCGCCTTCCTGTCCTACGCCAACGACCGGCCGCGGGTGTACCTCCTCGATCTCGGCTCCGGCCGCGAGCGGCTGCTCGCCGAGTTCCCCGGCATGTCCTTCGCGCCCCGCTTCGCGCCCGGCGGCGGCTCGGTGATCCTGTCGGCGACCCGCGGCGGCGGCTCCGACATCTTCTCGGTCGACATCGGCTCGGGCAGCACGCGCCAGCTCACCAGCTCGGGCGCGATCGACACCTCGCCCTGCTACTCGCCCGACGGCTCGCAGATCGTGTTCGTCTCCGACCGCGGCGGCTCGCCGCAGCTCTACGTCATGGGCGCAGGCGGCGGCGGCGCGCGCCGGATCTCCTACGGATCCGGCACCTACGGCTCGCCGGTCTGGTCGCCGAACGGCGACGAGATCGCCTTCATCCGGATCAGCGGCGGGTTCTCGCTCGGCGTGATGGGTCCGGACGGCTCCGGGGAGCGCATCCTCCAGCAGGGCTTCTCGATCGACACCCCGACCTTCTGCCCGAATGGCCGCGTCATCGCCTACTGCGAGCAGACCGCCGCGACCTCATCCACCGGCGCCGGCTTCTCGTCGCGCCTCGCCTCGATCGATCTCTCCGGCTTCAACGACCGCCCGATCCCGGGCGGCAGCGCCACCGACCCCGCCTGGTCGCCGCTCCCGAGTTCATGATGGTCCGGGAACCATCCCGACTTGACCGCTTTCGAAACGGGGAAGAAAAGCGCGCCACCAGCCGGAAGCGAATCGAGTTCGGTCCCGCCGCCGGCGCCATCCAGGGATGACAGGACATGACGCTCACCAGGTTCGGCCGCGTGAAGGTTCTCGGCGTTTTCGGAATGCTCACGATGCTCGCCGCCTGCGGCGGCGGCAACAACACCGGGGCGGCGACCGGGCTTGGCGCCCAGGCCCAGCCCTCCGGGGCTGCCGCGCCGGGCTCGGAAGCCGACCTGGTGGCCAATGTCGGCGACCGGATCTACTTCCCGTTCAATTCGCAAGGCCTCACCGATGACGCCAAGGCGACCCTCGGCCGGCAGGCGGCGTGGCTCGCCCGCTACCCGCAGGTCCAGGTGCAGATCGCCGGCAACTGCGACGACCGCGGCACCGAGGAATACAACCTTGCCCTCGGCAACCGGCGCGCCAGCGCCGCCCGCGACTACCTGGTCGCGCAGGGCGTCTCGCCGGACCGCGTCACCACGATCTCCTACGGCAAGGATCGCCCGACCGCGCTCGGCGACGACGAGCAGGCCTGGGCGCAGAACCGCAACGCGATCACCTCGGTGAGGTGAGCGGCCGGTCCATCCGCCGCGATCGCCTCGTTGTTTGATCGGACGGCGCCGGATCCCTAGGATCCGGCATCGCCGTGGAGTGCCCGAATGAGGCAGAGTTTCGCCCGCCGGGCCGGTCCCGGGTTCGCCGCGGCGGCGGTGATCATCCTGCCGCTCGTCGCCTCCCAAGCCCAGACCCGCGATCAGATCCGCGAACGCGACGAGCAGCTCTACCAGCAGCAGCAGGAAGGCCTCTCGCCGACGACGCCGGACGAGACGCCGCCGCCGGCCGGATCCGACGCCGGCGGCGACACCCTGGCACCCGCCGCCGGCGGCAACCTCACCGCCCAGCTCCTCGACCGCGTGTCGGCGCTGGAGCAGGAGGTCCGCACGCTGCGCGGCCGCGTCGACGAGCTCCAGCAGGATCTCCAGACCTCGACGGCCGCTCTCGACAAGCAGATGGGCGACCTCAGCTTCCAGCTGCAGCAGGGCGCCGGCGGCGGCCGCGCCGCACCCGCGAACGGCGTTCCGGCCGACCCCGCCGCCATCCCGCCGCCCCCCGAAG
>CAXUBX010000196.1:0-2523 GCA_964249405.1 uncultured Acetobacteraceae bacterium | reverse complement strand
AGCTCCTGGATCAGCACCGTCTTGCCGACGCCGGCCCCGCCGAACAGGCCGACCTTGCCGCCCTTGAGGTAGGGACAGAGCAGGTCGACGACCTTGATGCCGGTGACCAGGATCTCGGCCGCCGCCGCCTGCTCCTCGAAGGAGGGCGCGTCGCGGTGGATCGGGTAGGTCTTCCTGGCGTTGATCGGGCCGCGATCGTCGATCGGCTCGCCGATCACGTTCATGATCCGGCCGAGCGTCTCGGGGCCGACCGGCATCTGGATCGGGCCGCCGGTGTCGGTCACCTCGTGGCCGCGCACCAGTCCGTCGGTGGTGTCCATCGCGATGCAGCGTACCGTGCGCTCGCCGATCTCCTGGGCGACCTCGAGCACCAGCGTCGCCTCGCCGTTCCTCGTGGTGAGCGCGGACTGGATGAAGGGCATGTCGCCCTCGAACTCGACATCGACGACGGCGCCGCGGATCTGGGTGATGCGGCCGACATTGTTGCGGCCGGTTGCGCCGGTCGCGGGGCGGTCGAGCACGTCGGACATGGGTGCGGTTCCTTGGCTTGGCGGCTCAGAGCGCTTCCGCGCCGGAAATGATCTCGATCAGCTCGCGCGTGATGTTCGCCTGGCGGGTCTGGTTGTAGCGGAGCGTCAGCCGGTCGATCGCCTTGCCGGCGTTGCGGGTCGCGTTGTCCATCGCGGTCATCCGGGCGCCCTGCTCGCCGGCGGCCGATTCGAGCATCGCGCGATGGATCTGCGCCGCGATGTTGCGCGGCAGCAGGCGGTCGAGCACCGCGTTCCCCTCGGGCTCGAACTCGTAGGGGGTGTCGCTGTCGGCGACATCGCTGTCGCCATCGTTGTCGTTCTGGGGCACGACCACCGGAACCAGCGAGAGTTCCTCAGGCGTCTGCGTCATCACGTTGACGAAGCGGTTGTAGACCAGGGTTACCCGGTCGATCTCGCCCGCGTCGAACGCGTCGACGATCCGGTCGGCGGCCTTCCGGGCGGTTTCCATTCCGACGCCGCCCGCGGCGGCCGACGGCACGGCGTCGAGAAAGGCGTCCTGTCCGACCTCGCGGCGCAGGAGATCGCCGCCCTTCCGTCCGATCGTGAGCAACCGCGCGGAGTGCCCCTTACCGCGCATGCGCCGGATCAGGTTGCGGGCCTGCCGCGACGGGTTCGCGTTGAACGCGCCCGCGAGGCCACGGTCGGACGTCACCAGCACGACGAGGTGGGTCTTGCCGTCGGAACGCCCGCGCAGCAGCGGATGCGCCGCCTCGTCGTCGCGGAACGCACGCGCGAGATTGCGGACCGTACGGTCCATCAGCTCGGCATAGGCGCGGCCGGCCTCCGCCTCCGCCTGGGCGCGCCTCAGCTTGGCGGCCGCCACCATCTTCATGGCGCTCGTGATCTTGCGCGTCGATTTCACGCTGTTGATCCGGCCGCGCAGCTCCTTCAGCGAGGGCATGCGGGCCTACTTGCCTCCGCCGAACCGCTCGACGAAGCCATCGAGGAAGCGGGCCAGCTTCTCCTCGGTCTCCTTCTTCAGCTCGCGATCGGTGCGGATCGCGTCGAGGATCGACTTGTCGTCGCCGCCCCGGAGCTCGTCGAGCATGGCACGCTCGAACGCGACGATGCGTCCGACCTCGATCTTGTCGAGATAGCCGCGCGTGCCCGCGAAGATCGAGACCACCTGCTCCTCGATCGGCAGCGGCGAGAACTGCGGCTGCTTCAGGATCTCGGTCAGCCGCGCGCCGCGGGCGAGCAGCTGTTGCGTCGACGGATCGAGGTCGGACGAGAACTGCGCGAAGGACTGCATCTCGCGATACTGCGCGAGCTCCAGCTTGATGCGTCCCGCGACCTGCTTCATCGCCTTGATCTGGGCGGCCGAGCCGACCCGGCTGACCGAGCCGCCCACGTTCACCGCCGGACGGATGCCCCGGTAGAACAGGTCGCTCTCGAGGAAGATCTGGCCGTCGGTGATCGAGATCACGTTGGTCGGGATGTAGGCGGCGACGTCGCCGGCCTGGGTCTCGATCACCGGGAGCGCCGTCAGCGATCCCGCGCCGGCCTCGTCGCCCATCTTCGCGGCGCGCTCCAGCAGGCGGGAGTGGAGATAGAACACGTCGCCCGGATAGGCCTCGCGGGCCGGCGGCCGTCGGAGCAGCAGCGACATCTGCCGGTAGGCGACCGCCTGCTTGGAGAGATCGTCGTAGGCGATCAGCGCGTGCATGCCGTTGTCGCGGAAGAACTCGCCCATCGCGCAGCCCGTGTAGGGGGCGAGGAACTGCATGGGCGCCGGATCGGACGCGGTGGCGGCGACCACGACCGAGTACGGCATGGCACCGCTCTCCTCGAGCTGACGCACGATCGCGGCGACGGTGGAGCGCTTCTGGCCGATCGCGACGTAGATGCAGAAGAGCCTGCCCTTGTCGTCGGCGGCGGCGTCGTTGACGGTCTTCTGATTGATGAAGGTGTCGACGATGATCGCGGTCTTGCCGGTCTGCCGGTCGCCGATGATCAGCTCGCGCTGGCCGCG
>CAXUBX010000195.1:0-2539 GCA_964249405.1 uncultured Acetobacteraceae bacterium | reverse complement strand
CCGTAAGCGCCCGGCCAGGGCCGCGGTGATTGATCAGGCTGCGATGCGCTGATCGAGTCTGCCGTGTAGGCCTGGGATGTTCCAGGGCAGCAGTTCGCCGGTGCGGTTGACCGGGTGCTCTGCGATGCGCTTGAGCACGTGCCGCAGGTAGGCCTCCGGGTCGAGGCCGTTGATCTTGGCGGTCTCGATCAGGCTGTAGATCGCCCCCGCGCGGGTGCCACCGGCGTCGGACCCGGCGAAGGTCCAGTTCCGGCGGCCGACCGCGATGGGACGCATGGCGCGCTCGGCGGCCGAGTTGTCGATGCACGCGCGGCCGTCGCGCAGGATCAGCGTCAGCGCCTCCCAACGCGACAGGGCGTAGCGGATCGCGGCGGCGAGCTCGCTGCGACCGGAGATGCGCCAGCGGGTCGCCTCCAGCCACGAGTGCAGTTCGACCATCAACGGCGCGGAATGCACGGCACGAGCGGCGAGACGCTGATCCGGCGGTCGGCCGCGGATGGTCTCCTCGATGCGGTAGAGCGCGCCGATGCGATCCAGCGCCTCGCGGGCGAGCGGCGAGCTGGTCGCCTCATGCACGTCGTAGAATTTGCGTCGGGCATGCGCGAGGCAGGCGGCCTCCACGACGCGCCCGTCGCCATAGAGCCCGGTGAACCCGGCATAGCCGTCCGCCTGCAGGATGCCGCGGAAATCCCGCAGGTGCGCCCGCGGGTGCTCCCCCTTGCGATCTGGTGTGTAGCGGTAGAACGCTGCCGCTGGGGCGCGTCCGGCAAAGGGCCGGTCGTCGCGTACGTAGACCCACAGGCGCGCCGTCCGGGTCTTACCGCGTCCGGGTTCGAGCACCGGGACGACGGTGTCGTCGGCATGCACCCGCTCGCCCGCCATGACATGCCGCCCGAGCGCGTCCACGAGCGGCCGCAACAGGCGGGCGCTCTGGCCCACCATGTCAGCCAGCGTCGAGCGGCTGAGGTCGATGTCCTCGCGGGCATAGATCTCCGCCTGCCGGTGCAGCGGGAGATGGTCTGCGTATTTGGCGATCAGCACGTGCGCGAGCAGCCCGGCACCCGCCCGGCCGCGGCGGATCGGCAGGCTGGGTGACGGCGCCTGCGTGATGGTCTCGCAGCTCCGGCAGGAAAGCTTCGGACGGACATGCCGGATGACCCGGAACGAACCCGGCACGTAGTCGAGCAGCTCGGTCACGTCCTCCCCCAGTGGCCGCAGCACCCCGCCGCAGGCGAGGCACGCACCGGCGGCGCTGCACGGCGCCGCGTGCTCGACGGTGTCGCGTGGCAGGGCCGCCGGGAGCGGTCGGCGCGCGGGCTTGGCCGCCGCCTCGCTGGGCTCGACGGTGGGATCCACGTCCCTGGGCTCGGTCTCCGCGAGCAGCTCGTCGAGGTCGGCGAGCGTGAGCTCGAGCTGCTCCACCTGGGCGTGAAGCTTCTCCGACGACCGGCCGAACGCGACGCGCAACGCCCGCGCCAACCGTGCCCGCAGCGCCTCGATCTCGTAGCGCTGCTCAAGCAGCCCGGCCCGTGCCGCGGCGAGCTCCGTCCGCTGCGCCGCCATCTCGTTGGCCTGCGCCGACAGCATCGCCCGCAGGGTGGCGACGTCGTTCGGCAAGGCATCCGGATCGATCGGCACAACTACAGCGTCCTGCACCCCGCCGTGTCGCGCCAAGCGAAACCTGCGATCAGGCCGTCACCTCCGGCCGCCATGTCCGCACCGGCGCGCGCCAGTCGATGCCCTCCGTCAGCATCGCCAGCTGCGCCGGGGTGAGAGAGACTGCGCCCTCGGCTGCCGACGGCCATACGAAATGGCCCCGCTCAAGCCGCTTGGCGTAGAGCACCAGGCCCTGGCCGTCCCAGAACAAGAGCTTGATCAGGTGGCCGCGCCGCCCCCTGAAAGCGAAGATCTGCCCGCTGAACGGGTCCTGGTTGAGCTGCTGGGCGACGAGCGAGGCGAGGCCGTCGAAGCCCCGGCGCATGTCCGTCGCCCCGGCCGCGAGCCAGATCCGCGTGCCCGCGGGCGGCGCGATCATCCGCGCAGTGCCGTCAGCACCCGCCGCAGCGCCGCCACGCTCACGTCCCCGTCCACCCTGATCCGGGCGCCGCCGTCGAGCACGATCTCGATAACGCCAGGCTGCTTGCTGTCCCGCGTCGGCCGAGCCGCCGCATTCGGCTCCAACCTCGCAGGCTCCGCGACCCGCACCGGCACGAGCCTGACCGCCGGTGCTGCCACCGCCGGTCCACGAGCCTCACGCCGCCAGCGGTAAATCAGGCTGGTGCAGATCCCGTAGCGCCGAGCCAGCTCCTCGACGCGCACGCCCGACGCCATGGCCTCCGACACCACGCGCGCCCGGAAGGTCGCGTCGTGCGAACGGCGACGCTCCTCCACGATCTCGATGCGAGGCAATGCCGTGGCATCTGTGGCAGCCAATTTGGCTGCCACATCGACAGCAGCACGCGAATCAGCAGGATAATCCATCCGCCAAGCACATTCGCTTCGCGCGCACTCAGCAAGGCGGCCTCCGCCGGACGCCTAC
>CAXUBX010000194.1:0-2755 GCA_964249405.1 uncultured Acetobacteraceae bacterium | reverse complement strand
CGCAGGCGGAACCTTGCTTGTTCACGGGATAGCGAGCGTGTAAGCCGGAATCCTCGCTCGGCCCGCGGGCCGGTGGGCATGAAGTCTCGCGCGAAAAGGGGGAACCTTGTTCAAACGACGCCGGCAAGACGACACGCCCGAGAAGGAGCCCGCCTCGAGCGTCCCGAATCCCGCGACGCCGACCGCCGCTTCGTCGGCGACGGCGCGCGCGAGCGCGTCGGCCGACAACGGCCTCGGCGTCCCGCCTTTCCGCCCTCCCATGCCGCCCCAACCCAAGGATGCGCCCATGAACCGAGCCCCCCTTCCGAACAGCGGACCCGCGACAGGCCAGGTTCCCGCTCCCGCCAGTCCCCCTGGCGGCCTGGCGGCTCCCCGCCCGCCGGCCCCGCCGGGTGCCCGTCCGACATCGGGCGCGCCGCGTGAGACCGGTCCCGAGCGACGCACGCTCGTGGTCGGCCGCGGGATCTCGGTCCAGGGCTCCGTCCAGGATGCCGAGCGCCTCGTGGTCGAGGGCACGGTCGAAGCCACCAACATCCGCGCGGCGGAGCTTTCGGTCGCGCCGGGCGGCGTGTTCCGCGGCGAAGTCGAGGTCGAGGAAGCCGAGCTGGCGGGCACGATCGACGGCACGCTCGTCGCGCACGGAACGCTGGTCGTCCGCGCCTCCGGCAAGCTGCTCGGCGCGGCCCGCTGCCGCCGCCTGCAGGTCGAGGATGGCGGCCAGATCAGCGGCCGGATCGAGATGCTGACCGACGGCCCGTCGCGCCCCGACACCGCGTCGCGTCTCGGCGACATCTCGAGACCGCTCGGCGACAAGCCGGCGCCGATGCCGCCGAGCCCCGCGGAGCCGATCCCCGCGGCGTGATCGACATCGAGGAACCGGCCTGCAGCCGAGACGTCGGCCGGGCCGGGACCTCGATCCAGTCAGCGCTCGTGGAAGACTTCGAACACTCTCTCAGGCGACCGCGTCACGCCGATCCTTCAGACGGACATAGGCGATCTGCGCGTGCTCGGCGCAATACGGTTTGCCGCCCAGCGTCTCGGCGTCGCAGAACCGGAAGCTCTTGGTGCCAGGCTCGCCGATCGGCCAGCAGCACGGCGATACCCGTCCGCCTCCCGCCACCGCGACGGGCCGGAGGACACGCGGGCGCTCGGGACGCGGCGCTTCGGCTCGCGGCGGCGGCGCCGGACGCTCGACGGGCCGCGCCTCGGCGGGAAGCGCCCGACGCAGCCTGACGGGCTCGGGACGTCGCTCGCGCCGGATCGGCGACGGGCGGGACGAAAGCTGGAGCCTGTGCGCCTTGCCGACCACCGCGTTCTTGGTGATCCCCATCCGGCGACCGATTTCCGCGGTCGAGAGCCCGTCCGCCCACAGGGCGCGCAGCCGGGCGATGGCTTCCTCGTTCCACTCCATCTTGTAGGTCTCCCTGACGTCCGCCACAACATGCAGGGTAGACCTAAATGTCGTCATCCTTCAACGACGCGACCCCAAAATGTTGTGGATGACTTTAGCGCTCCGATGATCAGCCTAGGGGGCTCGACCCCGGACGGGAGGGGCGGCGCCGCTGCGCGGCGCGCGCCCGGGTCCGGTCGTCAGATCGCTCGTCGATTGAACAGGGCATGGTAGATCAGCAGCACGACCACGGCGCCGATCACCGCGACGATCAGGCTCCAGATGTTGAAACCGGTTACCCCGGCGGCACCGAATGCATTGAAGATGAAACCTCCGATCACCGCGCCGACGATGCCGAGCACGATATCGAGAATGATGCCCTCGCCCGAATTGTTGACGAGCTTGCTCGCGATGAACCCCGCGATCAGCCCGAACACGATCCAGAGAATGATGCCCATGACCGTCTCCCCTTATCGGGAGGGAAGAACACTTACGGAGGTTGCGGGTTTCGGAACGTCGGCGCTTCGTTCCGAGCCGGGATGATCAGCCCTCGCTCCGGACCAGCTTCACGCGCCGTCCATCGACTGCGAGCGCGATCCGTCCCGACCTGAGCGCGAGCGCGTCCTCGCCGAAGATCTGCCGACGCCACCCGGAGAGGAACGGCAGGTCGTCCTCCTCCCCGAGAGCCAGGCGGTCGAGTTCGTCCGACGAGGCAAGCAGCTTCGGCGCCACGTCGTGCGTCTCGCACTTGGCGGCCAGCAGCACCTTGAGCAGCGAGACGAGAGCCGGCGAGGGCTTGCCGCCGCCGCTCCGCTCGCGCGGCGGCGGCTCCGGCAGCGCCTCCTCGTCGAGCGCCAGCGCCCCTTCGATCGCGGCCAGCACGCCGGCACCGGACCGGCCTTCCGCGAACCCGCGGGTGACCGACCGGATCCGGCCGAGCCCGTCCGCCGTCCGTGGCGCGACGGCGGCAAGCTCGAGCAGGCTCTCGTCGCGCAACAGGCGCTGGCGGGGGATGTCGACGCGCTGCGCTTCGCGTTCCCGCCAAGCGGCGACCGCCCTCAACACGCCGAGCATGCGGCGGTTGTTGGAGCGCGGCCGGAGCCGTTCCCAGACCGTCTCCGGATCGGCCCGGAAGGTCGCCGGCTCGGCCAGGATCGCCATCTCCTCGCGCACCCAGTCGAGCCGCTCCTCGCGCCGGAGCCGGGCGAGCAGGCTCCGGTACACGCCGCGGAGATGCGTGACGTCGGCCGCGGCGTAGGCGATCTGGGCGGCCGACAGCGGCCGCGCCGACCAGTCGCTGAAGCGGTGCGCCTTGTCGATCTGGCCGCCGGTGAGCGAGCCGACCAGACTGTCGTAGCCGACCTG
>CAXUBX010000193.1:0-2793 GCA_964249405.1 uncultured Acetobacteraceae bacterium | reverse complement strand
AGCGTCACCTCGACGCCGCACTTCTCGCAGATGATGCCGCGGAACTTCATCCGCTTGTACTTGCCGCACAGGCACTCGTAGTCCTTGATCGGGCCGAAGATCCGCGCGCAGAACAGCCCGTCACGCTCGGGCTTGAACGTCCGGTAGTTGATGGTCTCCGGCTTCTTGATCTCGCCGTACGACCAGGACCGGATCTGCTCGGACGACGCCATCTGGATCTTGATCTGGTCGAACGTCATCGCCTGGCCGGTCTGGCCGAGGATCTTCATCAGCTCGTTCATGCAAACACCTTCCGCCGACAGGGCCGGCACGCCGGGCGCACAAGGCGCCCGGCATCGGGAACGATAGAGGTGGTCGGGACCGTGTTCAGGTCGCGCTCTGCTCGAGATCGACGTTCAATCCGAGCGATTTCAGCTCTTTGACCAGCACGTTGAAGCTTTCCGGGATGCCGGCCTCGAAATCGTCCTGCTCGCGGACGATCGCCTCGTAGACCTTGGTGCGGCCGGACACGTCGTCCGACTTCACGGTCAGCATCTCCTGCAGGGTGTAGGCGGCGCCGTAGGCTTCCAGCGCCCACACCTCCATCTCGCCGAAGCGCTGGCCGCCGAACTGCGCCTTGCCGCCCAACGGCTGCTGGGTGACCAGCGAGTAGGGGCCGATGGAGCGGGCGTGGATCTTGTCGTCCACCAGGTGGTGCAGCTTCAGCATGTAGATGTAGCCGACCGTCACCTTGCGCTCGAACGGCTCGCCCGACCGCCCGTCGGTCAGCGTCACCTGACCCGAGGTGTCGAGCCCGGCCCGGGTCAGCATCTCCTCGATGTCCGACATCGACGCCCCGTCGAACACCGGGGTCGCGATCGGCACGCCCTTGCGGAGATTGCCGCAGAGCTCGAGCAGGCGGGCATCCGAGAGGCTCGCGATCTCGTCGCCGTAGACCTGGTCGCCGTACACCTCGCGCAGCCGGTCGAGCAGCTCCTGGCGCGCCTCGCCGTTCCGCTGGTACTCGTCGACCAGCTCGCCGATCTGCCGCCCGATATTGGCGCAGGCCCAGCCGAGATGCGTCTCCAGGATCTGCCCCACGTTCATCCGCGACGGCACGCCGAGCGGGTTGAGCACGAGGTCGACCGGGGTCCCGTCGTCGAGGAACGGCATGTCCTCGACCGGCACGACGCGGGACACCACGCCCTTGTTGCCGTGGCGGCCGGCCATCTTGTCGCCGGGCTGCAGCTTCCGCTTCACGGCCACGAACACCTTGACCATCTTCATCACGCCGGGCGGCAGCTCGTCGCCGCGCTGGAGCTTCTCGACCTTGCTGTCGAACCGCTCCTGGAGGTGCCCGACCGCGGCGTCGAACTCGCGCTTCAGCGTCTCGATCTCGGCGGTCGCCTGATCGGAGGCGACCCCGATGTTGCGCCAGGCGCCACGCGGATACTCGGCCAGCACCTCCTCGGTGATCGCGGTGCCCGACTTCAGCCCCTTGAACCCGGCGGCCGCCTTCTCGCCCAGCAGCTTCTCGCGCAGCCGGTTGAGGAACGACCGCTCCTGGATCGCCCGCTCGTCGTCGCGGTCCTTCGCGAGGCGCTCGATCTCGGCGCGCTCGATCGCCATCGCGCGCTCGTCCTTGTCGACGCCGCGGCGGTTGAACACGCGGACGTCGACGATCGTGCCCGTGGTGCCGGGCGGCAGCTTGAGCGAGGTGTCGCGGACGTCGGACGCCTTCTCGCCGAAGATCGCGCGGAGCAGCTTCTCCTCCGGCGTCATCGGGCTCTCGCCCTTCGGCGTCACCTTGCCGACCAGGATGTCGCCCGGGTTCACCTCGGCGCCGACATAGACGATGCCCGCCTCGTCGAGGTTGCGGAGCGCCTCCTCGCCGACGTTCGGGATGTCGCGGGTGATCTCCTCCTGGCCGAGCTTGGTGTCGCGCGCCATCACCTCGAATTCCTCGATGTGGATGGACGTGAACACGTCGTCGCGCGCGATGCGCTCCGAGATCAGGATGCTGTCCTCGAAGTTGTAGCCGTTCCACGGCATGAACGCGCAGAGCACGTTCCGCCCGAGCGCCAGCTCGCCGAGCTCGGTCGACGGGCCGTCGGCGATGATGTCGCCCTCGCGGACCTCGTCGCCGACGCGGACCAGCGGCCGCTGGTTGATGCAGGTCGACTGGTTCGACCGCATGTATTTCCGCAGGCGGTAGATGTCGACGCCGTGGGTCGCGCCGTCGGTCCCGGTGGCGCGCACCACGATGCGCGCGCCGTCGATCTGGTCGACCATGCCGGGCCGCCGGGCGACGATCGTCGCGCCGGAGTCCCGGGCCACCGCCGCTTCCATGCCCGTGCCGACCAGCGGCGCGTCCGACCGGATCAGCGGCACCGCCTGGCGCTGCATGTTCGAGCCCATCAGGGCGCGGTTGGCGTCGTCGTTCTCGAGAAACGGAATGAGCGCCGCCGCCACCGAGACGAGCTGCCGGGGCGAGACGTCGCACGCGGTGACCTCGTCCGGCCTCACCAGCCGGAAGTCGCCCGAGCGGCGGACCGACACGAAATCCTCGGTCAGCCGGCCGTCGTCGGTGTGCGGCGCGTCGGCCTGCGCCACCACGAGCCGCTCCTCCTCCATCGCCGAGAGATACTTCCAGCCGTCCTGAAGGACGCCGTCCTTCACCAGCCGGTACGGCGTCTCGATGAAGCCGTACTTGTTCACCTTGGCGTAGGTCGCGAGCGAGTTGATCAGCCCGATGTTCGGGCCTTCCGGGGTCTCGATCGGGCAGATCCGGCCGTAATGGGTCGGATGGACGTC
>CAXUBX010000192.1:0-2819 GCA_964249405.1 uncultured Acetobacteraceae bacterium | reverse complement strand
GGCGAGGGCTTCGTCGGGCAGGCGGGCGCCGGTCATGTAGGCGACCGCTTCCGACATCGTGTGCTGCTTCGGATCGATCACGCAAAGCCGTCGGCCGAGCCGGTGGATGTGGACGCGGTCGGCGACCTCGAACACGTGCGGCATGTTGTGGCTGATCAGGATGATCGGGATGCCGCGCGACTTCACGTCGAGGATGAGTTCCAGCACGCGGCGGGATTCCTTGACGCCGAGGGCGGCGGTGGGCTCGTCCAGGATGATGACCTTCGAGCCGAAGGCGGCGGCGCGCGCCACCGCGACGCCCTGTCGCTGGCCGCCCGAGAGGGTCTCGACGGCCTGGTTGATGTTCTGGATCGTCATCAGCCCGAGGTCGCTGAGCTTCTCGCGCGAGATCCGCTGCATCTCGGCGTGGTCGAGCTTGCGGAACACCTGGCCCAGGATGCCCGGCTTCCGCAGTTCCCGGCCCATGAACATGTTGTCGGCGATCGAGAGGCCCGGCGACATCGCGAGGGTCTGGTAGACGGTCTCGATGCCGGCGGCGCGCGCATCGAGGGGCGAGGCGAAGTGCACGCGCTTGCCCTCGAGGCGGATCTCGCCGTCGTCGACGGTGAGGGCACCCGAGAGGGCCTTGATCAGCGACGACTTGCCCGCGCCGTTGTCGCCGATGACCGCGAGGATCTCGCCCGGAAACAGCTCGAAGTCGCAATTGTCGAGCGCGGTCACGCGGCCGTAGCGCTTGACCAGCCCGGTGGCCATGAGGATCGGTTCCATCACACCGCCGCCTTCCGGATCCACTGGTCCACCGCCACGGCGACGATGATCAGCGCGCCGATCAGCAGGTAGGTCCATTGCGGATCGGTGCCGTACATGTTGAGGCCGAGCGTGAAGACGCCGACGATCAGCGCCCCGAAGATCATGCCGAGGATCGAGCCGCGGCCGCCGAACAGCGAGATGCCGCCGATCACGGTCGCGGTGATCGAGTTGATGTTCTCGAACTGGCCGGAGTTGGGAGAGATCGCGCCGATGCGCCCGATCAGCGCCCAGCCGGCGAAGCCGCTGATCATCCCCGACAGCACGTAGACGCTGATCAGCATGCGCTTGACCCGCACGCCCGCCAGCGCCGCCGCGTCCGGATCGTCGCCCACGGCGTAGACGTGCCGGCCCCAGGCGGTGTGGCGGAGGATGTAGGCGAACAGCAGCACCAGCGCCAGCATCAGCACCACGCCGTAGGTGAACGTCGCCCCGCCGTGGCCGCCGACCCTGAAGGTGTTGCCGAGGAGCTGCAGCAGGGGCGCCTGCAGCTCGATCTGCGCGGCCCCGATGGTCTGGTTCTGCGAGTAGAGGTAGTTGGCGGCCAGCGCGATCTGCCAGCTCCCGAGCGTCACGATGAACGGCGGCAGCCGCATCAGCGCGACCAGGACGCCGTTGGCGGCCCCGACCGCGGTGCCGAGCGCGAACCCGCAGAGGATCGCGAGCGGGGCGGGCAGGCCGTAGTCGAAGGCGCACTGCCCCATCATCACGGTCGACAGCACCATGATCGCGCCGACCGACAGGTCGATGCCCGCGGTCAGGATCACCAGCGACTGGGCGACGCCGACGATGCCGGTGATCATCACCTGCTGGAGGATCAGCGTCAGCGCGTAGGCGGAGAAGAAGCGCGCGCCGACCAGGATGCCGAAGCCGATCAGCGACGCGATCAGGACCAGGAGGGGCGCGAGCGCCGGCGTCTCGTGCAGCACGTGCTGCAGTCTCTCGAGCTGGGTCTTCGGGCGCAGGAACTCGGCGACCGTCTCGTTCCGCTTCGCGGCCATCGCGGCCTCGAACCCGAGCTGGCCATCGTTGTTGGTTGACATCGATCCCTCCGGCCTCGCCGTTCCGGCGAGGCTCCCGAGCGGGCGGGCGGAAGGTCCGCCCGCCCGCCCGCGTTTGCTAGCGGACGACGTGCCTCACTTGCCCCAGCAGAGCTTCGCGCCTTCCGCCGGCGTGATCGACGGGACGTTCGGCTCCGGTTGCGCCGTGACCAGCTTGGTTCCGGTGTTCAGGAAGTCCTTGCCCGCGGTGACCTGCGGCTTCTTCCCGGTCTTGGCGAAGTCGGCGATCGCCTCGACGCCCAGCGATGCCATCTTGAGCGGATATTGCTGGGAGTCCGCGGCGATGATGCCGGCCTTGACGCCCTGGACGCCGGTGCAGCTGCCGTCGATCGCGACGATCGTCACGTCGCCGGTCTTGCCGACCGATTTCAGCGCCTGGTAGGCGCCGAAGGCCGCGGGCTCGTTGATCGCGTAGACGAGGTTGATGTTCGGGTTGCGCGCGAGCAGCGATTCCATGCCGCTCTGGCCGCCTTCCTCGGCGCCGCCGGTCACGGCGTGGCCGACGATCCGCGGATCGGGGACGTTGAACTGGTCCGGATTGGCGATCTTGATCCCGAAGCCGGACAGGAAGCCGTGGTCGCGCTCGAAGCCGACGGTCGGGTGGGAGACCGCGAGGTCGAGCAACGCGATCTTCGCATCCTTGGCCTTGTCGCCGAGATAGGCCTTCGCCCACTCGCCGATGAGCTGGCCGGCCTGGAAGTTGTCGGTCGCGAAGGTGGCGTCGGCCGCCGAGATCGGGTTCAGCGCGGTGTCGAGCGCGATCACCAGAAGCCCGGCCTGGCGCGCCTTCTCGACGGTCGGGACGATCGCCTGGGTGTCCGACGGGGTGATCAGGATGCCCTTGGCGTGGTCGGCGATGCAGCTCTCGATCGCCGAGACCTGGGTCTGGTTGTCGCCGTCGTACTTGCCCGCGTAGGTCTTGAGATCGACCCCGAGCTTCCTGGCCTCGGC
>CAXUBX010000191.1:0-2858 GCA_964249405.1 uncultured Acetobacteraceae bacterium | reverse complement strand
GATCCGCTTCTTGATCTCGGCATAGAGCACGCAGCCGGAGAACTCGGCGGTGACCGAGCTCACCAGGAAGTCGAGGAACTCGCGACGGAGTTCGGGCGGCAGCGTGTCGAGATCGGCGTCGAACCGCTCGTCGCGGACGAAATGACCCCGGTTCGGATCCGCGGTCATCTCGGCGAGCAGGGTGTCCCACTCGCCCCGCACGCGATCGACGTCGAGCCGGTCCATGTAGGCGAAGTCGGTGGTGTAGAAGCGGGGGCTGAGGATCGTGTTCGCCTCGGCGGCGCGCGTGCTCTCGTTCGGCACGCGTCCGGCCCCGGTCCGGTCGAGGACCTCGCTCATGTCGATGCGTCCTTCGGCTCGAAACCGACCTCGTAGAGGCTGGTCAGGTGGAAGATGGAGCTCGCGCGCGTCCAGGCCCGGGCCAGCGGTCCGGCGCGACGCACGGTGATCGCGCAGGCGCGCGTCAGCACGGTGGCGCCCTCGGTCCCGGTCGGCGCATCGTGCACCAGGACGACGTCGCCGGGCTCGATCAGCACGTCCTCGGGGACGGCGTGGGCATGCAGGCTGTGCACGCTCTGCTCGATCTCGACGACGCAGTGACCGCGGACCGCCCCCGTCATCCCGCCCTCCGGTCGAGGAAGTGCGCGAGCGCGCGTTCGTTGGTGGGCCCGAAGCTCTCGATGTCGATGGTGACCGGGCAGTCCGGATCGATGAGCAGGAGGCGGCCATCGGCGAGACGCTCCATCCGGAACGGGCGATCGTCGGGCACGCCATAGCGCGCGCGGAGCACGTCGAGCGCGTGGATGAAGCCGGGCGCGAAGCCCTTGCCCTCGGCCGGGATCCGCGCCACCAGCGCGCCGCTCGCGGCATCGCGCACCAGGATCGTGCTGTCGCCACCTCCGAGGAAACGGAGGTCGCGCGACGCGACGACGGGGGCGGCCGGAGCGGGAGGGACCGGGCGCACGAACACCACGCCGATCGCGGCGGAGGCGGCGAGCGCGATCAGCGGCGGTCCCTGGATCAGCGACCGGAGGGTCCGGGACCAGGGGATCCGGCGGCGGGACGGCCGGGCGCCGACGGTGGCGCTCATGCGAGCCGGGCTCCGAGGTCCGCGCCGACCGGCTCGGGACGGCGCGACGGCGCGCCCGGGGACAGCGTCGCGGGGGCCTGCCCGGCGCTCGCCGCGAGCGCGTTCGCCAGCAGGTGGGCGACGCGGGACGCGTCGGGGATCGCGCGGAGCGCCGGCTCGACGGCCCCGAACCGCCACGGCCGGACATGCGGCCAGAGCTGGAACAGGCCGAGCCGGGTCTGCCCCGCGAGGCGGATCGGGATGTCGCCGGTGCCGTCGGCGTGGAAGCGGACCGCGGCGGCGTCCATCGCGGCGAACGGCAGGTTGATCGACGCCGACAGGGCGACGCCGATCGTCAGCACCACGCGCCGGTCGGTGATCGTGTAGACCGTGGTCCGCGCGACCAGGACCGCGAACAGGGCGAACAGTCCGAGCGCCAGCGACGCCAGCACGGCGAGGGCCACCAGCGAGTACCAGAGCCGCGGCGAGTGGCGGATCGCCGCCTCAGCCCCGCACCAGGCCATCAGCAGCGCGAAGTAGAGCGCGAGCGTCCGCCCGTGCAGCGCGCGGCGGAACAGGCCGCGCCAGGCGGGGCTGCCCTGCCAGAGCAGCGTCTCGCCCGGCGGCAGGGCGCGCGGCAGCCCGCGCGGCGCCGCCTCCGGGTCGCTGCCGCGGCGGATGATCCTGACGCCCCTCACAGCAGGGGTCCGATCCGGGCGGGCGTCGCGTAGAGCAGGCCGCCGCCGAAATAGCCGAGGATCCGGTCCTCCTCGAGCCGGGTGATCCGGTTCGGCTCCTTGGTGCGCGGGATCGCGGCGAACTGCGCGCCGAGGAGCGCCCGCACCGAGACCTCGTTCAGTCGCTTGCGGAACCTGGCGAACGGCTGCGGCACGAGCACGCGGTCGTCGAGGGCGCCCCCGAGCGCCACCTCCAGCCAGACGATCTCGCGCTCGACGAGGTCGATCCAGACATCCGCGACGTGGCCCGCGACCACGCGGTCGGCCCCCACCACGCGCATGCCGACCGGGTCGACGAGCGTCGGGTCGACGCGGAACTCCGGAAGGTCGCGGAGCGGCCGGTAGCGGATCACCCGGTTCATGTCGAGATCGTGGATGTCGCGCCGGAACGCCCAGGAGGCCGGCCCGATCCCGTCGATCATCGGGTTGCCGGTCGGCTCCAGCGGCGCGCCGGGGAAGCTGCCGGCCGGCACGGCGTTGACGGGAAAGCGCGGCGGGCTGGTCTCGGGCGTGCTGAAGTCGTGCCCGAACCAGGTCGGGATGTTCTTCGGCGGCGGCATCGAGGGAAAGCCCTCGGTCACCGGCTCCTCGGTATGGCCCGGGATCTCCGAGACCAGCGGGTAGCCTTCGTGCTTGCCCTCGCGATGGAGCCAGAACACGAGGATGAAGAAGAAAGCCCAGAATACGTAGAGCGTGACCTGCGCCACGTCGACATATCCGGTGATCGCACCGGGCTGCATCAGGCGAACTCCCGCACCGGAGTGGAAAACGAGGGCCGGAAGCGCACGAGCTTGCCGAGTGCCGCGAGCGTCACGAAAAGCAGCAGCGTTTCCAGCAGATAGACGGCGTCGTAGCCGGTCGCGTCCGGCGGCAGGACGCCGCCCCATGGCGAGGCGGCGACGAGCCGGGAGACGACGTCGCGCAGGCCCGCGCCGCAGGCGATCGCGCCGCCCGCGGCGAACGACTGCACCGCCCCCCAGGTGCCGAGCGCGAAGCCCGACCCGCCCTCGCCCGCGCCGTCGATCGCGCCCGAGAGCGTGCCGGCGAGGAAC
>CAXUBX010000190.1:0-2862 GCA_964249405.1 uncultured Acetobacteraceae bacterium | reverse complement strand
GGACGGACCTCGCCGGTTTCGAAGAAGGGAGGCGCACCCGCATGAGCGACCACTCGGCACCCGCCGGCCCGAAGCGCCCGGCCCGATCGCATTTCGACCAGCGCGGCGCCTCGTACGACCAGGCCGAGGTTCATCACCGCGTGGCGGCAATCCTCGCCGCCGGAGCGGACATCGGGCCGGGGCACCGCGTCCTGGACGTCGCGACCGGGACCGGACTCCTTGCGTTCGAGGCCGCCAGGCGGGTTGGGCCTGCCGGAAGCGTTCTCGGCGTGGACATCTCGGAAGGGATGCTCGCCGAGGCGCGCAGGAAGGCGGCGGAGACGGAAGCACGCAACATCGAATTCGTCCTCGGCGACGCCGAGCGGCTCGGCCTGTCCCGCGAGAGCTTCGACCGCCTGACCTGCGCTTCCGCCCTCGTGCTCATGGCCGATATTCCCCGTGCCCTCCGCCACTGGTTCCGCGTCCTCAAGCCGGGCGGCATCATCGCGTTCGACACGCCCGCCCGGCCATTCGGTCTCTCCGGACTGATTGCGGAGGTCGCGTTCCGGAGCGGCGTCCACCTGCGCTACGCCGACGCGGCGGACACGCCGGACAAGTGCCGCTCGCTCCTGGACGGCGCGGGCTTCGAGCCCGTGGCCGTCACGACCGAGACGGCGGACACCAACCCGGTCGATGTCGGCGCGGCGCTCGCCTTCTGGGACGGCCGTCTCGAACATCCCGCCTGGCAGGCCCTGAAGGCGGCGCCTGCGGCGAAGCGCGACGCCATCCGATCCGCCTACGTCGGACGCGTCACGGCCGCGGCGATCGACGGCCGCGTCCCGAACGACACGGCGCTCAACTTCTCGTTCGGACGCAAGCCCCCGTAACCTCCCCGGTCCGGCACGACCGGTCCGCTTCGGGTCGGCAGAGGCCGGGTTGCCGACCGCCCAAGCTCGGCGACAGCCGGACCTGGTCGATGATCGTTCGCCCACTTGTCGAGAGTGAGCGAGCGGAGCACCCAGCGTCAGCCCTCCCGCCGCGTCTCCACCGCCAGAAGGTCCCTCAGCACCACGCACAGCAGCACGTAACCACCGAGAACGTTCGCCAGCACATACCGCGGCACGACATAGTCGCTGTAGAGCGCAGCAGACAGCAGGGCCGCGACGAACGCTGCGCTCAGCAATGTCGCATCTGGACCCGTGCGCCGCCGCAGGAGCAGGCCGATCGCCACGAGGAAGACCACCCCGAGAAAAAGCGGATAGGCCGGCTGGACATCTCCATAGGCATCGAGCGAAACCGACGGCACGGCAACGATCTCCGGGTATATGTGCGACACGGAGAGGATGTTGAACCAATTCACGAACCACGGCTCCAGAGGGCGTTTGACGCCTGTCTCGAGTGCAAGGATCCGATGCCATTCCGCCGGCTCGAAATAGAGCACCAGACTGACGAGATACGTTTTGACAAATCCGAGCGGATTGCGGAGCAGCCCGTTGAGAACGATGCGATCCGAGATGGCGTTCACCGCATCGCTGTAGTTGTCGGTGATCCCCAGCTTTTCCATGATCAGGAGCCGGGCGCTCTCTCGGCCGATCCCGAACGCAACCGCAGAGCGATGGTCGTAGCTTCCTAGATCGAGTGTCGAGAACTCGGTGGGCGAGAGCTTGATCCCGGCTTTCGCGAAGTCGGCGTTGCTCAGCGCAGGCGCGAACACGCCCATGAGCAGGGGCCCGGACAGCTTGTTGACGAAGGGCCTGTGGCCGAACTCGCCCCCGAACACGGCCGCATTCCCCAACGCCAACGAGCCGACCGCGACGAACGGGATGAGCAGCGCGACCACGCATTGTCGACCGACTCGGGACCGACGATGCACCAGAGACCGCACGAGCACCAAAACGATCGTCAACAGGATGACGGGAGCGTAGGCGACCCGGGTGAACACGGCTCCAATCGCAAAGAGGAGCGCGAGCCAGGTTCCGATGCTGAGGCTTCGATCAACCCGCAAGCTCCACCGGAACGACGCGATGAACCCCGCGAACATCACCAGAGCAGCGAAGTCGGAGAGATAGAAGCGCGTGTAGAGAGCGAGCAGAGGGTCGGCCGCCACGGCCACCGCGCACACCGTGTAGCACAGCAGGTGGGATCTCGTGCCGGCCGGAAAGAACGACCTCAGGCCGAGGATCATGGCAAGCAGGATGATGTTGTTCAGAAGAATGTAGGACTGATAATTGCGCGTCGTCGCGAGGAGCCAGTGGGCGACGAAGCCATAGGCCCAGGATCTGTCGGGCGGGAGCCAGTTCCCTGCGCCACTCATCAGATACGAAATCGAGTCCCCCTGAAAGAACCGGGGGACCTGGTCCATCAACAACAGGAAGACGACGAGAGCCGTCGGGACGACGACAGACGCGACCCGACTTCGGCTGGAAGCTGGCCGGCCCAACCAGTCACGCACGGCGTTCGGCTCCCGATGGAGACCCAGCGAGGAGCGGGGCCGAGTGCCAGCCCGCGGCCTGCCGAAGTCGCTGGAACTCGCGGCTGGTAGGTCCTTCATCTTCCGACGGCGGTGTTCAGAGAGCGGCAGGATGGCGGCTCGTCGTCCCGTCCCACGTGCTGCTGCGCGAGCAACCAGCATGGCTCTGCGCGTGCTCGAAGTGAGCCGCTTGGCCGGTTGTGCCCTGCTTGTGAGGCCTCAAAGGCCCCTGGCACTCGGGGCATCGCATCGCGACGGAACCGCGCTGATCGAGCGCCTCAGCGATGTCCATGTCCTCCCAATGTCCGCCATTCCGGGTCTCGCACTTCGTGCTCTTCGGCATCAGGCCCCGCCCCAGGATTGTGGGCGTGATCCAACCCGCGTCGGGCGGGTCTGGCAAGCAGTCGCCTCCT
>CAXUBX010000189.1:0-2914 GCA_964249405.1 uncultured Acetobacteraceae bacterium | reverse complement strand
TTCGGATCATGCGAGGGTCTAGCTCCAGCGCCGGGCCCTCCCTTGCGACGGTCCATCGCTGAATCACTACCGCGTCATCGTGGTTCGTGAAAAGAGCTTCCATGCCCAGTAGTTTACTTTAATATACGATCGGAACGTGAGAGGCGGCCGATGACTCTGAGCCTGAGATCGATGCTGACAGGCGTCATCGCTCTGGCCGGTGCGGGATGCTGCTGCGTGCCTGCCCTGGCTGCCGACGAGCCGTCGATCGCTTCGATCGAGTGTCAGATCGACTCGCTGCGTGACGAGCTCGCCCGGGTACGCCGCGACGAGGCCGTGCGACGCGCGGACACTGCGAGGGCGGTCGCGGCGGCGCAGGAAGCACGGGCGGAAGCGCAGGCGGCGAACCGTCGCGCCCTCGCAATGTCGGGCGGCCAGAGCTTTACCGGAACGTCGCCGGGCGCGCTGTTCGGGCCCGCCAACAATCAACGCGCGCCCGGAGTGTTTCGTGCGCAAAATGTCGCCGAGAACGGCGTGGGGCCGCATCCGGCGCAGACCGCGGGCCAGCAGGCGGCCTCTGCCCTCGGCCCCTACGGCACCTTTCGAGTCGGCAACGTGTCGGTCACGCTCGGCGGTTTCGTCGACGCGCTCGCGATCGAGCGAACCCGGAACGAGACCGCTGACTTCGCGACCAATTTCAACGGCATCCCCTATCCACAGTCGCCGTCCTACCACGAACCGGAGTTCCGTGGGACCGCTCACGAATCGCGACTGGCGATGCTGATCGAAGGCAAGCCTTCGGCGGCCGTCCGAGTGGCGGCGTTCTTCGAGACCGACTTCGGATCGGCCGGCGTCACCTCGAACTCGAACGAGAGCAACTCGTACACGCTGCGCGTCCGGCAGGCCTATGCCACCTACGACAATGCGGACTGGGGCTTCCACTTCCTCGGCGGCCAAGCCTGGTCGCTGCTCACGCTCGACCGGGTCGGCATCACTCCCCGCCAGGAGAGCATTCCGCTCACGCCCGATGGCCAGATCGTCGTCGGGTTCAACTGGACGCGGCAGTGGCAGCTCCGACTCGTGAAGGACTTCGATGACCACCATCTTTGGGCGGGCCTGTCGTTCGAGGAACCGGAGACGGTCTACTCGGTGGCCTCGCAGACGGTCGGTACGACAACCGACGCCGGCGGCGTGATCGGCGGTACAGATACGGTCTCCAACCCTGGCGGCACGGGACTGAACACGACGGCGAACTACGCGGATGACGTCGCACCGGACGTGATCGCGAAACTCGCCGCCGATCCGTCCTACGGCCACTACGAGGTGTTCGGCCTCGCGCGGTTCATGAACGCCCGCGACACGTTCTCCGCCCCGTTCGTGAACGACGGACGCAACCGGACCGTCCTCGCAGGCGGTGGCGGCGCCGGCATGGTCCTGCCGATCGTCGGCAACAAGCTCCTTCTCCAGGCGCAGACCATGCTTGGACAAGGCATCGGCCGGTATTCCTCCGGCCAGCTTCCGGATGCGACGATCAATCAGAACGGCACGCCGATCCCGTTGCCGGAGGTCACGGCAATGATGGGTCTGATCGCGCATCCGACGAAGCCGATCGACCTCTATGCCTATGTTGGGACGGAGCAGGAGGCGAAACGGTCGTTCAACGAAGAGATCGGCGGGAAAAGCTACGCGTTCGGATACGGAAACGGCGCTTTCATCGACACAGGCTGCGAGACCGAGGGCTCGGCCGCCGCCTGCTCGGGGCAGACGCGCGGCCTTGTCGAGGGGACGCTCGGCGGCTGGTGGCGGTTTCTACACGGGCCGGCCGGAACGATGGAGGTCGGGCCGGCCTGGGAGTACATCCGCCGGACCGCCTTCCAGGGTACGGCGGTCTCGGGCACCGGCAGCCGCACGGTCGACAGCGCGGTGACGCCGAAGACGGACGAGAACGTGTTTCTCCTGTCGTTCCGCTATCTCCCGTTCCTGTGACGCTCCGCGCGAGGCCGGTCGGACGCCGCCCGTCAGCGATGGATCGGATCGATCCATCGCACGGTGTCGGGCTTCTCCACCGGATCGATGTCGAGGTTGACCACCACCGCGTCCCCGCCCGATCGCACCAGGATGCATTCGAGCGTGTCCTCGCTCGAGGCATTGATCTCCTGATGCGGCACGAAGGGCGGGACGTAGATGAAGTCGCCCGGACCGGCCTCCGCGAGGAACTCCAATTGTTCGCCCCATCGCATCCGGGCACGTCCCCGCAGAACGTAGATGACGCTCTCTAGAGAACCGTGATGGTGCGCACCCGTCTTGGCGCCGGGGTGGATGTGCACGGTACCCGCCCAAAGCTTCTCAGCCCCGGTGCGCGCGGCGGTGATCGCGGCCGCGCGAGTCATTCCCTCCGTCTGGGCTGTATTTCCGTCGAGCTCGTTGCCCGGGATCACCTGGACCCCCCGCACGCGCCAATCAATCATGTCGGTCTCCCTCCAAGTCCAGCGTCGTCCTTGATGAGGGCCCGCACGCGGGGGATGAGCTCGCGCCCGTAGTCGCAAGCGTCGTCGAGCGGATCAAACCCCCGGATCAGGAAGGTGTCGACGCCGAGTCGATGATAGGCGAGTAGCGCGCTTGCGACCTCGTCCGGCGTGCCGACCAAAGCCGTGGTGTTGCCGCGCGCCCCCGTCAGCCGAGCGATGGCCGTATAGAGGATCCCTTCCGGACGGTCGCCGAGCGCGGCCGCCTCCAGCAGGCGACGGCTGCCCTCGTTCTCGGGTGGGCCGGCATGAGGCCCGAGCGCCGCCTCTCCGCGGGCCGATATCGTGGCGTCCCGTATACGCTCCGCCCGCGCCCACGCCGCTTCGGTGGTGGGTCCGAGGATAGGTCGGAAGGACAGTGAGAAGCCGACCGTCCGGCCGTGCTCTGACGCTTCCGCGCGAACACGCCC
>CAXUBX010000188.1:0-2995 GCA_964249405.1 uncultured Acetobacteraceae bacterium | reverse complement strand
GGGATCGGCAACGCGATTCTCGACGTGCTCGGCGAGACGGACGATGCGTTCCTGATCGCCCACGGGCTCGCGCGCGGCACGATGACGCTGATCGACGCGGACCGAAGCGCCGTTCTCACCGACGCGCTCGCATCCGGTGCCAAGGGTGGCGTCGAGCACCGGAGCGGCGGCTCGGTCGCGAACTCCTGCGTCGTCGCCTCGCTGCTCGGGGCCCGCGTCGCCTACCTCGGCACGGTGGCGGACGACCGGCTCGGCCGGGCGTTCCGCGCCGACCTCGAAGCGGCCGGCGTGCGGTTCCCGAGCCGTACTGCAACGGGTGAAGCGCCGAGCGGGCGCTGCCTGATCGCCGTGACGCCGGATGGGCAGCGGACGATGAGCACGTTTCTCGGCGCCGCCACCCTGTTCGGTGCGGGCGATCTCGACGCGGCGGTGATCGGCGGCGCCGCGGTGACCTATCTCGAAGGCTACCTGTTCGATCCGCCGGCGGCGCAGGCGGCGTTCCGGCGCGCAGCAGGGATCGCGCACGAAACGGGGCGCGAGGTGGCGATCTCGCTCTCCGACCCGTTCTGCGTCGCCCGGCATCGCGAGGCCTTCGCCGCCTTCGTGCGCGACGACGCCGACATCGTGTTCGCCAACGAGGCGGAGATCGAGGCACTGACCGGGCTTGGCTTCGACGAGGCGGTGGACGAGGTGGCTCGCCAGGTCCGGATCGTGGTCGCGACCCGCGGGCCGGCCGGAAGCGTGGTCGCGTCGGGCGCGGCGCGCCATCACGTTGCCGCCGCGCCCGCCGTCGTCCGCGACACCACGGGGGCGGGGGATGCCTACGCGGCGGGGTTCCTCGCGGGACTGGTCCGGGGTCATACGCTCGACGAGGCGGCACGGCTCGGGGCGGCCGCCGCCTCGCTCGTGATCGGGCGGATCGGCGCCCGGCCGGACCCGGGCGACCCGGCATGGGGAAAGCTCCGGATCGCCTGATCGCCGACACCGGCCTCGGCGCTCGCATAACGGGGTGGCCGTCGCTATCTAGACGACATTATCTCCGCCCCATCTCGAGACGCCGGCGACCAGGCGATCTGAACGAAAGCACACGATGAACATCCGCAACATCGCGATCATCGCGCATGTCGATCACGGCAAGACGACGCTCGTCGACCAGCTCCTCAGGCAGTCCGGCGCGTTCCGTGACAACCAGCAGGTTGCGGAGCGGGCCCTCGACCGGAACGATCTCGAGCGCGAGCGGGGCATCACCATCCTCGCGAAATGCACCTCGGTGGTCTGGAACGACACCCGCCTGAACATCGTCGACACCCCGGGCCATGCCGATTTCGGGGGCGAGGTCGAGCGGATCCTGAACATGGTGGACGGCGCCGTGGTGCTGGTGGACGCCGCCGAAGGGGTGCTGCCGCAGACCAAGTTCGTGGTCGGCAAGGCGCTCGCCCGCGGGCTCCGCCCGATCGTGGTCGTGAACAAGGTCGATCGCGGCGACGCGCGTCCGGACGAGGTGCACACCGAGGTGTTCGACTTGTTCGCGGCCCTCGGCGCGACCGACGAGCAGCTCGATTTCCCGATGCTCTACGCGTCCGGCCGCCAGGGCTGGGCGGACGAGGTGCTCGAAGGATCTCGCCGCGATCTCGCCCCGATGTTCGACCTCATCCTGCGCCACGTGCCCGCGCCCTCGGTCGATCCGGAGGCGCCGTTCGCGATGGTCGCCTCCATCCTCGACTACGACAATTTCCTCGGCCGGGTGCTGACGGGCCGGGTCGAGCAGGGCCGCGCCCGGCTGAACATGCCGGTCCGCGTGCTGCGCCAGGACGGGTCGGTGGTCGAGCAGGGGCGGCTGACCAAGCTGATGTCGTTCCGCGGGCTCGACCGGGTCACGGTCGAGGGAGCGGAGGCGGGCGACATCATCGCGGTCGCCGGGCTCACCGAGGCGACGATCCCGGACAGCATCGGCGCGCCGGAGCTCACGGCGCCGCTGCCGGCGACCCCGGTCGATCCGCCGACGCTCGCGATGACCTTCCGCATCAATGACGGGCCGCTCGGTGGGCGCGAAGGGAAGAAGGTGACCTCGCGGCAGATCCGCGACCGGCTCTACCGCGAGACCGAAGGCAACGTGGCGATCCGCGTCTCGGACAGCCCCGAGAGCGACGCGTTCGAGGTCGCGGGACGCGGCGAACTCCAGCTCGGCGTGCTCATCGAGCAGATGCGCCGCGAAGGCTTCGAGCTCGCGATCGGAAGGCCGCGGGTGCTGACGCGGAGGAACGAGGCGACCGGCGAACGCGAGGAGCCGTTCGAGGAGGTGCTGGTCGACGTCGACGAGCCCTACTCCGGCGTCGTGGTCGAGAAGATGAGCGTCCGACGCGGCCAGATGCAGGACATGCGGCCCTCCGGCGGCGGCAAGGTGCGTCTCACCTTCCTGATCCCGAGCCGTGGCCTGATCGGCTATCACGGCGAGTTCCTGACCGACACGAGGGGCTCGGGGATCATGAACCGGCTGTTCGCCGGCTATCAGCCCTGGGCCGGCCCGATCGAGGGACGGCGCAACGGCTCGCTGATCTCGTCGGAGAACGGCGAGGCGGTGCAGTACGCCCTGTTCTCGCTCCAGGAACGGGGCACGCTGTTCGTCGATCCCGGAGAGAAGGTCTATGTCGGGATGATCCTCGGCGAGCATTCGCGGGCCAACGACCTCGAGGTGAACCCGGTCAGGGAGAAGAAGCTCACCAACATCCGGGCGGCCGGCAAGGACGAGGCGCTGCTGCTGACGCCGCCCCGCCGAATGTCGCTGGAGCAGGCGATCGCCTATGTCGAGGATGACGAGCTGGTCGAGGTCACGCCGGCGGCGATCCGGATCCGCAAGCGTCATCTCGACCCGCACGAGCGCAAGCGCGCCGACCGCAAGGCGGAAGCGGAGCTGGCCTGAACGGTGACGCAAACGACCTGAGGAGCCGCCGGCGACGTTGACGGCCGCCTGCATCACGCGTCCGACCTCCGGCAT
>CAXUBX010000187.1:2347-3002 GCA_964249405.1 uncultured Acetobacteraceae bacterium | reverse complement strand
CGTCGTACTTGCCCGCGTAGGTCTTGAGATCGACCCCGAGCTTCCTGGCCTCGGCGACCGCGCCGTTGCGCATGGTGACGAAGTAGGGGTTCGAATCGGTCTTGGTGATCAGGCAGGCCTCGATCGGCGCCGCCCGGGCCGGGGTGCTCGCGGCGAGCGTGGCAGGGCCGACAAGGCAGGCGGCGGCAACGGTCGCGTAAAGGGTGTTCCTGGTCATGTTTCGCTCCTAGATCGATCAGTCTTTTCTTACTTGTCGCGGGTTTCGCAAGCCCCTGGTGGCCCTCCGGTGACGTCGGCGTTCCCCGCGATGGCGGGTTGGTGCCGCATCCTAGCACTCCGGTCGATGGGCGATCATCTCCGGACCGGGCTCGTCCCGGAGGCACTCCGACCGGCCGGGCGCGGGCGACGGCCCCGGGGCGGGATCGATCGGAGCGACGAGGGGGGGGCGCCGGGCTGCGGCGACGGGGCGAACCGGGCGAGGATGGCGCTGTCTTCAAGGCCGGGCGCGGGTGGTCGCCGGCGGGGGGAGCGGCCAACTTGAAATTCGGAGGGGATTTTCAAGTTCGGCGGCGGCGGGGCTGGCCGCTCGCGTTCCAGGACGCGGGGGGGGGGCCCCCCCCCCCCCCCCCGGGGGGGGGCGGGGGCCCCCCCGGGA
>CAXUBX010000187.1:0-2337 GCA_964249405.1 uncultured Acetobacteraceae bacterium | reverse complement strand
GTTTCACCCCGCACCCCACCAGGCGCTGGGCGCCTGGACCCCCGTTCGAGGCGGAGCCTCAGCTACAGCTTGACCAGCATCTTGCCGAAGTTCTCGCCGGTGAACAGCTTGAGGAACGCCGCGGGCGCGTTCTCGATGCCGACATCGACGGTCTGCCTGTACTTGACCCGGCCTGCCGCGAGCCAGCCCGCCATCTCCTCGACGAAGGCGGGCATCAGGTCGAAGTGGTTCGAGACGATGAAGCCTTCGAGCCTGAGGCTGCGCCCGACGGCGAGCATGATGTTGGCCGGACCGGGCAGGTCGCCGCCGTTGTAGCGCGAGATCATGCCGCAGAGCGCGAAGCGGGCGAACGGCTTGGCGTTGTCGAGCGCCGCTTCGAGATGCGCGCCGCCGACATTGTCGAAACAGACCTCGATGCCGTCGGGGGCGGCGCGTTGCAGCGCGGCGCCGAGGTCGGTCTCGGCCTTGTAGTCGATGACGTGGTCGACCCCGATCTCCGACAGGAAGGCGCATTTCTCCGCGCCGCCCGCCGAGCCGATCACGGTGGCACCCTTGATCCTGGCAATCTGGCAGACGACGAGGCCGACCGCGCCGGAGGCGGCGGAGACGAACACGGTCTCGCCCGGCTTCAGCCCGGCCACGCGCAGCAGGCCGACATAGGCGGTCAGCCCCGGCATGCCGGCGACGCCGAGATAGGCTTCCGGCGGCAGGTCGAGGCGGGGCAGCTTCTGCAGGCTCGCGGCCGGCGCGTTGAACGCCTCGCGCCAGCCGAGCATCGACTGGACCAGGTCGCCGGGGGCGAAGCCCTCCGCCTCCGAGGCGGTCACTTCGCCGACCGCGCCGCCCTGCAGCGGCTCGCCGATCTGGAACGGCGGCACGTAGCTCTTCCGGGTCGTCATCCGGCCGCGCATGTAGGGATCGACCGACATGAACAGGTTGCGGATCTGCACCTCGCCGGCGCCGGGCGGCGCGAGCGGCACCGTGGCCAGCTCGAAGTCGTCGGGCGTCGGCGTCGCCGGCGGCCGTGACTTCAAGCGGATTTCGCGTGAGCTTGTCAGTCCTGCCATTGGTTTCCTCCCGATCGCCATCCGGCCTCGGCCCAACACGGCTCGCGCCGCTTGCACCTGAGATCCTGCCCGCGTCCTCGCGCGGCGCGTCGGGCGGTTCGAGCCGGAGGGCAGCTTAGAGCGGCGCAACCGGGTCGCCAACGCGTCGCGGATGCTTGCCGCTGCCGCGAGCCCGATGTAGCTGACGGAGGTCGCGAAAAACGACGGTCGAGCTCGTCGCTCCGATGATCGTCGCGCATACGTCGGTCCGGCATCCGCCGGCCGGCCAGCGTCTCCGAGCCGGATGTCCGACGATCCATGGTCGTCGGCGTCCATCGGCGTCAGCTCGCGCTGACGCGAGACGTGGGGCCAGGCATGCAGGACGAGTTCGCGATCATCGGCGCGGGTCTGGGCGGCCTGATCCTGGCCCGGGTGCTGCAGGTCCATGGTGTCGCCGCGACGATCTACGAAGGCGAGCCCTCGGCGACGGCACGCGCGCAAGGTGGTCTCCTCGACATCCACGAGGCGACCGGTCAGGCGGCGCTGAAGTCCGCTGGCCTGTTCGATGCATTTCGCGCGCTCGTCCGCCCGGGAGAGGACGCCAAGCGCGTCGTCGACAAGCATGGCGCGGTGCTGTTCGACAGGCCGGGCCAGCCCGGCTCCGAGCGCCCCGAAGTGGACCGGGGCGAGCTGCGCCGCATGCTCATGGCTTCGCTGGCGCCCGAGACGATCAGGTGGAGCCACAAGGTCACGTCCATCACCGCGAGCCCTGGCGGTCGCCACCAGGTGCGGTTCGCCAACGCCGCCGGCATCGTCGCCGATCTGGTGGTCGGCGCGGATGGCGCCTGGTCGAAGGTGCGGCCGCGCCTCACGGACGCCGAGCCGCTCTACTGCGGAACGTGCTTCATCGAGATCGGCCTTGCGGCCGGCGACGTTCGGCACCAGGCCAGCGTGGCCGCGATCGGCACCGGCACGCTGATGGCGGTCGCGCCGGGCAAGGGGATTATCGCGCATCGCTGCGGCGACGGCAGCGTTCGCGGCTATGTGGCGCTAAACAAGCCCGAGGATTGGATGCGGTCCGTCGATTTCACCGATCCGCGGGCCGGTCTGCTGCAGGTCGCGGCGCAGTTCGACGGATGGTCGCCGCTGCTCACCGCGTTCGTGACGGGCAGCGAAGCCGAGCCGGTCCTGCGCCCGATCCACGCGTTGCCGGTCGGGCTCCGGTGGGACCGTGTGCCCGACGTGACGCTGATCGGCGACGCCGCTCATCTGATGTCGCCCTTTGCGGGTG
>CAXUBX010000186.1:0-3016 GCA_964249405.1 uncultured Acetobacteraceae bacterium | reverse complement strand
CGTCTCGCGCGCGCGAGGAACAGGACGCACGGTCGCTCGGCGACCGGATCGCGGACGCGGTCGAGGACCCGCCGCGACGCGCGCGCGAGACGGGCCTCGAGGGGAAGCCGGAACAGCGCGAGGCTCGCGGGGCGGCGCGACACCGCTCGGACCGCGTCGGCCCAGTCGCGCCGCTTCAGCGCGTCGAGCGCGTCGTCGTAGGCGATCTGCCGGAGGATCGCGCGGCGGCGGCCGGCCGCGGCGGTGCGGAGCCGGCCGGCGAGCGGGATGTCGGCGCGGAACCGGTCGTCGCCGAGCAGGACGCTCGCCTGCTTCCGCCGGTCGGCGACGGCCGAGATCGAGCGCCGGTGCTTGCGGTAGAAGTAGGTCGCCTCGGGATGGAACAGGTAGTGCGCGCCCTTGACCACCATCCGGCAGGCGAGGTCGTAGTCCTCGGAGACGATCATCTCGGTGTCGTAGCGGACGGCGCCGAGCGCCTCGGCGCGCCAGACCGGCTTGAGGTAGCCGAGCACGTGGGCGCGGCGCATCAGCGCCGCGGCGCCGATCGCGAACGGGCGCCGCGATCCGACCAGCAGCTTGCACGCGCCGTCGCCGTCGCTCGGGAATTCGAGCAGGTCGTCGGCCACCATGTCGGCGCGGTGCCGCTCGCCGAGGGCGACGAGGCGGGCGAGCCGCTCGGGGTGCAGCAGGTCGTCGCTGTCCTGGACCGCGAGCCAGCGTCCGCGCGCGGCGTCGATCGCGCGGTTCCGGGTCGCCGAGACCCCGGTGTTGCGCGCCGAGGTCAGCACCCGGACCCGGCTGTCCCCGGCGGCGATCCCGCGGATCACGGCGAGGCTGTCGTCGGTGGAGGCGTCGTCGCTGACGATGACCTCGAGATCGCCGAGCGTCTGGCCGAGCGCCGATCGGAGCGAGTGTCCGACGAAGGCGGCGCCGTTGTGGTTCGCCATCAGCACGCTGACGGTCGGCATCAGGCGGAGAGGGGTCGGGGCAGCGTCCGGAAGCTCTCGAGGGTGCGGAGATACTCCCGGTTGTCAGGGACGATGCCGTTGCGGCCGAGCAGGGCCAGCGCCTCGGCGCCCGCGGCCTCGCTGTCGTAGGAGGTCGAGACCGGGCGGAGATGCTCGATCGGCGTCGCGTCCACGATGCCGATCGGCAGGCCGTGCCGTCTCGCGGTCTCGGACCAGAGGACATCGAGCCCCCAGGCCCAGCGGGTGACCGGGAACGGCAGCACGAGCGGCAGCATGTCGGCCCGGATCGCGGTCAGCGGCCCGCATTCGACGAATCGCGTGGTGCGCACGAGGCTGTCCCAGTGCCGCTGGGTGAGCATCCAGGCGGCATGGGAGTGGAAGCGATGCGCGGGCATCGCGACCGAGAGCCCGGCCGTGTCGCAGGCGCAGATGAAGACGTCGAGGAAGTGCCGCGGCACCGCGATGTCGTCGTCGGTGAGCACGAGCCAGTCGAGCGAGGCGGTGTCGACCCCCTCGAGCGCGATGTTGAGGTTGTCGAACTTGCCGCGGGTCGCCATCGGCGCCACGGACGTCGTCACGTGGTGCCGCGACGCGGCGAGGCGGCCGAGCAGGCGGTGAAGGTCGTCGCGCCGCGCCGGCACCTCCACGGCGGCGATGTGGATCCGGCGCCGCCGGTGCCGCGCCGCCTCGCGACGGAGCCGCCAGTAGTCGGGGGTCGCGGCGAGCTTCGCGTCGAAGAGGACGTCGGTCAGCTGGCCGCGCCGATAGCCCCGCCAGCCTCCGAGGCTCCGCACCCCGTAGTGGGAGAGGAAGATATTGCGTTCGGGCGGCATGTCCCACGTCAAAGCGTTGTCCATCGTCGCAGCCCCTCGTGCTCGATCGAAGCCGTGTAAACAGCACAAGGCGTTCGGCGCCAAGCGGGATCGTATGTGCAGGTTCCTTGCACAGCGACTTCACCGGATGGAAAGTATGTTATGTCAAGACTTGGGCGGTCGTCGTTTCGACCGGACGGTCCGGCTCCCGACCGCGTCTTCGCACCCGGAAAGGCCGATGGACGCGACTGCGCGATCTCTTCGCAGGGTCCGACGGGACAGAACAGAAACCCTTCTCGGCCGTTCGCCTGACCTGGCCGGTTTGCAGGAGCGTGGGACCGATGAGCGATGACCCGAGGGAACAAGGTCCGAGGCGGCCGATCGAGGAGCAGCCGCAGGAACGGCCCGGCCTCGAGACGAGGATGCGCAACAAGCCGGATCACGGCGAGGAGAGCTACGTCGGCAAGGGACTGCTCGCCGGCAAGGTGGCGCTCGTCACCGGCGGCGATTCGGGCATCGGCCGGGCGGTGGCCATCGCCTACGCGCGGGAAGGGGCCGACGTCGCGATCTCCCATCTTGCGGCGGAGGCGGAGGACGCGGCGGAGACGGAGCGCTGGGTGAAGCAGGCGGGCCGTCGGGCCCTGCTGCTGCCGGGCGACATCAGGGACGCGACCTGGTGCCGCGAGATGGTCGCGCGCACGGTGGCGGAACTCGGCCGGATCGACGTGCTGGTCAACAACGCGGCGGCGCAGACCGTGAACGAGGGACTGGACGACGTGACAGAGGCGGATCTCGAGGGCGCGTTCGCGGCGAACGTCTTCGCGATGGTCCATCTCTCGAAGGCCGCGGTGCCGCACATGCGGCCGGGATCGTCGATCGTGAACACCACCAGCGTGCAGAGCAAGGTGGCGACGAAGACGATGGTGATCTACGCAGCCACCAAGGGCGCGATCAACAGCCTCACCGTCGCGTTGTCGAACCTGCTGGCGCCGAAGGGCATCCGGGTGAACTGCGTGGCGCCGGGTCCGGTGTGGACGCCGATCCAGCCGATCGCGAAGACGGAAGAGCAGATGAGGGATCTTGGCGGCAACACGCCGCTCGGGCGCGCCGGGCAGCCGGCCGAGATGGTCGGGGCGTTCGTCCTCCTGGCGTCGCGCGAGGGCAGCTACATGTCGGGCGCGCTCGTGCCGGTGACCGGCGGGATGCCCATGCTGTGAGGGTCGGGCGGGATCGGGC
>CAXUBX010000185.1:0-3089 GCA_964249405.1 uncultured Acetobacteraceae bacterium | reverse complement strand
CGGCCGCCCTGATCGAGGAGCCCCCGCCGCCCGACGAGACCACGGCCGGCGAGCAGGTTCCGAAGAGCAACGATCCTTCGGCGCCCGCCGACACGCCGCTCTGCGGCACGGCGGCGCGGCAGCAGGACGCGGCGGCGGCGGCGATCGCGCCCAACGTGATGGCGGGTGGCGGCGCCTGCGTCGAGACCGCCTGCTTCGACCCGCTCACCGACACGTTCATCGGCGCGGACGGCTACCGCCATGTATGCCAATAGGGCGGCACGACGTGAGCGGGGGTTCGGTTCGATGACGGTGTTCGGCGCTCGCGCGCATCGGTGGAGGGGCCTCGCCGGTCCCGTGCTGGCGATGATCATCCTCGGCGCCGCCTCGCCCTCGGGCGCCGCGCCGGCCAACGGGAACGACAGCGGCTTTCGCGAGAACCAGCCGAGCCAGTCGCTGGTGCGGCATCGCGAGGCTGCGGCCGGTCTCGCCGATCAGAACGGGGGCAAGCAGGATCGCGAGCTCGGCACGATCGGCAAGCACCTCCTGGACGAGACCCCGAAGGCGCCTGCGGGCAGCACGATCCCGACCGGAGGAGGCACCACGCCCCGCTCGCCGTGAGCGCGAGCGAGGCCGCCGGGAGCCCGGTGCTCCGCGCGCTGGTCGAGGGCGTGCGGATCCCCCCGGCGCTGGGCTATTTCATGCGCGTCTCGGCGGCCACCCTCCTCACGTTCTGGCTCGCCTTCTTCCTGCAGCTGCCGACGCCCTACTCCGCGGTGACCACCGTGTTCATCGTGGCCAACCCGGTACGCGGCGCGATCGTGTCGAAGAGCGCCTGGCGGCTCGGCGGCACCGTGGTCGGCGCGGCGGCGGCGGTGGTGCAGTTCGCATTGTTCGGCCAGGCGCCGATCCTGTTCGACCTGTTCATGGCGATCTGGGTCGGGCTCTGCTGCGCCGCCTCCAGCCTGCTCCGGTTCTTCGCGAGCTACGGCACGGTGCTCGCCGGCTATACGATCGTCATCGTGGATGTCGGCAGCCTCGCGCATCCCGACGCGGCGCTGCTCACGGCGCTCTACCGGATCTCCGTGGTGGCGCTCGGCATCGTCGTGACGGGCATCGTCTTCCTGCTGACCCAGGCGACGCCACCGGTCGAGGCGCTCGAGGCGGGCGCGGCGTCCGGCGCCTTCACGCTCGCGAGGCTCGTGCGCGACGTGCTGTCCGGCGCGGCGCTCGACGCGGTGCGGACGCGGCGGCGTGACCTCTCGCTCGACCTCGCGAGTCTCGAGCAGTCGGTCGTGCTCGCCGGCGCCGACAGTCTGGACGTCCGCAATCGCGAGATGTCGCTGCGCTACGCGCTGACGCGCCTCACCGGGGCGCTCGCGAGCGGCGTCCACGCGGCGCAGCTGCTGGTCGAGCTCCGCGACGACGCGGCAGCGGAGGCCCGACGCGTGTTCGCCGACGGGCTCGACGCCTTCCTCGCCTCGGGCGCCGCGCCGGACCGGGCGGCGGCGCGGGACGCCCTCGCGGGCGCCCGCGACACCCTCGAGGCGCTGATGACGGAGGCCGTGCCGCTCGATCTCCTGGCGGCCATTGACCAGGCGCGCGAGACGGTGGAGCGGCTCGGGCGCGTGCTCGACGACCTCGACCGGAGCCGGACGGGCGGGGATCCCCGTCTCCGACGGCTCCGCCGGTTTCTCGACTGGCGGTCGGCGGGGCGGAACGGCGTGCGCGGCATGCTGACGGTCGGCCTCGCCTCGGTGTTCTGGTACGTGACCGAATGGCCGGCGGGACCGACGCTCCTCGCCTACATCGTCCCGGCGGTGGCGCTGCTCTCGAACATGCCGGCGCCGGGCGCCGCCGCGGTCGCGTTCGCGCAGGGAACGGTCGCCGCGGTGCTGATGGCGACGATCTTCCAGCCGGTCGTGCTGCCGGTGATCGACGGCTTCCCGCTCGCGATCGGCGTGCTGCTCCTCTTCGCGGCCCCCGGCATCGTCGGCCAGCTCAGTCCGCGCTGGGGCGGCGCCGCGTTTTCCTACCTCGTGTTCTTCAACACCGGGATCGCGCTGCAGAACCCGATGCGCTTCGAGCTCGGGCCGCTGCTCAACAACGACGAGGCCTATCTCCTCGGCTGCGCCGGGCTCATCCTGGTGTTCCGGCTGCTTGTCCCGCCCGACAACCGGCTCGTCGCCGACTATCTCGCCGCCTCGGTCGGACGGGCGGCGAGGCGCCTCGCGCGGGACCGTTCGGGCGGCGGGATCGACTGGGAGAACGTCCAGATCCAGAAGATCCTGCAGATGTCGGACCGTCTGGCCCTCCTCCGATCCCCTCGCCGCGCCGAGCTGGTGGAGGACGCCGCGGCCGGGCTGATGGTCGGAAGGCTGGTGACGCGCCTCCGCGCGCTCGTCGCCGCGGCGACCGTGCCGCACGAAATCCGCGAGGCGGTCGAGACCGCGATCGCCCGGATCGGCCGGCTCGCCCGCGATCCGGCGCGTGACGCCGACCTCCTCGCAGGGGAGGCGGTCGACCTGCTCGGCCGCGGGTCCTCGTCGCCGGTCGCGCGGGAGGCGGCGGCGATGATCCACGAAGCGGCCCGGCTGATCCGCCGCCACGAAGCCTTCTTCGCCAACCGCCTCGCGATCGGGTAGGAAGGCGCGGTGCTGAACGAGATCGACATCGCGGGTGTCTACGTCGCGCCGATCGCGGTCTACGGCATCGTGGCGATGCCGATCGCCTGGTCCGCGCGATGGGTGCTCTGGCGGACCCGGCTGCTCGGCCTGTTCTGGTACAGGTCGCTGGTGACGCTGTCGCTCTACGTCGTCACGCTGTCCCTCCTGGTCCTGTACCTCTGAGGCTTCGGGAACGGTGCCTCTCCGGGTCCTCCGCCTCGCCGTCGGCGTCGTCCTGACGGTGGCGCTCGCCGCCGTCACGGCGGTGCTCGCGGTCGCGCTCTGGAACACGTACATGATCTCGCCCTGGACGCGCGACGGACGGGTGCGGGTCAACGTGGTCGACGTGGCACCCGAGGTGGGCGGCACGGTCGTGCAGCTCCTGGTCCACGACAACAGCTTCGTCCACAAGGGCGACGCGCTGTTCGCGATCGACCCGTCCCG
>CAXUBX010000184.1:0-3096 GCA_964249405.1 uncultured Acetobacteraceae bacterium | reverse complement strand
TGGTGAGTAGTGCCGTGCGAAGACGCATTTGGCTCGTCCTTGTTGATTGAGCGGCGGCCGTGAGGCGGGGCCGCCGTGGTCGGCGTGACAAAGCAGACAATAGTTCGTCAGTTCTCGATTGCGGAGCCTCTGTCGTTCCCGGACGACATTCCCCGGGGCCGGCGTGGCGGAAAGGCCACAGCTCGCCCAGGCGAACTCCTTTCCGGGGGCGCCGGCCGATGGTTCCGGCGAGACGCCGCGGCACCCCGATCGACCATTGCGTTCACGGAAGCGTGTGAGGAAACCGGTCGACGCCCGGTCCCGAGAGCCATGTAACATTCATGCAACACAGCCTGTGGCCCTGACACTTTGCCTCCTCGTGAATCTTACGATCACAGAACGGGGTCGGCGCGGCCGTGACAGCCCTCGTCCAACAGCATCGCCCGTACCGCCGCGGCCGGCACCGCGCGATCGGTGAACGCGCCGCCGATGCCGCGCGCCAGCACGAAACCGAGCCGGCCGTCCCGCATCTTCTTGTCGCGGCCCATGTGGCGGAGCAGCGCATCGGCCGCGAAGCGCGCGGGCAGGTCCGACAACCGTGCCGGCAGGCCGACCGACGCGAGATGCCCGACCACCCGCTCCCAGTCGGCGCGCGGGGCGTGCCCGAGCCGGACGGAGAGCAGGAACGCGAGCCCGCATCCGACGGCCACCGCCTCGCCGTGGAGCAGGCGGCCGTCGTATCCGAGCTCGGCCTCGATCGCGTGCCCGAAGGTGTGGCCGAGATTGAGCAGCGCCCGCCCGTCCTCGGGGCGCTCCTCCCGCTCGTCGTCGAGCACGATCGCGGTCTTGAAGGCGGTGGCGCGCGCGACCGCCTCCGCCTGGAGCGCCGCGTCGCCGCCCACCACCGCGCCGCCGTTCGCCTCGCACCAGGCGAACAGCGCCGGATCGGCGATCAGCCCCGCCTTGACGATCTCCGCGTAGCCCGCCCGCAGCTCGCGCGGCGGCAGCGTGCGGAGCAGCGCGGTGTCGGCCAGCACCGCGAGCGGCTGGTGGAAGGCGCCGAGCAGGTTCTTGCCCGCGCCGGTGTTGATCCCGACCTTGCCGCCGACCGAGCTGTCCACCTGGGCCAGCAGCGTCGTCGGGATCTGCGCGAACGGCAGGCCGCGCAGCACGGTCGCGGCGGCGAACCCGGCGAGGTCGCCCACCACCCCGCCGCCGAGCGCGATCACGGTGGTGCGCCGCTCGACCTCGCCGTCCAGGATCGCGTCCACCAGCCGTGCGTATTCCGCGACCGACTTGCTCCGCTCGCCGGCCGGCACGATCACCGGGCGGGCGGCGATCCCGCCCTCGGCCAGCGAGGCCATCAGGCCCGGCAGGTGGAGCGCCGCCACGCGATCGTCCGTCACCACGACGGCGCGCGGCTGCGGCAGCAGCCGGCCCAGCAGCCCGCCCGCGCGCTCGAGGAGGTGCTCGCCGATCACGACGTCGTAGGCGCGATCGGCGAGCGGGACCCGCACCCGACGGAGATCTCGGGTCCGGCCGAGCGAGCGTAGCGTGTCGGCCGCGGTACGGTCGGGATTGTCATCGCCGCAATCCACCGCCAGGTCGGCTTCCGCGTAGAACCGCTCGCGCTCGGCGAGCAGTCTCGCAAGGACCGGAGCCGGGTCGCCGCCGCTCAGCAACGGCCGGTGCGTCCGCCCGCTCACCCGGCGTATCAGGATGGGCAGCGGGCAACGCAGCCAGATCGAGACCGCGCGCTCCTGGATCAGCCGGCGCGTCTCGCGCTCGATCACCGCCCCGCCGCCGGTCGCGATCACCGCCTGACCGCCCGCGAGCAGGCGTCCGAGCACGCGCCGCTCGCCGAGCCGGAACTCGGTCTCGCCGAAGCGCGCGAACACCTCGGAGACCGTGCAGCCGGCCGCCCGCTCGATCTCGGCATCGGCGTCGAGGAACGCGAGGCCCAGCCGGGCCGCGAGCCGGCGTCCGATCGTGGTCTTCCCCGATCCCATCAGCCCGACCAGGACCAGCGAACGGCCGTCCAGCCTGGCGAGTGCCGCGGCACGATCGTCGGCCTCCGCCGCTGCTGCCGGGACCGCCGCCACGAGGTTGCGCGTCATGGGGGGGAACGCTAGCACAACCGGCTTCCACGTGAGGGCGGTCCATGCGTCGCTTCTTCCTCATCGCCCTCGGCGTCGGCATCGTGGCCCTCGTGATCGCCGCCCTCGGGATCGGCGCGTTTCCCCCGAAGCCGCAGACGCACCCGGTCGAGAAGAGCGTCCCGGCGAAGGAATTCATCAAGCAGTGAGGCCGCCGGCGACGGCGGGCGCGTCCGCCCGCCATCAGCTCGACATCGAGACGTTTCTCGAGATGCTGGCGGCCGAGCGCGGCGCCGCACGGCACACGGTCGGCGCGTACCGGGCCGATCTCGCCCGCCTCGGCGAGCATCTCGGCCAAATCGCGTTCGACCAGGCCTCGGCCGCGGATCTCGCGGCCTACATGGCAGCCCTCGGCCGGAGCGGCGCGGCCCCGAGGACGGCCGAACGGCGGCTGTCGTGCTTTCGCCAGTTCTTCCGGTTCCTGCTGGCCGAGGGCCGCCGCTCCGACGATCCGACCGCGGGTCTCGAGGCGCCGCGGCGCGGCCGCGATCTGCCGTCCACGCTCTCCGAGGACGAGGTCGCCGGACTGCTCGCCGCCGCGGCCCTCCTGCCGGGACCGCGCGCGCTCGTCGCCACGGCGGCGATCGCGCTCCTCTACGCGACCGGGCTTCGCGTCTCGGAGCTTCTGCTGATCGAGCGCGAGCAGGTGCTCCGGGACGTCCGGACGCTCCTCGTCCGCGGCAAGGGCGGCCGCGAGCGCCTGGTGCCGCTGACCGACGAGGCGCTGGCGGCGTCGCGCGCGCTCGCGGCGTCCGGACGCCCGGGCGACCGCGCGCTGTTCGCCGGACGCGCCGCGGGTTCGGCGCTCACCCGCCAGGGGCTCGACCTCGTGCTCGCGGACGCCGCCCGGGCCGCCGGCCTCGCCCCGGGGCGCCTCACCCCGCACGTGCTCCGCCATTCGGTGGCGACCCACATGCTCGCGCGCGGCGCCGACCTGCGGCACCTGCAGGTCCTGCTCGGC
>CAXUBX010000183.1:0-3108 GCA_964249405.1 uncultured Acetobacteraceae bacterium | reverse complement strand
CAGCCTGCTACAGCACCGCCCAGATCAGCAGGACGAGCGTGGCGGCGACCACGATCGTGCTCCAGAGCACCACCTTGGTGAAGTTGCCCCAGACCACCTGGCGGTCGGCCAGCAATCCCTCGGCGGTGTTCGGGATGCCGGCGCCGTGCTGCGCCGGGCCTGATGCGATCTCGGTCGCCATCGCGTCCTCTCCGTTTCCCGTCATCCGGTAGCAGAACGACCGGCCGCCGTCATCGTCGTCGCGGCATCCCTCACGCGGCCCGGCGCGAGGCGAGACGCGTCATCAGGGACGCGGCCTCGTCCGGCGCGCCGGCGGCCGACAGGGCGCGCGCCAGCGCGTCGGTCGCCTGGATCAGCGCCTCGCCGTCGCCCGGCGCGTCGGCCGGGACGCGATCTCCCCTGAGCCGGCGGACCAGCGAGCGTCCGATCCGCGCGCCCCGACGCGCCGCGCGCCAGGGCACGACGAGGGCGCGGGCGAGCGTCGGACGCTCGAACCGGAACAGCTCGCGCTCGATCGCGAGACGAAGCCCCGCATCCCGCACCGCGCGCGCCGCGACGTGACGCTTCAGCCAGCGGAGGTAGCGCGTGCGGTCGCGGTTCGGCCGGCGCGCGTCGTAGGTGCCCTCGGCGGCGGCGCGGTGACATTGCGAGGCCGGGTGCAGCCGGTAGGCCGACACGCAGTCGTCGATCACCACCACCGGCCGCTCGAGCAGCAGCTTCGCCAGCAGCACGGTGTCCTCGTACATCCCGGTGAACTCGGCTTCGAAACCCCCGATGTCGAGCAGCGCCTGGCGCCGGAACAGGGACGAGCAGTTCGCCGGGTGCAGGTATTCGTCCCGCGTCATCTCCGTCAGAAGCCGCGGCGGTCGGTGCGGTCCGACCCAGCGGCGCAGGTCCTGCTTCGAATCGCGCCTCCCGCTGAACGCCTGGTGCCAGTTCCAGAACAGGGTGGCGGCCAGCGCGGCGTCGCTCGCCGGGTTGTCTTCGAGGGTGCGGACGAGGGTCGCGAGCGCGTCGACGAACAGGATGTCGTCGGCGTCGAGATAGAGCAGCAGCGGTCCCCGGGCGCGCCGCAGGCCGAGTTCGCGCGACGCGCTGGTGCCGAGATTGGCATGTCCCGGATGCTCGAGGAGCCGGATCCGGTCCGGGTCGCCCCCTGAGGCCTCGCGCGCGATCTCGGAGCTGCCGTCGCTCGACCCGTCATCGACCAGGACCAGTTCCCAGCCGCCGAACGACTGGGCCCTGACGCTGCCGATCGCCTCGGCGAGGAACGGCGCGGCATTGAGGAAGATGATGACGACGCTGACCGTCGGATCCGCTGCCTTCTCGCGGTTCATGCCACTCCCCTTGTCGGTTGCCGCCCTGGTCTCGCGGCCGGCCCGTCCGTCCGGACGATCCGCGTCACCCGCCCGAGGTCGACGGTGACGATCACGTCCGCGATCGAGGTGTCGCCCCGGTGCGTCACCCCGAGCACCGTGAGGTCCGGCCGCGCCGCGCGGATCGCCCCATAGATGGCGCGCTCCATCTCCGGATCGACCGCGTTCGTCGCCTCGTCCAGCACCAGCAGGCGCGGCGCCCGCGCCAGCGCGCGCGCGAGCACGAGGCGCTGCCGCTGGCCGCCCGACAGGAGCCGCCCGTGGTCGCCGACCTCCGCCTCGAGACCGCGGTCGAGCGATCGCACGAACGCGGTCGCCTGCGCGATGCCGAGTGCCTCCCAGAGCGCGTCCTCGTCGAGATCGTCGCGACCCATCACGAGGTTCTCCCGGACGGTGCCGCGAAGCAGTTCGACGTCCTGGCCCGCGAAGGCCGCCGTCGCCAGCCACTCCTCGCGTCCGATCGTCGAGATCGGCCGCCCGTCCACCAGGATCGAGCCCCCGGTCGGCTGGTGCAGCCGCGCGAGCAGGTTCACGAGCGTCGTCTTGCCGCCGCCGCTCGGGCCGGTGATCGCCGTGAAGGTCCCCCGCGGGAGGGTGAGATCGAGACCCGCGAGAACCGGCTCGGCGCCCGGGCCGTAGCTGAACCGGACGTCCGACAGGACGATCGCATCGAACGCCACCGCCGGGCCCCGATGATGTCCAGCGACGCCGGAGCGTCGGCCGGTCTCGGGGGCGTCCGGCATGTCGAGGACGTCGAGCGTGCTCCGGATCCGGCCGCTGTTGCCGAGCAGGCCGGTGATGCTGGTCTCCGCCGAGCGGACATGCGGCACGATCCGATAGAGCAGGGCGAGGCCCGTGAGTGCCACGGAGTGCGGGATCGAGCTGCGGGCGACGAGCAGGAGATAGACCGCGCCGATCGCCAGCACCGCCACCTGTCGGAGCACGCGGACGGCGGCGTTGAAGCGGGCGATCGAGAGCATGCTCCCGGTCGTCGCGTCCGACGCCGCGCGCTGCCGCCGCCTCGCCTCCGTCTCGGCCCCGAACAGCTTGATCGTCCGGAGCGCTTCGACGGTCGAGATATGGACCGCGGCGAGCCCCTCGAAACGGAGCCGCATCCGCTCGCTCAGCCGGTGCAGCCGCGGCGTCGTCGCCGCGGAGAGCGGCAGCACCATCAACCCGCCGACCGCCGCCAGCGAAGCGAGCCGCCACGACACCGCGAACAGGAAGCCGGCGTAGATCACCACCGCGATCGCATCCATCGCGATCGCGGCGAGGGCGCCCACCGCCTCCGGGATCGCGAACAGCTCCCACTCGAGCGTGTTGAGCAGCCCGCCGATGCTCCGGCGCGACACGGTCTCGAAGGCGCCCCCGACGAAGCGCCCGAACACCGCGACCCGCATGTCGTGGCTGACACGGGCGGACAGGATCTCGCCGAGAAGCCCGTAGAGCGCAGCCGCGGCAACCCGGACCAGCAGCAGGACGCCGACCACGAGGGCGAGTGTCGCCGGATGGCCCGACAGGATCGGCGGCCCGAGCCTCGGGCCGCCTCCGAGCAGGGATCCGAGCGCGCTGGCGACCAGGGCGACGCTCGCCCCTTCGGCGAACGAGGTGCCGATCCCGAGCGCGATCAGCGCGGCGAGAAGGATCCGGTAGCGGGACAGGAAGCCGAGGCCGAGCCTGAGCCGCCCCAGGAGGGCCGCCGTCCGCGACAGCCGAGCGGTCACCGTCCGCC
>CAXUBX010000182.1:0-3145 GCA_964249405.1 uncultured Acetobacteraceae bacterium | reverse complement strand
GGGCAGCATGGTCAGGCTCCTGAGCTGGCCCGCGAGGCGGAACCCGCCGAAATCCATCATCAGCCGGTCGCCGACGCCGTTGGCGAAGTAGCGCGTGCCGATCTCGTATTCCGGTGTCATGTCGGTGCTGGCGGCCGGGTAGAACGCGATGTGGATCCGCCCGGAACGCATGCCGGCCAGCGCCGGGTTCGGCGGCGGCCCCTGCGTCGGACCCCAGTTCAGGATCGTCACGTAGGAATATTCCGCGCCGTCGGTCCCGGTTCCGTCGAAGAGGGTCGGGCTCAGCGTATGCTCGCCCGCCTCGGCGGCGTCCAGGATGACGCGGGTGTGCTCCATCGGAAACAACGTGCCCGGCGGCAGGGTGAGCGCGGCGTGGGCGGGGCTGAGGAAGTGGACGTGCCCCGCCGCGCCGGGCGTGATCGTCGCCCGGCCACGGAGATTGTCGGTGATCTCCCCGTTGTCCTTCTGGGTCATCGTGAAGTTGAGCGCGCTGCCGTCCTTGGTCTCGAAGGTCGCGTAGTCCGAACGGGTCGCGGTCTCCGTGCCGTCCCGGTCGGTCGACGAGATCTGCAGCATCTGCTGGGTTGCCCAGGCGGTGCACGCGTCCCGCACCTCGAACGTCATCTCGCCGCCGGCGCTGATCGTCTGGCCGTCCGGCGAACCGGCGAAAGTCAGGTCGTAGACCGCCCGGTGCGGCGCGAGCGAGACCGCGGCGTCGGCCTCGCCGGCGGAGCCGGCAGCGACCGCGAGCGCGAGCGCGAGCACCGGGACAAAGCGGGGCCGCATCTCAGCTCTTCTTCGGCGGGAGCGCGAGCCGGAGCGACAATTCGCGGAGCCGTGCCTCGGGAACCGGGGACGGCGCGCCCATCATCAGGTCCTCTCCGCCCTGGTTGAGCGGGAACAGGATCACCTCGCGGATGTTCGGCTCGTCGGCGAGCAGCATGACGATGCGGTCGATCCCCGGTGCCGAGCCGCCATGCGGGGGTGCGCCGTAGCGGAACGCGTTCAGCATGCCGCCGAAGCGCGCCTCGACTTCGGAGGCGTCATATCCGGCGATCGCGAAGGCGCGGAGCATGATGTCCGGGCGGTGGTTGCGGATCGCGCCCGACGACAGCTCGACCCCGTTGCAGACGATGTCGTACTGGAACGCCTTGACCGCGAGCGGGTCGAGCGTGTCGAGCGCCGCCATGCCGCCCTGCGGCATCGAGAACGGGTTGTGGCTGAAGTCGATCGCGCCGGTCTCCTCGTTCCGCTCGTACATCGGGAAGTCCACGATCCAGCAGAACCGGAAGGCCTCGCGTTCGACGAGATCGAGCTCTTCGGCGATCCGCGTGCGGACGGCGCCCGAGAAACGCTGCGCCTCCTCCTGCCTGCCGGCCGCGAAGAACACCGCGTCGCCCGGCCCGAGCCCGCAGGACCGGGCGATCGCGTCGGCTCGTGCTGGCTCGAGGTTGCGCGCGATCGGACCCTTCGGGCCGTCCGCATCCCAGGTGATGTAGCCGAGACCGGCGGCATCCTCGGCACGCGCCCACTCGTTCAGCTTGTCGAAGAACGAGCGCGGCCGCGCGCCCGCTCCCGGGGCCGGGATCGCGCGCACGACGCCGCCGTCCGCCGCGAGCCGCGCGAACAGCCCGAACCCGCCGCCCGCGAAGGCGTCGGTGACGTCGCGGACGACCAGCGGGTTCCGGAGGTCGGGCTTGTCGGACCCGTAGCGGAGCAGCGCCTCGTCGTAGGGAATGCGGGGGAACGCGCCCTCGGTGACCGCGCGTCCGCTGCCGAATTCGCCGAACAGCCCGCTCATCACCGGCTCCAGGACCGAGAACACGTCCTCCTGGGTGGCGAAGCTCATCTCGAAGTCGAGCTGGTAGAACTCGCCGGGCGAACGGTCGGCGCGCGAGGCCTCGTCGCGGAAGCAGGGCGCGATCTGGAAGTAGCGGTCGAAGCCCGCGACCATGGCGAGCTGCTTGAACTGCTGCGGGGCCTGCGGGAGCGCGTAGAACATTCCCGGATGCAGGCGGGACGGGACCAGGAAGTCGCGAGCGCCTTCCGGGCTCGACGCGGTCAGGATCGGCGTCTGGAACTCGGTGAAGCCCTGCTCGGTCATCCGTCGTCGCAGCGACGCGATCACTGCCGCGCGCAGCATCATGTTCCGGTGCACGCGCTCGCGGCGGAGATCGAGGTAGCGATAGCGGAGCCGGATCTCGTCCGGATAGGTCTCGCTGCCGGCGACCTGCATCGGCAGGACGTCGGCGGCGGACTGGATCTCGATCGCGCCTGCGCGAAGCTCGATCGTGCCGGTCGGGAGACGCGGGTTCACCGTGGACCCTTCGCGGAGCAGCACGGTTCCGGTCACGGTGACGACGCTCTCGACGCGGATCGCCTCGGCACGCGCGAGAAGGTCGCCCGAGGGAACGACGATCTGCGTCAGGCCGTGATGGTCGCGGAGATCGATGAAGAGCAGGCCGCCATGGTCGCGCTTGCTGTGCACCCAGCCGGACAGCCTGGCCTCGATCCCGGCGTCACTGGCGCGGAGGGCGCCGCAATCGTGGGTGCGATACGCGTGCATGCTGTCCTGGTCCCGATGTGGTCGACGCCCGCGTCTGGCCGGAAAGCAGGCGAGCGGTGGTCCCGTTTCGCGCCTTCCTTGTCAACACCAAGGTGCCGCCTCGCGCGGGGTGCGCTTGCGGAGGCGGGTGCATTCTGTAGAAGCGCGCGATGGCACGCCCTCAACGGCCGGCATTTCCCGACCCCGTCCTCGTCACCGACACCGCATCCCTCGCGTCCGCCTGCGACCGGCTCGCGGCCGCCGGTGATTTCATCACCGTGGACACCGAGTTCATGCGCGAGCGGACCTACTATCCGGTGCTCTGCGTCGTGCAGCTCGCGAGCGACGACTGCGTTTTCGTGGTCGACGCCGAGGCCGAGGGGATCGACCTCGCGCCGCTCGCGGCACTGTTCGCCGACGAACGGGTGCTGAAGGTGTTCCACGCCGCGCGTCAGGACCTCGAGATCTTCCTGCACCGGTTCGGGCTTCTCCCGACGCCGATGTTCGACACCCAGGTCGCGGCCATGGTGGCCGGGTTCGGCGATCAGGTCGGCTACGACAGTCTGGTCGGCTCGCTCACCGGCGGCCAGATCGACAAGG
>CAXUBX010000181.1:0-3200 GCA_964249405.1 uncultured Acetobacteraceae bacterium | reverse complement strand
CCATTCGAAATGGTGCCCGGGCTCGCGATGCGTGCCGGCCGCCCCCGGGGCCGGCGTCCAGTCGGCGGCGAAGAACTCGCCGAGCGTCCCGGTCTCGTGGTCGAACAGGTGGTCGTGGAACAGGTCGAGCAGCGAGCAGGCGAGCGTCTGCCAGGCCCGGTCGCCCGATGTCTCGAGCAGCGCCAGCGCCGCCTCCAGCAGGTGCATGTGCGGGTTCTGCAGGCGAGGTCCGGGCTCCACAGGCCGCACGTTGTCGAAGCCGCGGCCGGGCGCGGTCATGTGGGCCGAGATCCAGTCGAGCGTCCGCCGTGCCCGGTCGAGCGGCTCGGCCTCGCCGGTGAGCCGGGCGAAGAAGGCGAGCGCCAGCAGCACGAAGGCCTGGTCATAGAGATCGACGGCCGCGTCGAGCACCGTGCGGCCGTCGGGCGTGAGACGGCGCACCCAGCCGCCGTCCGTTCGCTCGCCCACCCGGGTGATAAAGCGGTAGCCGGCGCGCGCGAGACGCTCGCCGTCGGGCCAGCCGAGCAGGGCGGCGTGCGAGAAGCAGTAGATCTGCCGCGCCTGGACCCGCATCCGCGTGAAAGGCGGGTCCGCGGGAACTCCTTCGAGCCGCAGATGCTCGCGGGCGCCCCCGACCGCCGCATCGTGGCCGATCCCGGCCCAGAACGGCAGCGCCCGGCCGAACATCCAGGCACGGAACGTCTCGTGTGCGGTCGCGAGATCGCGGACGGTGGTCCAGTCCGGCGGCGTCTCCGCCGGTGGCGGCGTTTCCCCCGGCGTCATGGGTCCGGTGCCATGGCGCTACGAGGCGACGTCTCCGGCGGCCCGCAAGCGGGCGATCGTGCCGGTCGTGGAATGCCCGGGCACGAGCCGGGCGAGGATCACCCGGCCGCCGGCCGCCTCGACGATGTCGGCCCCGACCACCTCGGCGATCGCGTAGTCCTCGCCCTTGACCAGGACGTCCGGCCGCAGGGCCTCGATCGTCTCCCTCGGCGTGTCCTCGTCGAACGCGACCACGCAATCCACGTGGCGGAGTGCCGCGATCACGCGCGCCCGGCCGTCGAGCGTGTTGACCGGGCGGTCGGTCCCCTTGAGACGCGTCACGCTGGCGTCGGTGTTGAGGGCGACGATCAGCCGGTCGCATTGCGAGCGGGCGAAGGCGAGCAGGGCGACGTGGCCGGGATGGAGGATGTCGAAACAGCCATTGGTGAAGCCGACGGCGAAGCCCTGGTCCCGCCAGTGCCCGACGAGATCGCGGACGCGTTCCAGCGACTGGGCGCCGGGCGCGGCGTCGGACATGCGCGCGTGGTCCTGCGCGTCGAGTTCGTGGAGCACTTCGGCGATCGCGGCCGTCGCGGTGCCGAACTTGCTGACCACGACGCTCGCCGCGGCGTTCGCGATGTGCATCGCCTGCGGCAGCGGCCGCCCCGCGGCGTGGGAAAGCGCCAGTGCCGCGATCACCGTGTCGCCGGCTCCCGACACGTCGAACACCTCGCGGGCGCGGGCCCGGACCGAATGCACGGCCCCGGAGCGCTCGACCAGGACCATCCCCTTCTCGGACCGCGTCGCGAGAATCGCGTCGGCGTCCGCGTCGGCAAGCACCCGTCGCGCGGCCCGGACCACCTCGTCCATCCCGGGAAGCTGCTTCTCGCCGGCCGCGAGCGCCAGTTCCTTCGTGTTGGGCGTGATGCAGGTGGCACCCCGATAGACCGAGAAGTCGGTGCTCTTCGGGTCCACGAAGACCGGGGTTCCGTCCGCCCGCGCGGCGGCGATCACCGCGGCCACGACCTCGCTGTCGAGCACGGCCTTCCCATAGTCGGCGAGCACGACGGCGTCCGCGGCGCGGACCGAGGCGAGCACCCGAGCCAGCAGCGCCGCGCGCTCGCGCGTCGTCATCGGCTGGAGGCTTTCCTCGTCGGTCCGCACGACCTGCTGGTTCACCGCGATGAAGCGCGTCTTGCAGATCGTCGGACGATCGTCCGTCTCGACACAGCGTGCGTCGATCCCGGGCAGCCCTTCGAGCAGCCGGGCCACGCGTTCGCCGGGCTGATCGCGCCCGACCAGCCCCACCAGGATCGCGCGGCCGCCGAGGGACGCAACGTTGTTGGCGACGTTCCCCGCGCCGCCCAGCATCTCGCGTGTCCGGCTCAGCCGGAGCACCGGGACCGGCGCCTCGGGCGAGATCCGTTCCATCTCGCCGTAGATGAAGCGATCGAGCATCAGATCGCCGACGCAGAGCACGGTGGTGCTGGAAAAGTTCATCGCCGGCGGTCCCGGACGGGCGGACCGATCGTCGCTCGCGGGGCGCTTGTCGGACGGGAGTTCGTGAAAGGATGCTCCTCGCCGCCAGATCGATCCGGCAAGGCCGACCCCCGGCGAGCAGCATGGCTTCGCAAGATGGATGTCTCTGACAGGGTTCGAGGCAAGCCGGCCGCCGCGGAAGGATCCGCGGCGGCCTTGCCGTCGATGGTCGGTGAGCCGGTGGTCAGTGGTAGTAGCCTGCCTGCCGCATCGTCCGGGCGGTCACCGACTGCGCGCTCACCAGGGTCTGCTGGACGGTCGCCTGTCCGGTGAGCGTGGCCGCCACCATCTGGCCGATCTCGGTGCCGATCGCCTGGAACTGCGGGATCCCGACGAACTGCGCGCCCGTGTAGGGACGCGGGTGCGCGGTCTGTCCGGTCGGGTTGCTGTCCTGGATCGCCTTGATCACGAAGTCGCTGAACGGCGCCACCTTCTTGTAGTCGGCGCTGTCATAGGTCGAGGTCCGCGTGCCCGGGGGCGCGTTGACCCATCCGTCGGTCTTGGCCACGAGGTTCGTGTAGTCCTTCGAGGTTGCCCACTCGACGAAGGTCTTGGCCGCCGGGATCTGCTTCGAGGTGGAGGGGATCGCGAGATTCCACGACCACAACCAGGTCGGACCGCCGGTGAAGCTTCCGGTCGGGATCGCCGCGAAGCCGACCTTGTCGGCGACCTGGCTCTGCTTCGGATCGTAGAGCGTGCCCGCCGCCGACGTGGCGTCGATCCACAGGCCGCAATGGCCGGAGGTGAACAGGGCCAGGTTCTCGTTGAACCCGTTCGACGATGCGCCGGGCGGTCCATCCGCCTTCATGATGTCATCGTAATAGGTCAGCGCGTGGTTCCAGGCCGGCGTGTTGATCGTCGGCTTCCAGGACGTATTGAAATACTGGCCCCCCATCGCG
>CAXUBX010000180.1:0-3295 GCA_964249405.1 uncultured Acetobacteraceae bacterium | reverse complement strand
GTCCGCGTGATCCGGTACACCACCGACGGCGCGGTCGCGATCAGGTCGAGGTCGAACTCGCGCGACAGCCGCTCCTGGATGATCTCCAGATGCAGCAGGCCGAGGAATCCGCAGCGGTAACCGAACCCGAGTGCCGCCGAGGTCTCCGCCTCGTAGTGGAACGACGCGTCGTTCAGCCGAAGCCGGCCGAGGCTTTCGCGAAGCTTCTCGAAATCGTCGGCATCGATCGGATAGAGACCGCACCAGACGACCGGGATCGACGGCTTGAACCCGGCAAGCGGTTCGGCCGCCGGCTTCCGGTCCTCGGTGATCGTGTCGCCGACGTTGCAGTCGGCGACCGTCTTGATCGCCGCCGTGATGTAGCCCATCTCGCCGGGCCCGAGATCGTCCGTCGCCACCATCCGCGGCGTGAAGACGCCCACCTGGTCGACCACGTGCGCGGCCCCCGTCGACATCATCCGGATCCGCGCGTCCCGCCTGAGCCGCCCGTCCTTGATCCGCACTAGGATCACCACCCCGAGATACTGGTCGTACCAGCTGTCCACCAGCAGCGCCTTGAGCGGTGCGTCCGCGTTCCCCGTGGGCGGCGGCAGGCGGCGGACCAGCGCCTCCAGGACCCCCTCGATGTTGAGCCCCGTCTTGGCCGAGATCTCGACCGCATCGTCCGCCGGTATGCCGATCACGTCCTCGATCTGCGCCCGCACCCGGTCGGGCTCGGCCGCGGGAAGGTCGATCTTGTTGAGCACCGGCACGATCTCGTGGTTGGCCTCGATCGCCTGATAGACGTTCGCCAGCGTCTGCGCTTCCACGCCCTGCGAAGCGTCCACGACCAGCAGCGATCCCTCGCAGGCGGCGAGCGACCGGCTCACCTCGTAGGCGAAATCGACGTGACCCGGCGTGTCCATCAGGTTGAGCTGGTAGGTCTCGCCGTCGGACGCCGGATACAGCAGCCGCACCGTCTGCGCCTTGATCGTGATCCCGCGCTCGCGTTCGAGGTCCATGTTGTCGAGCACCTGCTCGGTCATCTCGCGATCGGTGAGCGCTCCGCAGGCCTGGATCAGCCGGTCGGCGAGGGTGGACTTGCCGTGGTCGATATGCGCGATGATCGAGAAGTTCCGGATGCGCGAAAGCGGCGTTGCGGTCATTCGCCCAGTCTAGAGCATCGGCCGGCGGAGCGGTATCGGCGGACCGGTTCCGGTGGGGGGGCCTACCCCCTCAGCGTCGCCCCGGTCGCCTTGCCGACCGCCGCCACGATCCGCGCCGAGACGGCCTCGATCTCGGCTTCCGTCAGCGTGCGCTCGCGCGGCTGCAGCGTCACCTCGATCGCGAGCGACACCTTCCCGTCCGGCACGCCCTCGCCGCGGTAGAGGTCGAACAGCGTGACCGCCTCGATCAGCGAGCGCTCGGCGCCGCGCGCCGCGCGCACCACCGTCTCGGCCGGCACCTCCGCCGCCACCACGAACGCGAAATCCCGCGTCACCGCCTGCAGCGTCGGCAACGCCGCCGCCGCACTCCGGCGCCGACGCCTCGACGCGGGCACGGCGTCGAGGAAGATCTCGAAGCCCGCCGCCGGCCCGTCGATCCCGAACGCCGTCAGGATCGACGGGTGCAACGTCCCGAACCGCGCCAGCACGAGGCGCGGTCCCTGCTTGACTAGGCCCGCCCGACCCGGATGGAACGCCGCGTCCGCGTCGTCCACCCGCTCCGTCGTCGTCGCCTCGTTCGCCACCCCGAGGGCCGCCAGCACCGCGAGCGCATCGGCCTTCGCGTCCGCCCAGTCCATCGCGCGCGCCCGCCGCCCCGGCGCCCGCCTCGTCGATCCCGTCCGCAGGCCCGCCGCGATCAGCCGGGCGCTGCCGTCCGCCCCGAAGCCCGGACCGATCTCGAACAGCGCCAGGTCCGGCATCCCGCGCGCCGCCGCTCGCGCGGCCGCCTGCAGGAGCGACGCGAGCGGGCTTGGCCGCAGCCGGCCGAGATCCGACGCGATCGGGTTCACCAGCGTCACCGCGCGCTCGCCCTCGGGGTCGAGCCCCGGCGTGAACGCGTGCGCGAGCCGCCCGTCCATGAACGAGAACGACACGCATTCCGCGAACCCGCGCGACGCGATCGCCCGCCGCGCCAGCGCCGTCCGCGCGCCCGCCTCGCCGAGGGCCGGCGCCGGAACCGCGGACGCGACCGGCAGCGACACCGGCGTCACCGCGTCGAGGCCGCCGATCCGCAGCACCTCCTCGACGAGATCGCACTCGGCCTCCATCTCGGCCGCCGCCGCGGCGAGCGCCAGCGCGCGCGCGGTCTCGATCGAGGGCGCCGGCTCGAGCGGCGAGGCGGCCGCGACGTCGTTCCGCCAGGGCGGCACCGCGACCGTCACGCGCTCCGCGTCCTGCGACCGCACCGCGAAGCCGAGCGTCTCCAGTCGCGACACCGCGACCGCCGGCGCGACGTCGCTGCCTCCGAACGAGCGCAGCCGTTCGAAGCGCAGCGTCGCGTCGCGTCGCCAGTGCGGCTCGCGCCCCGCCTCCACGATCCCGCTCGGCCGGCCGCCGCAGAGCTCGAGGATCATCCGCGACGCCGCGTTGAGCGCATACGTGAGCAGCGACGGGTCGATCCCACGTTCGAAGCGCTGCCTCGCGTCGCTCGCGATCCCGAGCCGCCGCCCGGTGTGCGCGATCCGCACCGGATCGAACAGCGCGCATTCCACGAACACGGTGGTCGTGCCGGCCGTCGCTCCGGTTGCGCTGCCGCCGATGATCCCGGCCAGCGACTGCACCCCCGCGGCGTCGGCGAACACCGCGTCCTCCGGGCCGACCGCGACCTCCTGGCCGTTCAGCGCAGCGAAGCGCTCGCCCTCCCGCCCGCGCCGGAGCGTCAGAACCGGTCCCGCGATCCGGTCGGCGTCGTACACGTGGAGCGGTCGCCCGAGGTCGAGGGCGAAGAAATTGGTGACGTCCACCAGCGACGAGATCGGCCGGAGCCCGACGGCCCGCAGCCGCCGCTGCAGCCAATCCGGGCTCGGTCCGTTCCGGACGCCCTCGATCGTCCGCCCGACGATCCACGGACAGGCCTCGCGGTCCTCGACCTCCCAGCCGACCGCGGGCGTCGTCATCCCCATCAGCATCGGCGGCAGCCACGGCTTCAGCCGGCCGAGCCCGGCCGCCGCGAGGTCGCGCGCGATCCCGCGCACGGCGAGTGCGTCGCCGCGGTTCGGCGTCACCGCGACCTCGACCACCGGATCGTCGAGCCCGGCGGCCTCCGCGAACGCGGCACCCGGAGCGAGGCCGTCGGCCAGCTCGGCGAT
>CAXUBX010000179.1:0-3339 GCA_964249405.1 uncultured Acetobacteraceae bacterium | reverse complement strand
CCCGGAGGCCGAGCGGCAGCGCCGCCGCCAGCAGCGCCGCCGCGATCGCGAACGGCAGCCCGGGGAAATGCGTGCGGTCGAGCGCCACCGAGAGCGAGCCCGCGAACAGCGTCGGGCCGCCGATCCCGGCCAGCCCGGCGAGGCTGGTGTTCGCCCCCTGCAGCCGCCCCTGCGCGCCCGGATCGGCCAGCCGCGTCATCGCCGCCTGCACCGGCGGCCCGGCGATCGCCAGCAGCGAGTAGAACGGGATCGCCGCCAGATAGACGATCCCGTTCGGCGCCAGCGCCATCACCAGCAGGCCGAACGTCGCCGACGAGAAGCCGACCGCGATCGCGCCCCGCTCGCCGAGCAGGCGCACCGCCGGCCGCACCAGCAGCCCGCCCACCAGCGCGAAGAACAGGCCGAGGATCGCCAGCGACAACCCCATCAGCCCCGCCCCGAACCCGAAGCGCAGCGCCGCCGACAGGATGAACACCGTGATCAGCGCCTGCTGGGCCAGGATCGACAGCAGGTTGGCGGTCGCGAGCGGGCGCAGGCTCCGCGAGCCGAACAGGTAGGCGAGCGAGGCGAGCGAGTTCGCCCGCCGCCAGCTGAACGCCGTCCGCCGCTCGCGCGGCAGCGATTCCGGAACGAAGAACGCCGCCCACGCCGCGTTGCCGAGGCAGATCGCCGACGCCGCCCAGAACGGCGCCCGGATCGACACCGTGCCGAGCAGGCCGCCGAACGCCGGGCCCGCGATGATCCCGACCCCGATCGCCACCGTGATCCGCCCGAACACCACCGGGCGCCGGTCGGCCGGCGTCACGTCGGCGATGTAGGCGGTGGCGGTCGCGATGCTCGCCGCCGCCATCCCGGCCAGCACCCTCCCCGCGAGCAGGGCCGGGATGCTCGCCGCCGTCGCCATCCAGGCCTGCGACACCGCGAGCCCGAGGCAGGACACCACCAGCAGGGGCTTGCGGCCCCAGCGGTCCGACGCCCCGCCCTGGATCGGACCGAACAGGAACTGCATCAGCGAGAACGCGGTCGCGAACAGCCCGATCGCGCGGGCCGACGCCGCCCCGTCGCCGTGCACGATCCCGAGCACGAGTCGCGGCAGCACCGGGGACGCCGTGGAATAGGCGAGCATGTCCACGAACACGACGACCAGGACGAACAAGGAGGCATTCACGGGGGAGGGGGCCGATCGAAAGGGAAGGATCCGGGGCGCCGCCCCGGACCGGGCACCCAACGCGCTCGCGCGTCGGGACCCGGCCGCCAGGGGCCGGGCTCCTGGACCTCCATCCGTTTGAGGCCGGACGCAAGGGCCGGGCGTTGTTGACCGTGCCGGACCCGTCTCCTACATCCACGGCCTCGCGCGCCCGAGCGACACGGCCGAACCGTCTTGGGCCGGACCGCGCGTCCCGCCGCCCGAAAGGCTCCGATGTTCGGCTCCCTCGCCCGCGCCATCTTCGGCACCGCCAACGACCGCACGCTGAAGGCGTTCCAGCGGCGGGTGCCCGAGATCAACGCGCTCGAGCCCGCGGTCGCCGCCCTCGACGACGACGCCCTCCGCGAACAGACCGTGAAACTCCGCGCCAGCCTCGCCGGCGGCGCCACCCTCGACGACCTGCTGCCCGAAGCCTTCGCCACCGTCCGCGAGGCCTCGCGGCGCGTCCTCGGCATGCGCCATTTCGACGTCCAGCTGATCGGCGGCATGGTGCTCCACGCCGGCCGCATCGCCGAGATGAAGACCGGCGAGGGCAAGACGCTCGTCGCGACCCTCGCCGTCTACCTCAACGCGCTCACCGGCGCCGGCGTCCACGTCGTCACCGTCAACGACTACCTCGCCCGGCGCGACGCCGAGGACATGGGCCGCCTCTACGGCTTCCTCGGCCTCTCCACCGGCGTCATCGTGCCCGGCATCACCGACGACGAGCGCCGCGTCTCCTACGCCGCCGACGTCACCTACGGCACCAACAACGAGTTCGGCTTCGACTACCTCCGCGACAACATGAAGTTCCGCCTCGAGGACATGGTCCAGCGGCCGTTCTCGTTCGCGATCGTCGACGAGGTCGACAGCATCCTGGTCGACGAGGCCCGCACCCCGCTCATCATCTCCGGCCCCGCCGAGGACAGCTCCGACCTCTACCGCTCCGTCGACGCCGTGGTCCGCGCCCTGGTCCAGGACGACGCCACCTACGACAAGGACGAGAAGTTCCGCTCGGTGACGCTGACCGAGGCCGGAACCGAGCGCGTCGAGACGATGCTCCGCGAGGCCGGCGTGCTGACCGAGGGCGACCTCTACGACGTCTTCAACATCTCGATCGTCCACCACGTCCAGCAGTCGCTCCGCGCCCACACCCTGTTCTCGCGCGACGACCACTACATCGTCCGCAACGACCAGGTGATCATCATCGACGAGTTCACCGGCCGCATGATGGAGGGCCGCCGCTTCTCCGAAGGCCTGCACCAGGCGCTGGAGGCCAAGGAATCCGCCACCGTCCAGCCCGAGACCCAGACCCTCGCCTCGATCACCTTCCAGAACTACTTCCGCCTCTACCCGAAGCTGTCCGGCATGACCGGCACCGCGATGACCGAGGCCGACGAGTTCGCCGAGATCTACAAGCTCGACGTCGTCGAGATCCCGACCAACCTCCCCGTCGTCCGGCTCGACGGCGACGACGAGGTCTACCTCTCGGCGGCCGAGAAATACGAGGCCGTGGCCGTGCTGATCGGCGAGGCGCAGCAGCGCGGCCAGCCGGTCCTGGTCGGCACCACCTCGATCGAGAAGAGCGAGATGCTCTCCGAGATCCTCGGCAAGCGGCAGATCCGCCACTCGGTCCTGAACGCGCGCTTCCACGAGCAGGAGGCGACCATCATCGCCGACGCCGGCGCGCCCGGCCACGTGACGATCGCGACCAACATGGCCGGCCGCGGCACCGACATCAAACTCGGCGGCAACCTCGACATGCGCCTCCGCCACGAGCTCCCCGCGATCGAGGACGAGGCCGGGCGCGCCCGGCGCGAGAACGAGATCCGCGCCGAGATCGCCGAGCGCCACGAGCTCGTGAAGTCCTCGGGCGGCCTGTTCGTGATCGGCACCGAGCGCCACGAGAGCCGCCGCATCGACAACCAGCTCCGCGGCCGCTCGGGCCGCCAGGGCGACCCCGGCGCGTCGCGCTTCTTCCTCAGCCTCGAAGACGACCTGATGCGGATCTTCGGATCCGACCGCATGGGCGGCATGCTGCAGCGCCTCGGCCTCAAGGAAGGCGAGGCGATCGTCCATCCCTGGATCAACAAGGCGCTCGAGCGCGCGCAGAAGAAGGTCGAGGCGCGCAACTTCGACACCCGCAAGAACCT
>CAXUBX010000178.1:0-3508 GCA_964249405.1 uncultured Acetobacteraceae bacterium | reverse complement strand
TGGCTGGGGGACCTGGATTCGAACCAGGGCTGACCGGGTCAGAGCCGGCCGTTCTACCGCTAAACTATCCCCCAGAAGCACGGCCGGCGCCGATAGCATCCGACGTTGCCGCTGGCAACCATCCGCACCAGGCGAAGTTCGCTCCTCGTCCGGCATCGGATCCCGGCACTGTCCGGGGCGCGTCATTCCCGGTCCCGGAAGGAGGCGGAACCCACGGTGGCCACGAAGGAGCCTCTGGTCGCCCGTCGCGATCTCCGCGAGGGCTTCGCGGCGTCGGTCGCCGGCGGAGCGGCGAACGCCGGTCCCGGATCCCCGGCGTGACGGGCGATGACCGCAAGCCGTCGGGTGCCGGACACGGCGTCCGGATGCAGAAGGTCCGGCTCCGCACCGCGACCGGGCGAACGGTGTCGCAGCAGCGCTGGCTCGCCAGGCAGCTGAACGATCCCTACGTGGTCGCGGCCAGGCGTGCCTCGCTCCGGTCCCGCGCGGCGTTCAAGCTGATCGAGCTCGACGAGCAGTTCCACCTGATCCGGAAGGGCGCGCGCGTGCTCGACCTCGGGGCGGCGCCCGGGGGCTGGAGCCAGGTCGCGTTGCAGCGCGGGGCGGCGAGCGTGGTCGGCATCGACCTGCTGCCGATCGATCCGCTGCCGGGCGCGACCTTTCTCCAGGCCGACATCAACGCCGAGGGCATCGAGGACGTGCTCGTCTCCCGTCTCGGCGGCGAGGCCGACCTCGTGCTCTCCGACATGGCGCCGAACACCACCGGGCACGCGGCGACCGACCATATCCGGATCGTCGCCCTCGCCGAGCTCGCGTTCCTGAGCGCGCGCACGATGCTGGGCGAGGGCGGCGGTTTCGTCACCAAGGTCTTCCAGGGCGGCTCGGAGCGGGCGCTGCTCGAACCGCTGAAGCGCGCGTTCCGCACCGTCCGCCACGCCAAGCCGAAGGCGAGCCGGAAGGAAAGCAGCGAACTCTACGTCGTCGCGACGGGCTTCCGGCGCGAGCCGTCGGGCTGAGCCTCGCCGGCCTCGTCCTCGAGTGCCGCGCTCGCCTCCAGCCAGTCGTCCTCGGCCGCGCTCTCGGCGCGGATGATCGCCGCGAGCTTGGCGTTCTCCCGGCCGACCTCCGACCCGGCCCGGGTTCCGTAGAACGCCGGATCGGCGAGCCGCGTCTCGATCGTCCGGCGCTCCCTGCCGAGACGCGCGAGCCGCGCCTCCGCTTCCCGCACCCGCCGCCGGAGCGGCTCCAGCCTCTCGCGGGCTTCCGCCCGCCCGCGCCTCGCCTCGCGGGAGGCCGGCGGCCCGCTCGACGCGCTCGCGGCCGGCTTCTCGCGCCCCGCCTCGGCGATCAGCGTCCGGTACTCGCCGAGGTCGCCCTCGAACGGCGCCACGGTCCCGTCGCCGACGATCCAGAGGCGGTCGGCCACCAGCTCGACCAGATGCGGGTCGTGGCTCACCAGCACGACCGCGCCGCCGAATGCGCCGAGGGCGCGCACCAGCGCGTCGCGCGCGTCGAGATCGAGGTGGTTGGTCGGCTCGTCGAGGACCAGCAGCTGCGGCGCGTCGCGGGTCGCCAGTGCCAGCAGCAGCCGTGCCCGCTCGCCGCCCGACAGGTCGCTGGTCGGCGTCGCGGCGCGATCCGCGTCGAGGCCGAACCGCGCGAGCTGCGCCCGGACCTCGGTCATCGTCGCGCGCGGCATCGCGCGGCCCATCGCGACGATCGGGCTCGCGGCAGGATCGAGCTCGTCGCCCTGGTGCTGCGCGAAATAGCCGACCCTGAGGCCGCCCGCGCGGAACTGCCGGCCGCCCATCGGCGGGAGCCGGCCGGCGAGCAGCTTCGCGAAGGTCGACTTGCCCCGCCCGTTCGGTCCGAGCAGCGCGATCCGGTCCTCGGCGTCGAGCCGGAGCGAGAGCCCGCGCAGCACGGCGCGCCCGTCATAGCCGCAGGCGACGTCGTCCAGCGTCAGCATCGGCGGCGCGACCGGGGCCGGATCCGGGAACGCGAACCGGGCCGCGGCCGGTTCGACCACGCTCTCGATCACCGGCAGCTTCGCCAGCGCCTTGAGCCGCGCCTGCGCCTGCCGCGCCTTGGTGGCCTTGGCGCGGAACCGGTCGACGAAGTCCTGCATGTGGCGTCGCCGCGCCGCGACCGCTTCGGCCTCGCGCGTCTGCTGCAGCGCCTGCTCGGTCCGGATCCGCACGAATTCGGTGTAGCCGCCCGGGGTGAGCCGGAGCCGGCCTTGGTCGAGATGGGCGATCGCCTCGACGGCGTTGTCGAGCAGGCCGCGGTCGTGGCTGACCACGAGGGCCGCGCCCGGGAACCGCGCGAGCCACGCTTCCAGCCACATCGTCGCCTCGAGATCGAGATGGTTGGTGGGCTCGTCGAGCAGCAGGAGATCGGGGGCGGCGAACAGCGCGGTCGCCAGCGCCACCCGCATCCGCCAGCCGCCCGAGAAGGTCGAGACCGCCCGCGACTGCGCCGCATGGTCGAAGCCGAGCCCGGCCAGGATCGCGCTCGCGCGCGCCGGGGCGGCGTCGGCGCCGATCGCGCGCAGCCGCTCGTGCAGCTCGGCGAGCCGGGCGGCGCCGGCCGCACCCCCCGCTTCCGCCCGACCGAGCTCGGCGAGCAGCCCCTTGCGTTCCGCGTCTCCCGCCAGCACGCAGTCGAGCAGGCTGTCCGGCCCCTCGGGGGCCTCCTGGCGGACGGTCGCGACCCGGGCCCGCGATGCGATGCGGATCTCGCCGCCATCCGCCGCCCGCTCGCCGAGGATCGCGGCGAACAGCGTCGACTTGCCGGCGCCGTTCCGGCCGACCAGCCCGACCCGGCGCCCCGGCTCGACCGTGAGCGACGCGCCGTCGAGCAGTGTCCGGCCGCCGACCCGGATCGTCACGTCGGTGATCGCGAGCAGGCTCAACTGATGCTTCCCTCTCCGGGTGGCTCTATCCGTTTGAAACAAGAGCATCTTTGGCCGGGCGAACGATTTCCGTTCGACCGGATGATGCTCTAGAAGGCGCCCCAGCCCAGCATCACCAGCGCACCCTCAAGAGGACACCATGGCCACCGAACGCACGCTCTCGATCATCAAGCCGGACGCGACCCGCCGCAATCTCACCGGCGCGATCAACGCCAAGATCGAGGCGGCGGGTCTCCGGATCATCGCCCAGAAACGGATCCTGCTGACCGGGACACAGGCCGGCGCCTTCTACGCCGTGCACAGCGCGCGTCCGTTCTACAGGGATCTCGTCGCCTCGATGACCGGCGGTCCGGTGGTGGTGCAGGTGCTCGAGGGCGAGGACGCCGTCGCTGCGCACCGCAAGGTGATGGGTGCCACCGATCCGAGCAAGGCCGAGCCGGGCACCATCCGCGCCGAATTCGCCGAAAGCATCGAGGCGAACTCCGTGCACGGGTCCGACGCGGCCGCGACCGCCGCCGAGGAGATCCCGTTCTTCTTCTCCGCGCTCGAGCTCCTGCCGGCCTGACCCGCCGGCCGGACCGCGTGCGTCGCCGC
>CAXUBX010000177.1:0-3753 GCA_964249405.1 uncultured Acetobacteraceae bacterium | reverse complement strand
GACGATCTCCACGCCACCGGACGACCGGGCCGCCTGCTCGCGCAGGCCGTCCACGCCGTCCGCGACGGTCGGATCGTGCTGGACGAACCCTGCCGGGCTGACGTGCCGGATCGCCAGGTCCGCGTCCCCGGACGACAGGCCCCGAAGCCATCCGATCGCCTTCTCGACATTCCCGGACGCCATGCCTCTTCTCCTTCGATCGGCAGCCCTTCGGGCCGCTACGCCACGAACCGAACCACACCGCCGTCGACGCGCAGTGCGGCGCCGCTGGTCGCCGACGACTGCTCGGAGCAGGCGTAGACGATCATGTTGGCCACCTCGTCGGTCTTCGCGAACCGCCCCAGGAGGCTGGTCGGTCGAGCCGCCGTCAGGAACGCCTGCTCGGCCTCGTCCTGCGTGATGCCCTGCGCCTCGGCCTGCCGCGCCGTGTAATCGCCCAGGATCTCGGACCGGGTCGGGCCGGGCAGCACGGCGTTGACGGTCACGCCCGTACCCGCGACCGCTTCGGCCAGACCGCGCGAGACGGCGAGCTGCGCCGTCTTGGTCATGCCGTAGTCGAGCATCTCCTTCGGGATGTTGACCGCCGACTCGCTGCTGACGAAAACGACGCGGCCCCAGCCCCGCCGCACCATCCGCGGCAGGTAGTGGCGCGTGACGCGCACGCCGCTCATGACGTTGAGCTGGAACAGGCCGAGCCAGTCCTCGTCGGGGATCTTCGCGATGTCGTCGATGCCGCTGTAGTCCCGGAGGTGGGCGGTGCCGACGTTGTTGACGAGAATGTCGGCATCCGGAACCTGCGACAGGAGGGCTTGTGTCCCGTCCGCCGTCGAGAGGTCGGCGGCGACACCCGCGATGTCGGTGTCGGGAAAGGACTGGCGCAGCTCCCGCACCGCCTTGTCGACCCGCTCGCGCCCCCTTCCGTTGACCACGACCGCGGCGCCGGCGCGCGCCAATCCTTCCGCGGTGGCGCGACCGATGCCGGCCGTCGACCCGGTCACGACCGCCCTCCGGCCCTTCAACTCGATGATCATGCTGTCACCTCTCCGCGGCGTCGGGGCATGTCCGCACCGACCGCCGCTACTTGCTCTCGAACTTGACGAGATCCTGGAAGATCAACGGAGCCCAGGTCTGCCCGCGCGCCTGAACCAGCGCGCCGCCTTCGGCGAGCTTGCCCAGCCAGACCGGAGCGAACCCGAGCTGTTCAGCCAGATCCTTCACAGGCTCCGCGGCGCCCTCGTCGTCGCTTGACACGAAGATGACCCGCCGGCCGCCGCCGACGTCCGGATCGGCGGCCAGCTTCGCCGCGGCCAGATGGTTGAACGCCTTCACCAGTCTCGCGCCGGGAAACGCGTCGGCGATCAAGGCGGACGACGGGCGGCCGCCGAGATCCTCGACGGGCACGCCGAAAGCGTTCGTCACGTCGATCAGGATCTTGCCGTTCCAGCGCCCGCCCGCCTCGGCCACCTCCCGGTGCTGTCCGAACGGAACGGCGAGCAGGATGGTGTCCGCTTCCAGCGCGTCCGCGAGCGACTTGGGCCTGACCGTCGAACCGATGGCTTCGGCCAGCGGCGTCAGGGCGTCCGGCGGTCGCCGGCTCGCGACGGCGACCTCGAGGCCTTTGCGAGCGAACATCCGGGCGAGCGCCTGCCCGACCGGACCGAATCCGATGATGGCGTAGGTCACCGTGCTTTCCTTTCGTGTTCGAATGCGGCGACGAGCGTTCGCACCTTGCGTCGCCTTCCTCCGGGGAGCCCGACGTGCCGGACACCCGCATGGAAGCGTCGCCATGACCCGGCGGGCGGGAACTTGCGACGCGGTCGGTTGCCGAAGCCGATCGATGGCTGGGCAAGGATCATCTGGATCGCTGCGAAGCTCCGCGGGACTCCCCGGATCTCGACATCGGTTGTGCGTGAACGCACCACCCGATCAGGTGCGATCACCCGCGGTCGCGGACTGCCGCGAGCAGGAGCGGTCCGGCCTCAGACCTTCGCCAGCACGAGCAGGGCGACGAAGAGGCCGAGCGGTGCAAGGTGGAAGAACTCACGGTGACGCAGGACGGTCAGAACCGCTGCAGCGATGATGACGGCACCCAGGATCAGGCCCGACCCCCGAGTGGCGGGAAGGGCAACCAGACCGGCAACCACCATTTCCAGGACACCGGTCACGCGGCACCACCACGCGGGATAGCCCCAGCGGACGAAGCTGCTCTGCGTGGCGGGCGTGCCGATCGCGTTGAACAGTCCGGCGCCGAGGAACCCGCCGGCGAGAACCGGGATCGCGAAAGCGTGCAGCATCTCAGCGTCACTCCGCCGCCAGGGGGATCGCTGTCAGGATCATCAGCAACGCCGTGATGCCATGGACACCGAAGGCGCTCCTCGCCGAGCCTTTCGCGGCGAGGATGACCAGCATGTCGCCGACCGGGATGGTCGCCAGCGTCAGCAGGACGATGCCGACCACCCGCGACCCGCCCCACGCCATGAGCGCCAGTACGGTCAGGCCCGTGGCGATGTCGCGCACCCCTTTGAGGCGAAGCCACCAGGCGACGCTCGCGTCTCCTCCGGGAAGCGGCAGGCCGAAGCTGCGTATCGCCGTCGTCGGGCTCGTCACGTACCAGACACCGATCACGATGATCGCGAGCGCCAGCAGCAGCGCCGTTCCAATCGCCAGCCCATGCATCCGCGCCTCCTCTTGCACCGACATGTAATCTAGCGTTGCTAGGAAATCCAGCGGCTTTATCATCCGGGCGTGTCGAACGTCGGGCGTCGGAAGGGGAAAGAGTGGGGATCGCCGAGCGAAGGGGCAGGCAACGGGCCGAGCGCGAGCGTCGCATCACCGCGGCGGCCCGCCTGGTCGCGGAAGCCGAGGGATGGAATGCTGTCACGATCCGCCGTCTCGCGGAGGAGATCGAATACAGCCAGCCGGTCCTGTATTCCCATTTCGAGAACAGGGACGCGATCGTCGCGGCAGTCTCCGTCGAGGGTTTTCGAGATCTCACGAGATCGCTGCAGCAGGCGGCGCGCGGCTCGACCGATCGGCGCGAGGCGCTCGGGAGGGTCGCCATGGCGTATCTGGCCTTCGCCCGCGAGCACCCGGCTCTGTACGAAGCGATGTTCACTCTGCCGACCGGCTTGCGCTTCGCGGAGGCCGACACCAGACCGGAACTCAGGAGTGCCTTTGCGGCGCTCGCGGCCGTCGTTGCTCCCTCGAGCACCGATGTCGAAGTCGCGACCGAGACGTTCTGGGCCGCCCTTCATGGGCTCGCCGAACTCGAGCGCTCGGATCGGATCCGGCAGGGCGCGCGCGCCGAGCGGGTGGCGCTCGTCGTCCGCGGACTTCTCGGGTGTTGACCCGACGGACTGGCTGACGATCGCGCCGGATGGCTTCTCCGGGTCGTCTTCTTCGGGGAAGCGGACCTCGAGATCTGCCGACCGCCGAGGTCGGTGGGATCTGGTCATGCGCCAGCGTCCATTCGGCATCGGTCCGTAGCCGCCGCCATGGGCGCAGCCGGAGAGGAGAGGCGTCGCACCACGGGGCTGGAGAAGGTTTCACCGCCTTTCGGCCGGATAGGCTGTGCGTCTTGCCGGGGGGGGCAACAGCTTGGCCGGACTGGCTGACCCAGCCCTTGGAATGCCCTCGGTCGGAAGTAGCGTCCGTCACCAGCCGATGCGTCGAGCCAGGGATCTAGCCGAGGCGACCGGCCGGGGCGACCGCCGGACCCATGGCGCGCACCGCGCGAACGGCAGCCGCGAGAGG
>CAXUBX010000176.1:0-3860 GCA_964249405.1 uncultured Acetobacteraceae bacterium | reverse complement strand
CTTCCAGCTCGCGGCGGAACTCGCTCTCGGCCAGCATCACGCCGGCGAGGAAGGTTCCGAGCGCCGGCGACAGGCCGACCAGCTCCATGAGCGCCGCGACCGCGACCACGATCAGCAGCGAGGTCGCGGTAAAGATCTCGCGGAGCTTCGCCGCGGCGATGAAGCGGAAGGCGGGACGGGTGAGAAGCCGTCCGCCGGCGACCACGGCGGCGACCGCCGCGAGCTCCGTCAGGGTGCGGACCGGCGTCGAGAGGCCGCCGAGCATCCCGGTGTCCCGCGGCAGCGTCGGCGCGTGGCCGCCCGGAGCGAGCAGCGGGAGGATCGCGAACAGCGGAATGACGGAGAGATCCTGGAACAGCAGGACGCCGAAGGCGCTGGTACCGACCGCACCGCGGCGGAGCCCGTTCTCATCGAGGAGCTGGAGCGCGACCGCGGTCGACGACATCGCGAGGATCACCCCCGAGGCGATCGCCGGACGCGGTGCGAGGCCGCTGAGCCATGACGCGAGCCCGATCGCGGACGCCGTCGCGGCGAGCTGGGCGACCCCGAGGCCGGCGATGTCGAAGCGGAGCCGCCAGAGCAGCGCCGGGCGCACCTCGAGGCCGATCAGGAACAGCAGGATCACGACGCCGAACTCGGCGAATTGCATGACCTCCTGCTCGCGCCCGACCAGGCCGAGGGCGAACGGACCGATCGCGACACCGGCGACCAGGTAGCCGAGCACCGCCCCGAGACCGGCGAGCCGCGCGAGCGGAACCGCGAGCACCCCCGCCGCGAGATAGACCAGCGCCTCGAGCAGGAGCGGGCTCGTGTTCACGTCGCGCCGGCTCCCGACAGCGCCTCCCGCCAGTCGGCATAGCGGAGCAGGTCGTCGTTCCCGAGCGCGCCATGCACCGCGAAGGGGGTCGCCCATCGCATGCCGCAGAACGACGCGGTCGCCCGGAGCGGCAGCAGGAAGTCGTCGATGGTGCCGAGGCCGGGGGCCCGATACGTGTCCTCCGCCTGCCCGGTGCTGACCGCGCAGGCGAGGAGCTTGCCGCCGAGACGCCCGCCAGGGCCGAAGGCGAAGCCGGAAAGGAACACGACGTCGATCCACTCCTTCAGCAGCGCCGGCGTCGAATACCAGAACATCGGGAAGTGCAGCAGCACGGTGTCGTGGGCGAGCAGGATCGCCTGTTCGCGACGGACGTTGACGGCGAAGTCCGGGTAGGTCTCGTAGAGGTCGTGAACGCGCACCCGGCGGTCGGACACGGTCTGCGCGAGCAGCCCGCGCTGGGCCGACGAGCGCTCGAAGTAGGGGTGCGCGAGCACCAGCAGGGTGGTGGTGGCGGCGTCCCTCGCGCCTTGCTTGTCCTGCATGGTCGGGCGGCTCCGGCTGTGCTCGATCCTGCTCGCCATCCTGGAGGGGCGCCGGGCCACGGTCCAGCGTGACACCCCTTCCCGCCGCTCCGGCGCGAGCCTAACAGGGCGCCTCATCAGGAGACGGAGCGGTCGATGGCGAACGGAACGGCGAGGATCCCGGCGACCCTGATCCCCGGCGACGGGATCGGCCCCGAGATCGTGCAGTCCACGGTCGAGGTGCTGGCGGCCCTCGGCGCTCCGTTCGAGTGGGAGACGAGAAGCGCCGGGCTGGCCGGGATCGCGGAATGCGGAGAACCCCTGCCGCCGGCGACCCTCGACAGCATCCGGCGCACCAGGCTCGCGCTGAAGGGTCCGCTGACCACCCCGGTCGGTGGCGGTTTCAAGTCGATCAACGTCCAGCTCCGGCAGGAATTCGAGCTGTTCGCCAATGTCCGTCCGGCCCGGACCATGCTCCCCGGCCGGTTCGACGGCATCGACATCGTGCTCGTGCGGGAAAACCTCGAGGGCTACTATGCGGCGTTCGAGCATTTCATGCCGGTCGGGGCCGATCCGCGCGGCATCGCGATGTCGGCCGGCTTCAACAGCCGCGCCGAATGCCGCCGGATCGCGACCTACGCCTTCGACTACGCGGTGCGGAACGATCGCCGCAAGGTGACGATCGTCCACAAAGCCAACATCCTGAAGGCGTTGAGCGGGCTGTTCCTCGAAGAGGCCCGCGCGGTGGCGGCCGAATACGAGGGACGCGTGGCGTTCGACGACCGGATCGTCGACGCCTGCGCCATGCAGCTGGTGCTCGACCCCACCGTGTTCGACGTCATCGTCACCACGAACCTGTTCGGCGACATCCTGTCGGACCTGATCGCCGGCCTCGTCGGCGGTCTGGGGCTCGCGCCCGGCGCCAACATCGGCGCGGGTGCGGCGATCTTCGAGGCGGTGCACGGCTCGGCGCCCGACATCGCCGGCAAGGGGATCGCCAATCCCTGCGCGCTGCTGCTCGCGTCGGCCCTCATGCTCGACCATGTGGGACGGCAGGATCTCGCGACGCGGCTGCGCCGGGCGATCGAGCGCGTCGTGGTCACCGACAAGATCCGCACCCGCGACGTCGGGGGACAGGCGGACACGCGAGATCTCACGGCGGCGCTCCGCGAGGCGCTCGCCTGACCCGGACCGGGCCTCCGGTCAGCCGGCGCCGCGCGTGGCCTGCTTCGAGCCGAACATGTTGTCCCGCTGCTCGGCGGTGAGCGGGCCGGTGCGGCGTCGTTCGGCGAGCACCGCGAGGCCGCGCTCGACCGCCGGCCTGGCCGCGATCGCATCGTGCCAGCGCGCGAGGTTCGGGAATTCGGCGAAATCGATGCCGCGCTTCTCGGGACCTCGTGCCCAGGGGAAGGTCGCGATGTCGGCGATGCTGAACCCGTCGCCCGCGAGATACTCGGCCTGGCCGAGCCGGGTCTCCAGCACGCCATAGAGACGGCGGACCTCGTTGGCGTAGCGGTCGATCGCGTAGGGGATCTTCTCGGGCGCGTAGGTCGCGAAGTGGTTCCACTGGCCGAACATCGGCCCGACCCCGCCCATCTGGAACATCAGCCATTCGAGGCAGCGATACCGTCCGGCGGGGTCGGACGGCATGAGCCGGCCGGTCTTCTCGGCGAGATAGACCAGGATGGCGCCGCTCTCGAAGAGCGCGAACGGGCCGCCGGCAGCCTCCTGGTCGACGATCGCCGGGATCCGATGGTTCGGCGTGATCGCGAGGAATTCCGGTCGGAACTGCTCGCCCGCTCCGATGTCGACGGCAACGACGCGATACGGAAGGCCGAGCTCCTCGAGCGCGATGTGGACCTTCTGACCGTTCGGTGTGGGCCAGGACCAGAGTTCGATCACGCGCGCGCCTTCCGTGCAGCCGATTGAAAGCGTCGGCAAGAAATCCCGATCACCGTCCGGCCGCAACCCCCGCCACGGCCGGTGCCGTCCGTGGATGGAAGAAAGGTGCCGCCGCCGCCCAGACCGCGAGGAGCGCGAGCGGGGCCAGCAACCAGGCCGGACGGAACCGTCCGCGATGGCTGGCCGGCGCGCCGATGTCGCCCTGCTTCGACATGGATGATCCTTCAGCCGCCGTGTAATGGCAGATTAGGCGGAGTGGAGCACAATCGCAAAGTTGCGATACCGTGAACCACGACCGCAGGACGTGAGATCTGGACGCTCGACGGGCGCCTTGCCCCGGTCGAGGCGACGCGGCACGGTTCGCCGATGAGCGACGTGGAGCGGAACGAGGTGCAGCGCGCGATCCTCGCCCTGGTGGATGCGCGGGGTGCGTCGCGCTCCATCTGTCCGACGGAGGCGGCGCGCGCGCTCGTCGAGGGTGAAGGCTGGCGAGGCCGCCTCGCCGAGGTGCGGCGCGAGGCGATCCGGCTCGCGCGCGAGGGGCGGATCGCGATCCTCCGCAAGGGCCGGGCGATCGATCCGGACGACGTCCGGGGCGTGATCCGGCTCCGTACGACGCG
>CAXUBX010000175.1:0-3984 GCA_964249405.1 uncultured Acetobacteraceae bacterium | reverse complement strand
TCGAGATCAAGGCGGTGTCCCGCGATCCCGGCTCGCGCGCCAAGATGGCGGTGCTCTCGCGCGACGGCTCGATCGACCCGGTCGGTGCCTGCGTCGGCATGCGCGGCTCGCGCGTGCAGGCGGTGGTGCAGGAGCTGCAGGGCGAGAAGATCGACATCATCCCGTGGTCGGCCCAGGAGGCGACCTTCGTCGTCAACGCGCTGGCTCCCGCCGAGGTCACCAAGGTGGTGATGGACGAGGAGCAGGGCCGGGTCGAGGTCGTGGTGCCCGACGAGCAGCTCAGCCTCGCGATCGGCCGCCGCGGCCAGAACGTGCGGCTCGCCTCCCAGCTCACCCGCTGGGACATCGACATCCTGACCGAGGCCGAGGAGAGCGAGCGTCGGCAGGAGGAGTTCCGCCGCCGCACCGGCCTGTTCGTGGAAGCGCTCGACGTCGACGACGTGATCGCGGGCCTGCTGGTCACCGAAGGCTTCAACACGGTCGAGGAACTCGCCGAGGTGCCGCGGGACGAGCTCGGCGACATCGAGGGCTTCGACGAGGAGGTCGCCGACGAGCTGATCCGTCGTGCCGAGGTCTTCCTCGCCCGCCGCTACGAGGAGCTGAACGAGAAGCGGATCGAGCTCGGCGTCACCGACGACGTCGCGTCGTTCGAGGCGTTGTCGCCGACGATGCTGATCTCGCTCGGGGAGAAGGGCGTGAAGACGCTCGACGACCTCGCCGATCTCGCCGGCGACGAGCTGGTCGAGATCGCGGGCGAAGGCATGGACGAGGCGCAGGCGAACGAGATCATCATGGCGGCGCGCGCCCACTGGTTCGACGGCGACGCGCTTCCCGCCGCCCCGGACGCCGCTGGTCACGAAGGGGAGGTCTCGCACGTCTGAGAACGCGCCCGAGCCCGATCCCGGCGACGAGGACGACCTGGCGGAGCGTGGCCCGCTTCGCCGCTGCATCGTGACCCGCGAACGGGCCTCGCGGGCCTTGATGATCCGCTTCGTTCGCGGGCCGGACGACGTGATCGTTCCCGATCTCGCGGCGAAGCTGCCCGGCCGGGGAATCTGGTTGAGCGCGCGGAGCGATGTGCTAGAAACCGCGCGCAGGAAGGGAGCCTTCGCGCGGGCCGCGCGCGTCCGGGTGACCGTTCCGCCCGATCTCGTCGCCATCCTGGAGACCGGTCTGATGCGGCGTACGGCCGACCTGATCGGGTTCGCTCGTCGCGCGGGTCAGGCGGTTGCCGGCTATGCCAAGGCGCGGGAATGGTTGGAGCAGGGTCGCTGCGGCCTGCTCGTCCAGGCGAGCGACGGGAGCGAGGAGGAATGTCGGCGCCTCCGAGGCGGGTTCGCCGTCGGGACGGTCGTGTCGCCAGGTGCGGCGGAGACCGCCGGCGTCGCCGGCAGGGTGATAGGATCGGCGTCGCCGCTTCCCGCGGCAGCGCTGGGCGCGGTGTTCGGCCGCGACCATATTGTGCATGTGGCAGTCGCGCCCGGCCGTCTCGCCGGATCGATCGCCACGGAGGCGACCCGGCTGAGCGGCTTCCAGAACGGAGCCGGCCGGCCGGACCTCGGATCGTCAGACAGGCAGGTGCATGAGCGATAGCAAGGACCAGGATCAGGCGAAGGGGCGGCTGTCGCTTCGGCCCGGAAGGCTCGAACTGGGCCGGACCGTGAACGCGGGCTCGGTGCGCCAGAGCTTCAGCCATGGCCGTACCAAGGTCGTCGAGGTGGAGGTCCGCAAGAAGCGCGGCCCCGCTCCGGGCGCCCCCGCGCCCGCCGGCGGCGAGCGTCCGCAGGGTCCCGGAAACCGCCCGGCCGCCGGCCGTCCGGCCGGTGCCGGCCGGGCACTGACCGCGAGCGAACTCGCGACCAGGCAGCGGGTGCTGGAGGCCGAGCGCCTCGATGCGGCCCGCCGCGAGGTGGAGCGCCGCGAGCAGGAGAAGATCTCGATCCTCTCGGCCGCCGAGGAGGCGCGCCGGCGCGAGGAGGAAGCCCGTCGCGCCGCCGAGGACGAGACGCGTCTGCAGGCGCAGGCGGCGGCCCGCGAGGCCGAGGCCCGCCGCGCGGCCGACGAGGCCTCGCCGGGGATCGCCGCCGTGCCGGCCGCGTCCGGGGCCGAGATCCGGCGCCCGGTCTCGCCGGCGCGTCCCGCGGCACCGCCGCCGGGAGCCGGCGCGGCGGAAACGCTGCGGCTTCGTGCCCGGACCGACGACGAGGACGGGGTGCGACGCCCGGGAGCGCCGATCCGGCGGCCGGGGGTCGGAGCGCTGCCGCCCAGACGCTCGCCGACCCCGCTGCCGAAGAAGGGCCTCGGCGGCGGCGAACGGCGCGGCGGCCGGATCGACGTGCAGGCGGCGATCGAGGGAGACGACGACAAGACGCGGAGCCTCGCCTCCGTTCGCCGCCAGCGCGAGCGCGAGCGGCGTCAGGTGGAGCTGGAGCGACTTCGCTCGGACGGCGTCCGTCATGTCCGCGACGTCGTGCTGCCCGAGACGATCACCGTCTCCGAGCTCGCCAACCGGATGGCCACCCGGACCGCCGAGATCGTGAAGTCGCTGATGCGCATGGGCGTGATGGCGACGCCGGCGCAGACGATCGATGCCGACACCGCCGAGCTGGTGATCCAGGAGTTCGGCCATCGGGTGCGGCGCGTCTCGGAGAGCGACGTCGAGCTCGGGATCGAGGGCATCGCCGACGTCGAGGGCGACCTGGTCCAGCGGCCGCCCGTGGTCACGGTGATGGGCCATGTCGACCACGGGAAGACCTCGCTGCTCGATGCGATAAGGTCCGCCGACGTGGTCCGCGGCGAGGCCGGCGGGATCACCCAGCACATCGGCGCCCACCAGGTGCAGATGGAAGGCGGCGAGCGGATCACCTTCATCGACACGCCGGGTCACGAGGCGTTCACCGCGATGCGGTCGCGCGGCGCGCAGGTGACCGACATCGTCGTGCTGGTGGTCGCCGCGAACGACGGCGTGATGCCGCAGACGGTGGAGGCGATCCGCCATGCGCGTGCCGCCGGGGCGCCGGTGATCGTCGCGATCAACAAGATGGACCTGCCGAGCGCGAACCCCGACCGGGTCCGCCAGGAGCTGCTCCAGCACGAGATCGTGGTCGAGGCGCTCGGCGGCGAGACGCAGGACGTCGAGATCTCGGCGACGAAGAAGACCGGCCTCGACAAGCTTCTCGAGGCGATCTCGCTGCAGGCCGAGATCCTCGATCTCCGCGCCAACCCCGAGCGCACCGCCGAGGGCACGGTCGTGGAGAGCCGGCTCGATCGCGGCCAGGGACCGGTCGCGACGGTGCTGGTCCAGCGCGGCACGCTCCACACCGGCGACACCGTCGTCGCCGGCGCCGAATGGGGCAAGGTGCGCGCGATGCACGACGACAAGCGTCGTCCGCTCAAGGACGCCGGCCCGTCGACGCCGGTCGAGCTGCTCGGCCTCTCCGGGGTGCCCGGTGCCGGCGAGCCGCTGGTCGTCGTCGAGAACGAGATCCGCGCCCGCGAGATCTCGGAGTTCCGTCAGCGCAAGATCCGCGACAGGACGGCCGCCGGCGCCACCGCGGCCCGTGGCACCCTCGACCAGATGCTCGCCCGGATCCAGGCCGGCGCGGTCAAGGAAGTCGCGATCGTCATCAAGGCCGACGTGCAGGGCAGCGCGGAAGCGATCCAGGCGACCGTGCTGAAGCTCGAGCACGAGGAGGTGGGCGTCCGCGTCCTCCTCGCGGGCGTCGGCCAGATCACCGAGAGCGACGTCCAGCTCGCGCGCGCGTCCGACGCGGTGATCGTCGCCTTCAACGTCCGCGCGACCACCCAGGCGCGCGATCTCGCGACCCGCGACGGCGTCGACATCCGCTACTACTCGATCATCTACCAGGTGTCGGACGACATCGAAGGCCTGGTACGCGGCAAGATCGCGCCGAAGCATCGCGAGAAGTTCCTCGGCTACGCCGAGATCCGCCGGGTGTTCGAGATCACCAAGGTCGGCAAGGT
>CAXUBX010000174.1:0-4013 GCA_964249405.1 uncultured Acetobacteraceae bacterium | reverse complement strand
GAAGCCGAACGTCGTCTGCGTCAGGTCGTTGGTGCCGAACGAGAAGAAGTCGGCCACCTCGGCGATCCGGTCGGCGACCACCGCCGCCCGGGGCAGCTCGATCATCGTGCCCACCAGGACCTCGAACCGGACGCCGCGCTCGGCGGCGACCGCGGCGACCGCGCGCTCCACCTCGTCGCGCGTGATCTCGAGCTCCTTCCGGGTCCCGACCAGCGGGATCATGATCTCGATCGGGATCGCCGCCGCGTGCTCGGCCATCACGTCGGCGGCGCCCTCGCAGATCGCCCGCGTCTGGGTCGCGTAGATCTCGGGGAACGTGATGCCGAGCCGGCAACCGCGGTGGCCGAGCATCGGGTTGGCCTCCGAGAGCTGGGCGCCGCGCCTCCTCACCGTCTCGACGTCGAGGCCGAGCGCCTCGGCGGCGCCCGCGATCTCGGCCTCGTCGTGCGGCAGGAACTCGTTGAGCGGCGGATCGAGCAGCCGGATCGTGACCGGCAGCCCGCGCATGATCCGGAACAGCTCGGCAAAGTCGGCGCGCTGGAACGGCAGCAGCGTCGCCAGCGCCGCGCGCCGGCCCGCCTCGTCCTCGGCCATGATCATCCGGCGGACCGCGCCGATCCGCTCGGGGGCGAAGAACATGTGCTCGGTGCGGCAGAGCCCGATCCCCTCGGCCCCGAACCGCCGCGCCGTCTCGGCGTCCGCCGGCGTCTCGGCATTGGCGCGGATCCGCAGCCGGCGGAACTCGTCGGCCCAGCCCATCAGCGTGGCGAACTCGCCGGACAGCACCGGCTCGACCGTCGGCACCGCGCCCACGAACACCTCGCCGGTCGCGCCGTCGATGGTGACGGTGTCCCCCTCGCCGAGGCTGCGTCCGCCCGACGACACCGTGCGCGCCCGGAGGTCGACCGCGATCGCGCCGGCCCCCGCGACGCAGGCGCGCCCCATGCCGCGCGCGACCACCGCCGCGTGGCTGGTCATGCCGCCGCGCGTCGTCAGCACGCCGCGGGCCGCGTGCATGCCGTGGATGTCCTCGGGGCTCGTCTCGGTGCGCACCAGGATCACCGCCTCGCCCCGTCCGGCCGCCGCCTCGGCCTCCTCGGCGGTGAACACGATCGTGCCCGAGGCCGCGCCCGGCGAGGCGGGCAGGCCGCGGGCCAGCAGCGTCCGCTCCGCCTTCGGGTCGAGCGTCGGGTGGAGCAGCTGCTCGAGCGAGGCGGCCGAGACCCGCCCCACCGCCTCTTCCCGCGTGATCAGCCCGCTCTCGGCCATCTCCACCGCGATCCGGAGCGCGGCCTCGGCGCTCCGCTTGCCCGAGCGCGTCTGCAGCAGGTAGAGCCGGTTCCGCTCCACCGTGAACTCGATGTCCTGCATGTCGCGATAGTGGCGCTCGAGCACGTCGCGGACCCGTTGCAGCTCGGCATAGGCTTCGGGGAGCGCATGCTGCATCGGCGCGCCGTCATGGCCCAGCTGCCCGGCCGACATCGGCTCCGGCGTGCGGATCCCCGCCACCACGTCCTCGCCCTGCGCATTCAGTAGATACTCGCCGAAGAACACGTTCTCGCCGGTCGACGGATCGCGGGTGAAGCACACCCCCGTCGCGCAGTCGGCACCCATGTTGCCGAACACCATCGCCTGGACGTTGACCGCGGTGCCGCCCCCGGCGTCGATGTCGTGCAGGCGGCGGTAGGTCCGCGCCCGCGCACTCATCCACGAGCCGAACACCGCGGCGATCGCCCCCCAGAGCTGCGCGCGCGGCTGCTCCGGGAACGCGGCGCCGCTCTCGGCCAGCACGAGCGACTTGAACGCGTCCACCACCTCGCGCCAGTCGTCGGCCGAGAGCTCGGTGTCCTCGACGAGGCCGCCGCGGTCGAGCTTCAGCGTCTCGATCACCTCCTCGAACCGGTGGTGGTCCACCCCGAGCACCACGGCGCCGTACATCTGGATGAAGCGTCGGTAGCTGTCCCAGGCGAAGCGGTCGTCGCCGCTGTCGCGAGCCAGGCCGTCCACCGTCTCGTCGTTCAGGCCGAGGTTGAGCACGGTGTCCATCATGCCCGGCATCGACATCCGGGCGCCGGCGCGCACCGAGACGAGCAGCGGCCGGTCGCGGTCGCCGAACACCCGGCCGACCGCGGCCTCGATGTGCCGGAGGGCCGCTTCCACCTGGTCCTCGAGCTCGGCCGGGTAGGTCCCGTCGCGGTTGAAGGTGCCGCAGACCTCGGTGGTCACCGTGAAGCCCGGCGGCACCGGCATCCCGATCGTCGCCATCTCGGCGAGGTTGGCTCCCTTGCCGCCCAGCAGGTCGCGCATCACCGCGCGCCCCTCGTTGCGTCCGGCCCCGAAGCTGTAGACCCACTTCGACATGTCACGTCCTTCCGAGGCGTCGCGGTCGGGGCGCCCGGTTCTCGCCATGCAACCCGGCACGCGGCCCGGACTTGGATGTCGCGGAACCCGGCTCCGGATGCCGCAGGGCGTTCCCCCGTCGCGATGCGCCAACGGAGAGTTAACCGGCACCGCCCATGGTGTCGAGGCAGCGTGGGAGGAGAGGCAGGACATGCAGAACCGCGATCGGTGGCGCGGTCGCCAGGGTTTCGTCGCGGCCGTGGCGCTCGTGATGGGTGCCGCCATCGCCGAGGCGGCGCCGTCCGGGCAGGTCGCCCCGAAGCCCCCCGCGACGCGGGCCGCGGCGGTGGCCGAGCTGCTGGCGAACGGCTTCAGCAGCATCACCAGTCTGGACCAGCAGGGCGGCCTCTGGACCGGCCGCGGCGTGCGCCACGCCGTGTTCGTCGCGTTCGCGATCAACGGCCAGGGCGCGTTGTCCTGCCACCCGGTCGCCCGCTGAGCGGCCGCATCGGTTGACCGCCCCTCGCGCGGACCGGCTCGACGACGACACGATCCGGGGCCTGCTCGCCTCGGCCCGTCGCGTCGCCGTGGTCGGCGCCTCGCCTCGACCCGACCGGCCCTCGCACGCCGTGCTCCGCTTCCTCGTGGCCGCCGGCTTCGACGTGGTGGCGGTCAACCCCGGCCACGCCGGCGGCGCGATTGCGGGCCGTCCCGTGTTCGCCGATCTCGCGGCGGCGTCGCGGGCCGGGCCGCCGATCGACATCGTCGACATCTTCCGCGCCCCGCCGCTGGTCCCGCCGGTGGTCGACGCGGCGATCCGGATCGGCGCGCGCGCGGTCTGGATGCAGCTCGGCATCGTGGTGCCCGAGGCGGCCGAGGCGGCCCGGCGCGCGGGGCTCACCGTCGTGATGGACCGTTGCCCCGCCATCGAATGGCCGCGGCTCGGCCTCCCCGTCGCGCCCCCCGGGCCGCTCGCTTGAAGGGCAGGTCGCCTCGGGCCAGATTGTGCGAAGGCGCCAGGGAACGGCCGCGAGGCCGGGGCAGAACGACATGACGAACGAAGAACGAGACCTCATCGCCCGCTTCGTGGCTCGGGTCGGCGGCGCCGGCGCGTCCGGCGGGGGAGGCGGGTTCGGCGCCAGCGTGCCGGCGACGCAGCCCAGCCTGCCGCCGATCGACCCCGAGGCGGACCGCTTCATCGCCCAGCAGATGCAGGCATATCCGGAATCGCGCTACCGGGTCACCCAGATGGCGGTGGTCCAGGAGGCGGCGCTGGCCGAGGCGCAGAACCGGATCAAGCGCCTCGAGTGGGAGCTCCAGCAGGCCCAGGCCCAGGCGCAGGCGCAGGCGCCGCGCGCCGGCGGCGGCCTGTTCGGCGGCCTGTTCGGCGGGCGGCCTTCCCGCCCGGCCGCGGCGCCCTACGGCCAGAACCCCTACGGGGGCCAGCCCGGCTACGGCGGCCCGCCGCCCCAGCCGCAATACCCGCCGAGCTACCAGCCCGGCATGTTCGGGCGCGGCGGCTCGGGCTTCCTCGGTTCGGCGCTCACCACCGCGGCCGGCGTCGCCGGCGGCATGGTGGTCGGCAACGCGCTGATGGACATGTTCGAGGGTCCCCGCGGCGGCGGCCTCGGCGGCGGCGGCTTCGGCGGCGGCGGCGAGATGCTCGGCGGCAA
>CAXUBX010000173.1:0-4014 GCA_964249405.1 uncultured Acetobacteraceae bacterium | reverse complement strand
GGCGCCCGAACCGGTCCATGCCGTAGCCGGCGAAGATCGTGATGCAGAACTGCGCCGCGTAGACGAAGAAGCCGAGCACGCCGATCCCGGTCTGGCCGATGTGCAGGCCGTGCGCGATGGCGGGCAGCGCGAGCACCAGGAGGTTGACGTCGTACGACGCGAGCGCCCAGCCGGCGAGGGCCACCGCCACGAGATAGGTGAGGTAGCGCCGGTCCGGATCCTCGGCCTGGCTCTCTGCGATCGCGCTCATCGTCGGCTCCTTCCCCCGATCGCCTCGGCCCGCTCGCGTTCCGACAGATCGCACGCGAGGCGGAGCGCCGCGACCAGGCTCGACGGATCCGCGCGCTCCCGTCCCGCGATGTCGAAGGCGGTGCCGTGATCGGGCGAGGTGCGGACGATCGGCAGCCCGAGCGTCACGTTCACCCCGCCCGCCATGTCGAGCGTCTTCAACGGGATCAGCGCCTGATCGTGGTACATGCAGATCGCGGCGTCGTAGGTGGCGCGGACCGGGGCCGCGAACATCGTGTCCGGCGGCATCGGACCGCGGACGTCGAGGCCGTCCGCGCGCAGGATCGCGATCGCGGGACGGATGATGGTGCCTTCCTCGTCGCCCATCCGCCCCTCCTCGCCGGCATGCGGATTGAGGCCGGCGATCGCGAGCCGGGGCGAGGCGATGCCGAACCGCGTCCGGAGCGCCTCGTCCGTCGTGCGTGCCGCGCGCACGATCACCGCCGTGTCGAGCGCCGCGATCGCGGCGCGAAGGGCGAGATGGATCGTGACCGGAACCACCCGGAGCATCGGCGACGCGAGCATCATCACCTCGCGGCCCGCGCTGCCGGTCAGCTCGGCCAGGAACTCGGTATGGCCGGGATGGGGGAAGCCGGCGCGGGCGAGGACGATCTTGCTGATCGGATTGGTCACCACGGCGTCGGCCTCGCCGCCGAGGGCCGCACGCGTCGCCCGCGCGATGCTCTCGATCACCGAGGCGGCGTTCGTCACGTCCGGCTTGCCCGGCCGTGCCGGACAGGCGAGCGGGACGTCGACCACCGGGATCGCGTCCGCGAAATGGCGGGCGGCGTCACGCGGATCGGTGATGCACCGCACCGGCGCGTCGACGGCGTCCGGATCGCCGAACAGCGCGAACACCGGGCCGTCGCGGCGAAGCATCGTCCACGCCTTCCGCGTGATCTCCGGGCCGATCCCGGCCGGATCGCCCATCGTGAGCGCGAGGACGGGGGCGGGCGAAGCCCCCGTCGCGCTCAAATGTGGATCGCCCGCTTCTCGACCGCGAGGGCCGCTTCCTTGACCGCCTCGTTCAGGCTCGGATGGGCGTGGCACGTCCGCGCGACATCCTCCGACGAGGCGCCGAACTCCATCGCCGTCGCGAGCTCCGCGATCAGGGTTCCGGCATCCGGCCCGATGATATGGGCGCCGAGGATCCGGTCGGTCGTCGCGTCGGCGAGGATCTTCACGAAACCGTCGGTGCTTCCGATGGCGCGCGCGCGGGCGTTGGCCGTGAACGGGAACTTGCCGACCTTGTAGGCGACATCGTCGCTCCTGAGCTGCTCCTCGGTGGCGCCGAGCGACGCCACCTCCGGCCAAGTGTACACGACGCCCGGGATCACCTCGTAGTTCACGTGGCCGGCCATCCCGGCGATCCGCTCCGCGCAGGCGACGCCCTCCTCCTCGGCCTTGTGCGCGAGCATCGGTCCCCGGACGAGATCACCGATCGCGTAGACGCCCGGAACGCTGGTCGCGAAATGCGCGTCGGTCACGACGCGGCCGCGCTCGTCGAGGTCGAGCCCGAGGGCGCCGACGTCGATCCCGTCGAGCCGCGGCTTCCGCCCGATCGCGACCAGCACGACGTCCGCCTCGATCGTCTCGGAGCTTCCGCCCCCGGCGGGCTCGATCGTGAGCCGCACCGTGTCGCCGGCGAGCGCAGCCCCGGTCACCTTCGTCGACAGGCGGAACGCGAGGCCCTTCTTCTCGAGGACGCGCTGGAAGGTCTTGCCGATCTCGCCGTCCATGCCGGGTACCAGCCGGTCGAGGAACTCGACCACGGTGACCGCGGCGCCGAGCCGCTTCCAGACCGATCCGAGCTCGAGGCCGATATAGCCGCCGCCGATCACGACGAGGTGCTGCGGCACCGCCGCGAGTTCGAGTGCGCCGGTGGAGGTCACGATGCGCTTCTCGTCGACCGCCACCCCGGGCAGATCGACCGAGGTGCTGCCGGTCGCCAGCACGACATGGGTCGCGGTGTAGGTCCTGCCGTCGACGGACACCTCGCCGGGCTTCGAGACCAGGCCCTCGCCGCGCAGCCAGGTCACCGCGTTCTTCTTGAACAGGAACTCGATGCCCTTGACGTTGGCGGTCACGACCTCGCCCTTGCGCTTCTGCATCGTCGCGAGATCGAGCGAGACGCCTGCGACGTTGATGCCGTGCTCGGCGAAATGGTGCCGCACCTCGTCGTAGTTCTCGGACGATTGCAGCATCGCCTTCGACGGGATGCATCCGACGTTGAGGCAGGTTCCGCCGAGGGTCGCGCGCTTCTCGACGCAGGCGGTCCGGAGCCCGAGCTGGGCGGCGCGGATCGCGGCGACGTAGCCGCCGGGGCCGGCGCCCACCACGATCACGTCGAAGTCGGCGTCGTTCGAGGCGGCCGGCGGCGCGGGTGCCGGCTCGGGCAGGGCGGGCTTCGCGGGCGTCGACGCCGATGCCGGCGTCGAGGGCGCGGGCTTCGGCGCGGACGGGGCGTCGCCGCTCTCGATCACGCCGAGGACCGCCCCGGGACCGACCTCGTCGCCTTCGTTCGCCAGGACCGCGCCGATCGTGCCGGCGGCCGGCGCGTTCACCTCGACCGAGACCTTGTCGGTCTCCAGCTCGACGACCGCCTCGTCGGCACTGACCCGGTCGCCCGGCTTCCTCAGCCAGCGCGCGACGGTCGCGGAAGAAACGCTCTCCCCCAGCGTGGGAACGGTGATCTCGACGGGCATTCAGTTCCTCGGGGTGTTCGGAGGGCGACGACTCACAGGTCGAGCAGCAGTCGTCTTGGATCCTCGATGCCTTCCTTGACGCGGACCAGGAACGAGACCGCCTCCCGGCCGTCGATGATCCGGTGGTCGTAGGACACCGCCAGGTACATCATCGGCCGGATCTCGACCTTGCCCGCGATCGCGACCGGGCGGTCCTGGATCTTGTGCATCCCGAGGATCGCCGATTGCGGCGCGTTCAGGATCGGCGTCGACATCAGCGATCCGTAGATGCCGCCGTTGGTGATCGAGAACGTCCCGCCCGACAGCTCGTCGAGCTTCAGCGCGCCGTCGCGGGCGCGCTTGCCGAAATCCGCGATCCTGCGCTCGATCTCGGCGAAGCCGAGCGTCTCGGCGTCCCGCAGCACCGGCACGACGAGCCCGTTCGCGCCGCCGACCGCGATGCCCATGTTGACGAACTCGCGATACACGACCTCGTCGCCGTCGATCTCGGCATTCACCGCCGGGAACTCGCGCAGGGCCGCGACGGCGGCGCGCACGAAGAAGCTCATGAAGCCGAGACGGGCTCCCTTGTGGGTCTTCTCGAACTGCTCGCGATACTGCGCCCGGAGCGCCATCACCGCCGACATGTCCACCTCGTTGAAGGTGGTGAGCATCGCGGCGGTCGCCTGCGCCTCCTTCAGACGCCGCGCGATGGTCTGGCGGAGACGCGTCATCTTCACCCGCTGCTCGCGGGGGTCGTCGGTCCGCTTGGTTGCCGGGCCGGCCGGCTTCGCGCCCGCGGCCGCGGGTGCCGGGCGCTGGAGGAAGGCGAGGACGTCGCCCTTGGTGATCCGCCCGTCCTTGCCGGAACCGGCGCCCACCGCCTCGGCGGCGACGCCACGCTCCTCCAGGATCCGCGCCGCCGAAGGCATCGGACGCGCGGCCGCCTCGGCCTGGCTGTCGGCGGTGTTGCGCGCGACGTCGGCGGGCGGCGTCGCGGGCCGTGCGACCGGGCCGCTCGGCCGCGGCGGCGGCTTCACGC
>CAXUBX010000172.1:0-4031 GCA_964249405.1 uncultured Acetobacteraceae bacterium | reverse complement strand
CGCCGACACCGCCCCGCGCCGACCCCGCTGCACCGCGCCCACGCCGCCCGTCGATGCCGGACCGGACCCGGACCCGTCCCGTGACCCGGAGCGGACGTCCCGGAGGGTTCCATGCACCTCCGGAGCATGGCCTATGAAGCCACTTCCCGGAACCGGAGTCGGATGTCGCAGATGAGAGAGATCCCGCAGCTCACGGGACTGCGCGGCGCGATGGCGCTCGACGTCGTGCTGGGCCACTACGACTTCGGCTACGTGCCGCTGGCGCGCTACCTCATCTTCCACAATGCCGCCGTCGACGTCTTCTTCTGCCTCAGCAGCTTCACGCTCGCCCTGGTCTACGGCGCGGGAACCGGTCGCCGGCTCGACCTCGGGCAGTTCGCGGTCGCCCGGATCGCGCGGATCTATCCGGTCTACCTGCTGACCCTGTTCCTGTCGGTGCTGATCCTGGTCGCCTTCGATCGCGGCGTGTTCGCGCCCGCGGCGATCGACGACACCGTCGCCCGGTTCCTCTGGCAGCTGTTCCTGCTGGCCGCGCTCCCGCTGAAGCCGCTGATGGGGTTCTGGGACATCCCGGCCTGGTCGGTGTCGGTGGAGGCGTTCTGCTACGTCGTCGTCTTCCCGCTGGTATTCCCCGCGAGCCGGTCCGTGGCGTCGCGCCCCGTCCTGCTGCTCCTGGCGGCGATCGGCATCGCCTGCGCCGTCGACTTCGTGAGTTTCACGACGTCCTTCCAGGCGAACGTCTCCGGGATCGGATACGGTCCCGCGACCCGGGAAGTCGCCTACTGGGTGCCGCTGGCCCGTGGCGTGTCGATGTTCCTCGCCGGTTGGCTCGCCTATCTTCTGCTGCGGTTCCGGCCGGCGGTGGCGCGCCTGACCAGTCGGTTGGCCGATCCCGCCGCCTGCGCATTCGTCACTCTCGTGGTGCTGGCCTCGAACGGCGTCGGCGACCGGCAGAACGTGATCTTCGTGGCACCCTGGCTCATCCTCGGGCTGATGAACGAGCGTGCGTGGGTCAGCAGGCTGCTGGCGAGCGGACCCTTCCTGTTCCTCGGACGGATCTCCTACTCACTCTACCTCTTCCACGTGCCGGTGCTGATCGCCTACCACACGCGCCCGCCGTTCCCGATCCACAACGCGCTCGACTTCTATGCGCCCTTCGCGATCTCGTTCGCGCTCGCCACCCTCTCCTATTACGGCTTCGAGGTGCCGGCCCGGCGTTTCATCCGAAGCCTCATGCCCCGACGCCGATGAGGCCGACGCCGATGACGCCGACGCCTCCCCGGGCCGACTTGAATCGTACATCCGAATTTCAAGTTGCGCCGCCGGCCGCGCCGGATCACGGGCCGCGCGCGGCCCGGCACGAACCGCCTGCCCGGACGCCGAGCGCCTCACGCCACCAGCCCGCCCCCGTCCACCGGCAGGACCTGCCCCGTCACGTAGCCGTTCAGCATCGCATACACGTAGGCCGTCGCCGCCTCCTCCGGCGACCCGGCGCGCGGCACCGGCAGCCGCTCGACGAACGACCGCAGCCGCGCCTCCGGCATCTCCTTCACCTGCTCGGTCAGGATCAGCCCCGGACACACCGCGTTGACCCTGACCGGCGCGAGATCCACCGCGAGCCCGCGCGCCAGGTGCTCGACCGCGCCGCCCACCGCGGCCGCGACCGGCGCGCCCTTCACCGGCCGATGCGCGAGGACCCCGCTCGTCAGCGTGATCGAGCCTCCCGCCGCGATCGTCCGGGCGCCGTGCTTCGCCGCGGCCACCGCCCCCCAGAACCGCACCGCGAAACCGTCCTGCGCCGCCGCGAGATCGACCTCCCGGGTCGGCGTGAACAGCGCGCCGCTCCGGTCTCCCGCCGTGATCGCCAGGTGGTCGAACCCGCCCAGCCCCTCGAAGAAGCCCGCGACCGCCGCCTCGTCGCGGAGGTCGACCACCCGCCCCGTCGCACCCTCGAGACGCCCGACCGCCGCGTCCACCGTCGCCTGGTGGCGCGACCCGACCACGATCTCGGCGCCGAGCTGGCCCGCCAGCGCCGCCACCGCGAACCCGATCCCCGAGCCGCCGCCGATCACCACCACCCGCGAGCCTCGGAGCGTCATCGGTGCTTCTGGCATGTTCGTCCTCCTGTCGGCTTCGACCGCCATTCTTCGGGATGCCGGTTGCTAGAGCACGATCGGCTCGGCACGAGCCGATGAACGTGCTCTACCTGTATGAAATCGAGAGCATTCTCATCCGATTGAACGACTCCGTTCGATCGGATAATGCTCTAGTAGTTCGGCTCCGCGATGTCGGCGAGCAGGTCCGGGCCGGTCGGTGTCCAGCCGAGCCACGATTGCGTGCGGGCGCTGGACGCCGGCATGTCGGCCGTCACGAAATCGGCGAACCAGCCGAAATGCTCCCGCTCCCGCGCCTCGACCGGCAGCCCGAGCCGCCGCCCGATCGTCGCGGCGATCTCCCGGAACGGCACCCCCTCGTCCGCGATCGCGTGATAGGCGGGCTCCGTCGCGCCCTGCTCGACCACCAGCCGATACACCCGCGCCGCGTCCAGCCGGTGCACGCCGGGCCAGCGGTTCGCCCCCTCGCCGAGATAGGCCGAGACGCCCTTCTCGCGCGCTATCCCGACCAGGATCGGGACGAAGCCGTGGTCGCCGACCCCGTGCACCGAGGGCGCCAGCCGCACCGCCGCCGCCCGAACGCCGCGCGCCCGCAGCTCCTGCGCGGCCCTCTCCGACTCGCGCGGAAACGCCGGATGGAACGCCGCCACGTCCGCCTCCGTCGCGACCCGCCCCGGCGCCAGCAGCGCGACCCCCGCCGACACCACCAGCGGCCGCTCCGATCCCTCCAGCGCCCGCCCCATCGTCTCGATCGCCCGCCCGTCCTGCGCGGCGTTCTCCGCAAACCGCGAGAAATCATGATTGAACGCGGTGTGGATCACCGCGTCCGACGCCGAGGCCGCGCCGTGCAGCACGTCGAGGTCGTCGAGCGTGCCACGCAACACCGCCGCCCCGGCCGCCGCGAGCGCCGCCGCCTTGTCGTCGGACCGCGCGAGCCCGGTCACCTGATGCCCCGCCCCGACCAGCTCGTCGACCACCGCCGAGCCCACCCATCCGGTGGCTCCCGTCACGAATACCCGCATCTCCTTGCTCCCCAGACTTGCTGTCCCGTGATTGTCGGCGCACCGCCCATCGGGTTAAAGATTGGAGGTTATCCCGGTATGTTCGCCAACAGGATCCGCCCTTGCCCGACGCCCTCTCGCTCGCCTCCTACCTCCGGAACCGCCGCACCCGGCTCGATCCCGCGTCGTTCGGCTTGCCCGCCGGCCGCCGGCGCACCGCCGGCCTCCGCCGCGAGGAGGTCGCCCAGCGCGCCAGCATCAGCACCACCTGGTACACCTGGCTCGAGCAGGGACGCGGCGGCAGCCCGTCCGCCGACGTGCTCGACCGCCTCGCCGGCGCGCTCCTGCTGACCGAGGTCGAGCGCGAGCACCTCTTCCTGGTCGGCCTCGGCCGCCCGCCCGGGATCCGCTACCGCGGCACCGACGCGATCACGCCGCGACTGCAGCGCCTGCTCGACGCCCTCACGGTCAGCCCGGCCATCCTCCGCACCGCCACCTGGGACGTGGTCGCCTGGAACCGCGCCGCCGCGGCCGTCTTCACCGACTACGGCGCCCTGCCACCCGACCGGCGCAACATCCTCCGCATGATCTTCTCCGACCCTCGGATCCGCGCCGCCCAGTTCGACTGGAACGCCGTCGCCCGCTTCGTCGTCGCCGGCTTCCGGATCGACGCCGCGCGCGCCGGCGCCGAGGCCGAGATCGCGCCCCTCGTCGACGAGCTGTGCCGCACCAGTCCCGAATTCGCCGCCATGTGGCGCGACAACGACGTCGAGACGCATGGCGACGGCGTCAAGCACCTGCACCATCCCGAGCTCGGCGTGATCGCGCTCGAACACTCCGCCTTCGCCGTCGACGGCCGGCCCGACCTCGCGATGATCGTCTACAACCCGACCACCGACGCCGACGGCCGGCGCAT
>CAXUBX010000171.1:0-4082 GCA_964249405.1 uncultured Acetobacteraceae bacterium | reverse complement strand
CTGCCTGATGTGGGCGAACGAGAACTGGACCCGCCGGTGGGACGGCTCGGACCACGAGGTGCTGATCCGCCAGGACTACCGGAGGGAGGACGAGGACGCGCTGATCGCCGAGTGGGCCCGCCACATGGCCGATCCCCGCTACATCAGGATCGGCGGCCGGCCCCTGCTGCTGGTCTATCGCGCCGGCCTGATCCCGGACCCCGCCGCGACCGTCGCGCGCTGGCGGGACCGGCTCGCGGAAGCGGGGGTGGGCGTGCCGCTGTTCGTGATGTCGCAGAGCTTCGGGACGTTCGACCCGCGTCCGCTCGGCTTCGACGCCGCCGTCGAGTTCCCGCCGCACAAGATCTGCGACGCGCTCCCTGCCCTCAACCCGTCGCTCGACATCCTCGACACCGATTTCACCGGCCGGGTGCTGGACTACGCCGCGGTCGTTGCCGCGGCGCTCGCCGAACCGCGACCGCCGTTCCCGGTGATCCGCACCGTGGTGCCGTCCTGGGACAACGACGCGCGGCGGCAGGGCGCGGGCATCGTGGTGCACGGCGCGACCCCCGCCCTCTACGAGGACTGGCTCCGGCAGACGATCATGCGGGCCCGCGCCGAACCGGTCGGCGGCGAGGCGGTGGTCTGCATCAATGCCTGGAACGAGTGGGCCGAGGGGGCCCACCTGGAGCCGGACCAGTTCTGGGGAAGCGCCTTCCTCAACGCGACGGGCCGCGCGGTCGCGGGCGAGCCCGCGGGCGACGGGACGGAACCGGTGCTGCTCCTGGTCGGACACGACGCGCTCCGGCACGGGGCGCAGCTCCTGCTGCTGGCACTCGCCCGCCAGCTCCGCGTCCGGCACGGCGCGCGCCTCGCGGTGCTGCTCGGGGGCGGCGGGCCGTTGCTGCCGCTGTTCGAGGCGCTGGGGCCGACCGTGGTCGCGGAGGCGGGCGACCTCGACGCCGCCCTCGACCGCATCGGCCCGGCGGACGGCGCGATCGTCAACTCGCTCGCCTCCGGCCCGGCGGTCGCAGCGCTCCGGCGCCGGGCGGTGCCGACGGTGCTTCTCGCCCACGAGATGCCGCATCTGCTGCGCGAGAAGGGCCTGCTCGACGGCGCCGCGGCGGCGCTCGCGACGGCGGACCGCGTCGTGGTCGCCGCCGGGGCGGTCGCGGCCGCGCTCGACGCGATCCCGGGCGTCCGGATCGGCGAGCGCGCGCTCGTGCGGCCGCAGGGCCTCTATCGTCCGGTCCGCTTCAGCGCGGCCTCGCGCGCGGCGGCGCGTCGCCGCCTCGGCGTCCCGGATGCCGCTCCGGTGGCGCTCGCCGTCGGCTACGCCGATCTCCGGAAGGGCTTCGACCTGTTCCTCGCGGCCTTCCGGACGCTGCACGCGGCGGGCCGGGCGATGCATTTCGTCTGGGCGGGCGGGATCGACCCGACGCTCGCCGACTATCTCGGCCGCGAGATCGAGGCGGCGGTCGCGACCGGACGCTTCCACATGCCGGGCTTCGTGGAGGAGCCCGACGCGCTCTACGCCGGCGCCGACTGCCTCCTGCTGCCCTCGCGGGAGGACCCGTTCCCGTCCGTGGTGCTGGAAGCGATGTCGGCCGGGCTGCCGGTGATCGCGTTCGAGGGCGCGGGCGGCATCCCGGACCTCCTGCGGCGACACCGGGCCGGCGCGGTGCTGGCGCCCGGCGACATCCCGGGCCTGGCCGAGGCGACCGCGCGTCTGGCCGACGCTGCGCGCCCGCCGCGCGGTCGCCTCGCCGAGGCGGCGCGGCTCGGCGCCGTGCTGCCGTCGTTCGACGCCTACGCGCACGACCTGCTCCGCGTCGCACTTCCGGCGACGCTCGACGTCTCGGTGGTGGTCCCGGGCTGGAACAGCGCGGCGACAATCGGCGAGCGGCTCGCCACCGTGTTCGCGCAGACCCATCCGGTCCGCGAGGTGATCCTGCTCGACGACGCGTCCACCGACGACACCGTCGCGCGCGCCGAGGCGGCGGCGTCCGAGGCCGGACGCGTGCTCGCGCTGCACCGGAACCGCACCAACAGCGGCAGTCCGTTCGCGCAATGGCGGGAGGCGGTCGGCAGGGCGTCCGGGGAATGGCTCTGGATCGCCGAGGCCGACGACGCGTCCGAGCCCGGCTTCCTCGCGACCCTCGCCGGGCGGATCCGCGCCGTGCCGGAGGCGGTCCTCGGCTTCACCGACAGCCGGGCCGTGGACGCCGCGGGACGGACGGTGAGCGCGACCTACCGGGACTATGCCCGCGCCTCGGGCTGCGACGCGCTCGACGCCGACGCGGTGCTCGACGGCGCCGGCTTCGTCCGCGCCTGCCTCGCCGAACGCAACCTCGTGCTGAACGCGAGCGCGGTGCTGTTCCGGCGCGCAGCACTCGCACGCGCGATCGCGCGCGCCGGCGACACGCTGGCCCCGCTCCGCGTCGCGGGGGACTGGCTGCTCTACGCGACGATGCTGGCCGAGCCGGGAAGCGCGGTGGTCTACGTCGCCGCCCCGCTCAACATCCACCGGCGGCACGACGCGAGCGCCACGGCACGGCTGGAGAAGCGCCGGCACCTCCGGGAGGTCGCCGCCGTGCAGGATGCGATCGCGAGCGGCAACGCGGGGCTCGCGCCGGCCGACCGCGCGCGTCAGCTCCGCTATCGCGCGGCGCTCCGGACGAGCCTCGGGATCCGGTCCGAAACACGCGAGGTCCGGCGGCGTTGAGCAGGCCGCAGGGGGGATCGGCGTTGCCGCTGAAGGTGGGTGCCCAGGCCGCTTCGATCGAGCCGTTCCTCGCGATGGACGTGATGCGGCGGGCTGCCGCGCTGCCGGACCGGCCGCTTCGCGTCATCCACATGGAGGTCGGGCAGCCCTCGCTCGGGGCGCCCGCGGGCGCGATCGAGGCGGCCTCGCGGGCGATCGCGGGCACCGGCTCGCTTGGCTACACCGAGGCGCTCGGGATGCCGGCGCTCCGGGCCCGGATCGCCCGGCACTATGGCGACCGCTACGGGCTCGACGTCGCGCCGTCCCGGATCGCGGTCACGGTCGGCGCCTCCGGCGCGTTCCCGCTCGCCTTCCTGGCCGCCCTCGATCCCGGCGACGAGGTCGCGCTGACCACCCCCTGCTATCCGCCCTACATGAACGTGCTGCGGGCGCTCGGCTTCCGGCCCCGCCTGATCGAGGGCGAGGCGGCGACACGCTTCCAGCCGACGCCGGCGCTGCTCGACCGGTCCGGGGCGCCGCCCCCGGCCGCGCTCCTGGTGGCGAGCCCGTCGAACCCCGCGGGGACGATGGTGTCGCCGGCGGAACTTGCGGCGCTGGCCGGCTGGGCGCGGGCGCGCGGCACGCGGCTGATCAGCGACGAGATCTATCACGGCCTCGTCCATGACGGGGTGCAGTCGACGGTGGCCGCCGACCCGGAGGCCATCGTGGTCGGATCGTTCTCGAAATACTGGGGCATGACCGGCTGGCGGGTCGGCTGGCTGGTGCTGCCGGAAGCGCTGGTCCGGCCGGTCGAGCGGCTCGCGCAGAACATGTTCATCAGCGCGCCGCACATCGCGCAGGTGGCGGCGCTGGCCGCCTTCGAGTGCGGCCCGGAGCTCGACCGGCGGGTCGCCGCCTACGGCCGGGTCCGGACGCATCTCCTCGCGCGCCTCGCGGATGCCGGGTTCGGGCCCGTGGCACCCGCCCAGGGCGCGTTCTACGCCTATGCCGACGTCTCGCCGTTCGGCGAGGACAGCGCCGCGTTCTGCGCCCGCCTGCTCGACGAGGCCCGCGTCGCCGCGACGCCCGGGCACGACTTCGATGCCGCGCGGGGGGGCGATTTCGTCCGGTTCAGCTATTGCGGCCCCGAGGCGGACATGCACGAGGCGACGGAGCGGATCGTCCGGTGGTGCGACGCGCGCGCTCAGAGGCCGAGCGCGGACAGGCCGGGGTGATCGTCCGGGCGGCGCCCGAGGGCCCAGCGGAACCGCCGCCCCGCCTCGCCGATCGGGACGTCGTTGATCGAGGCGTGCCGGTGCGTCATCAGCCCGGCGGCGTCGAACGCCCAGTTCTCGTTGCCGTAGGAGCGGAACCAGTTGCCGCTGTCGTCGTGCCACTC
>CAXUBX010000170.1:0-4108 GCA_964249405.1 uncultured Acetobacteraceae bacterium | reverse complement strand
CCTAGACGACCGGCAAGCCATCCGGCTCAAGCGAGCCGAGACGGCCGAGATCGAGCACCGGAAGACCGTCGTCGCTGATCGACAACGCGTCCGCGAACCGCATTCCGAATATTACGTGGGCGGCCTCGTAGGCGCGGAGATCCCGCACGGTGGTGGCCAGCGTCGCGTCTTCCGCCTTAATCATCAGGAAGAAGCGAAGTCCGGCGGCTTTCATGGCGTGGTGATCGAGCCCGACGAGTGGGCTTTCCTCGTCGATCACGTGCATCAACGTCCAGGAGAGCGCGAACACGGGTATGGCGTCGCGTACGAGACGCAGGCCGACGATGCTGCGGGTCGGCCCCTGCTCATCCTGCGTTTGCTCCGGCATGAGGACGCTGAGGCGCGCCTCGGCCTCGTAGAGGACGCTCAGCTGGTCGCTCGCCACGCGGATCGTCAGTGCCGGTCTAACGCCGTGGCGCGTCACCGCGATCGAGTCCGAGTAGCGGAAGCATGGCTTCGGCCGTGATACGCGAACGAAGATCAGACCGGTCATGACTGCGATGAAGCCCACGCCGGTGACGATCTCGATGGCTGACACGATGTGTCCGTAGAGATCGGCAGGATACATCTCACCGTAGCCGACGGTGGCGAGCGTCTCGATGCTGAAGAAGAACGCGTCGCTGACCGATCCCGGACGCGCGTTGGCGATGGAGCCGCGCTCAATCAGGTAGAGAAGGGCGAAGACGATGTTAAGTGCAAGCTCGGCGGCAAGCAATGCGATCAGGAAGCGCGACCAGGTGAGAGCGATCGCAAGGCGATACGGATCGCGCAAGTCGAGGCGACCGACGCCGCTCTTGCGTGCCTCAAAGTTTCCGAAGCGAACGCGATGCTCGGTCGTTTGTCCAGACCAGGGAAACGAAGTCTTCATGCGGTCGCGTCGTTTCGATGCTCTCTCAGTCGCTCATCCTGCCGATGCGTCGAGCAGCAGGGCGACCAGTCCGCTCCAGCCGGTCTGGTGCGATGCGCCGACGCCCCGACCGGTGTCACCGTGGTAGTACTCGTGGAACAACACGAGGTGCTCCGCGCCGGGCTGGCCTTCCAGGCCGGGATAGGCTGCCATGACCGGCCGTCCGTCTTCTCCCCGCAGCGACAGCTGCGTCAGGCGCCGTCCCAGTTCGCCGGCAACTTTGTCCAGACTCATCATCCGGCCGCTGCCGGTCGGGCATTCGACCTCAAAGCCGTCCCCGTAGTATCGATGGAACTCACGTAGCGCTCCGACCAGCAGGTAGTTGATCGGCAGCCAGATCGGGCCGCGCCAGTTGCTGTTGCCGCCGAACAGCCGCGAGTCCGACTCGCCTGGCAGGTATCGAATGCCGAAGTGCCGTCCGTCGAGCTCCAGTCCGTAAGCTTCGATATGAGCGCGCGACAGGGCGCGGATGCCGAACGGCGACAGGAATTCCTCGGGATCCAGCATGCGGGCCAGCAGGCGCTTGGTCCGGTGTCCCCGGAGGAGCGACAGGAGCACGGTGCTGCCAGAACCAGGGTCCGTCCAGTGCGAGACGAGCTCGGCGAGATCGGGCCGGTGGTCGCGGAGCCATCCGACGCGCGCCGCAAACCTCGGAAGACGGCTCCAGACGTCCTGATGAACGACCTGGACCGCGAGCAACGGGATCAGCCCGATCAGCGATCGAACCCGCAGCGGCACGGACCGTCCATCCGTGAGGCGGAGGACGTCGTAGTAGAACTCGTCGTGCTCGTCCCACAGCCCGTCCTCGCCGCCCAGCCGCGTCATCGCCTGAGCGATCAGCAGGAAATGCTCGAAGAACTTGGCCGCGAGATCCTCGTAGACCGGATCGGTCATCGAGAGCTCAATCGCGATACGCATCATGCTCAGCGCGTAGGTGGCCATCCAGGCCGTGCCGTCCGCCTGATCCAACCTGCCGCCGCCGGGCAGCACGGCGTCGCGATCGAAGATCTCGATGTTGTCGAGCCCGAGGAACCCGCCCTGGAACAGGTTGCGACCGCCCGCGTCCTCGCGGTTGACCCACCAGCCGAAGTTCAGCAGCAGCTTGTGGAAGACCGTTCGAAGAAAGCCGAGATCACCTGAAGCGCCCGTGTCGGCGGCCGCGCGCTTGTCGGCCTCGTAGACGCTCCAGGCGGCCCAGGCCTGGATAGGCGGGTTGACGTCCGAGAAGTTCCATTCATACGCCGGCGCCTGGCCGCTCGGATGCAGGTATCGCTCGCTGAGAAGAAGCTGCACCTGCGATTTCGCGAAGCCGGCGTCGATCGCCGCAAACACGACGGCCTGGAAGCAGAGATCCCAGGACGCATACCAGGGGTACTCCCACTTGTCCGGCATCGAAATGACGTCGGCGTTCACCAGGTGTCGCCAGTCGGCATTGCGGCCATCGATCCGCTGCCAGGGCGGCCGTGGCTGCGCGGAGTCGCCCTCCAGCCAGCGCCGGACGTCGAAACCGTAATATTGTTTCGACCAGATCATGCCAGCGAAGGCCTGGCGCTGGACGTTCCGAGCGTCGGCGTCGTGTATCCCGGACTGCAAGGCATCGTAGAACGCTCCGGCCTCCGCGATCCGAGTGGCGAACAGCTCGTCGTAGTCCTCGAACGCGGGTGTCGCGGCGGCCGGCCGTAAGCGTAGCCGCAGCGTCGCCGACGCGCCTGCCGCGAGCTCCATTGCTACCAGGGGAGAGCAGCGTGTGCCTCGGTCGGGACGCACCGCCTCGCGGATGCCGTGGACCACGCGATCGTTGAAGCCGTCCTTGAACGGTCCGGTCGCCTGCGCTCCGAAGAGACGGGGAACGTTCGTGTCGTTCTCGCAGAACAGCCATTCCGCAGACCCATCCAGGAGATAGTCGAGGGCGGGCAGACCTTCCGCCACGGCTCTGACGTGCGAGCCCTCGAGCCGCAGTTCCGGGCGCCCGTTGCCTTCGGACCAGGACCACGTGTTGCGTGCCCAGAGCATCGGGAGCACATCGAGCGCGGCGGGATCGGGGCCGCAATTTCGCACCGTGATCCGCAGCAGGATGTCGAACGGGGACGCCTTGGCGTATTCGATGGTCACGTCAAAGTAGCGATCTTCCGCGAATACGCCAGTGTCGAGCAGCTCGTGCTCCAGCTGGTCCTGACCGCGACGCGCGTTCTCCTCGACCAGCTGATCGTAGGGAAACGCTCGTTGCGGGTATTTGTAGAGCATGCGCAGGTAGGAGTGCGTGGGCGTGGCGTCGAGGTGGAAGTAGAGTTCCTTAACGTCTTCTCCATGGTTGCCTTCCTGGTTGGTCAGGCCGAAGAGACGCTCCTTCAGGATCGGGTCGTGACCGTTCCATAAGCCGAGCGCGAGACACCAGGTTAGGCTGTCGTCACCAAAGCCTGCGATCCCATCCTCGCCCCAGCGATACGCGCGGCTCCGGGCATGATCGTGCGGCAGGTAGGCCCAGGCATTCCCGTCGGCACTGTAATCCTCCCTGACCGTTCCCCATTGGCGGTCGCTGAGGTACGGACCCCAGCGGCGCCATCCGTCACTGTCGGCCGCCTCCACCCTGCGGCCCTCGACGGTTCCGGCGAGGCGACCCTTGAGGTTCTCTTCAGTCATGAGGTCCCGGACCTGCTTCTAGAATTTCGGCGGCGAGCACAATGTCGGACCTCCGGAACCACGTGACCGCGCGTCGACCGAGGGAAGTGCTGGCCGCGGCGGCGTCGTCCGAGCGAGGCGTGGTCGGCCGCGCGCCGACGACCGCTTTGCTCATCGGGTCCGGTTCCGATGCCCGATCCCGCCGGCATGCCCGAAATGGAACAGCCTCGCCTGGTGAAGGTGGATGTGACCAAGAAGCCTCGCCCGATATGCCGCCACCGCGAGGACCGTTCCGAGCGCAGGGCCGATCCAGTAGACCCACCATCCAGACCAGTTTCCGCTAATCAATTCGGGTGCGAAGGAGCGAGCCGGGTTCGCGCTTGCACCGGACAGGGGTGCCTCAAGCCAGCTGAGTAGGGCGAACAGCGGCGGGTTTACGAGCGGGGTGAACGGCTGAGTCCCAGGTCTCGATGCGAAGAAGAAGATCAGCGCGACGAGCAAGAACGTGCACAGGGCTTCGCCGGCGATCGACCAGGCGAGCGA
>CAXUBX010000169.1:0-4133 GCA_964249405.1 uncultured Acetobacteraceae bacterium | reverse complement strand
GTCCCGACGGTCTCCCGTTCAGCGAGGTGCTGGAGACCTATACCGCCGCCGTCCTGGAGCACGATCGGCTCGGCACGAGTCGATGAACGTTCTCTCAGATATGATCAGAGCCAGCCGCCCGAGCAGGCGCGGTGACCCCGGATCACACCTCGGCGGTGCTCAGCTCCTCGAGCGTGCGGCCCCTGGTCTCGGGCAGCAGGCCGATCGTGACCGCGAGCCCGAGCACGCTCGCGACCGCCGCGCCGAGCTCGGCGGTGAGGAGACCGTGCCAGCCCATCAGCAGCGGGAACGTGAACACGCCGAGGAAGCCGCCGATCTTGCCCGAGGCGGATGCGATGCCGTGTCCGGTGGTGCGGCTCTCGACCGGAAAGATCTCGGACGGATAGATGAAGGTGGTCGCGTTGGGGCCGAACTCGGTGAAGAAGTAGCTGATCCCGTAGACGATCAGGAACGGGACGACCAGGTTCTCGATCCCGGGGATCAGGGCCATCGCGACGAAGCTCGCCGCCATCATCGCGAAGCCGAGCACCTGGATCGGCTTGCGGCCGATCCGGTCCATCATCGCGGCGGCGATGAAGTAGCCCGGCACGGCGGCGATCGCGAACACGCCGAGCTGCACGAGGGTGGCCTGGAGCAGGCTGTCGTGCGGCGCGATCGCGTGCAGGACCATCGGGCTGCTGACCGTGTTGCCGTAATAGGCGAAGTCCATCAGGAACCAGGCGAAGCTGGCGCCGAGAAGCCGCAGGCGGAGGTCGCGACGGGCGACGAGGCGCCGGAAGCCCTCGGCGAAGCTGACCGTCCGGCTCGGATCCCGCTGCCGCGCCGCAAGCCGGTAGCGCGGCGTCTCGGCGAGGTTGCGGCGCATCCGGTAGACGGCGAGCGCCGGGATCGCGCCGAACGCGAGCAGCAGGCGCCACGTGAGGTCGTGGCCGAGACCGGTCCACAGCAGCAGCGCCGCCAGCAACGGACCCACGATCAGGCCGGCGGCCTGCATCGCGAAGACGAGGGAGACCATCATGCCGCGCGTCTTCTGCCCGGCGAACTCGCTCATCAGGGTCGCGCTGACCGGGTAGTCGCCGCCGATCCCGACCCCGAGGACGATGCGGAAGACGATCAGCCACCAGATCCCCGGAGCGCAGGCCGAAGCGATCGCCCCGACGGCGAGCACGAGCACTTCGTAGCCGTAGATCCGCTTGCGGCCGAGCATGTCGGCAACGCGTCCGAACAGCACCGCACCGGCCGCCGAGGCGAGCAGCGCCGTCGAGCTGACGAGGCCGGTCGCCAGCGCCGACGGATGCCACTCGGCGCGGATCAGGTGCATGACGACGCCGATGATGAAGAGGTCATAGGCGTCGGTGAAGAAGCCCATGCCGGAGATGAACATGATCCGCCGATGTTCCGGCGTCACCTCGGAGGCGTCATAGCGGGCGAGATCGTCGCTCGGCTCGAGGTCGGGCATCCCCGTTCGAGCGCCGGTCCCCGGGGGAACGTTGCGAACAGATCCTGTCATGGATGCCTCCGCGCCGCCCGGCGGTCCTCAGGTTCTCGCCAGCGGCGCCAGAGCCGACTGCGGATCCCGGCGCCGCCGGCCTCCCGTGCGGGCGAGCCCGAGCGAGGCGAGTCCCAGCAGCTGCCACCGGCGGCCGCCGCCGACGACCACGCGCTCGGCGCCGATCCCGTCCGGGCCGCGGGCGCGGACCACCACGCCGATCTCCTCGTAGAGACGGGCGGCGGCGCGGATCGCGGCGCGACTGCGCCAGGGCAGGAAGCGAAGCCCGGCCTCGCTGCGGCGGTAATGCTGGTCGGCGAGATCGAGGACGCGTCGGACCGCGTCGAACACCACCGCACGGTGCGATGGATCGAGCAGATGCCGCGCGTCGCCGCCGCAGCGGAGCCACGCGGCGGGCAGGAAGACCCGGCCGCGCGCCGCATCCTCGGCGACGTCGCGAGCGATGTTCGTGAGCTGCATCGCGATGCCGAGATCGGCGGCGAACGGGCGCGCGCGCGGATCGCCGCCGGTCAGCAGGTCCGACATCAGCAGCCCGACCGTTCCGGCGGCCCCCTGGGCGTAGGCGAGAAGCGCGCCGGCGTCGTCGATCGCGCGCGGGTCGAGATCCGCGACCAGCGTGTCGATCAGCGCGAGCGCCGGCGCGAGATCGAGCCGGCGCCGCGCGGCAAGGGCCAGGAGCGACGCCGCCTCCGGATCCCGGGCATCGCGCCCGGCGACCGCCCGGCGGAGCGCCTCGAGCCGGCGTCGCGCGACCGCCCGGTCGGGTGCCAGGTCCGCCAGGTCGTCCACCGCGCGGCAGAACCGGTAGAGCACCGCGGCATCGGCGAGAAGAGGCCGCGGCAGCAGACGCCCGGCGAGCCGGAAGCTCCGTCCGTTCGTCGCGAGCGAGGCGAGCGCGCCCGGGGCGGCCCCGCGGGCAAGACGATCGGCGACCAGCGTCTCGACGATCATCGCTGAGGTCAGCACGCCCGGCACCCCGGCGCCGGGATGGGTGCCGGCGCCGACCAGGTAGAGCCCGTCGACGCCGCCGACCCGGTTGTGAGCCCGGAAATACGCGGACTGCCGGAGCAGCGGCGCGGCCGAGAAGCCGGCGCCGGCGTCCGACAGGAAGTCGCGGGCGAAATCCTCGGGCGTCACGACGCGCTCGGTCACGATATGGCGCGAGAGGCCGGGCAGGATGCGGCGCTCGAGCGCCGCGACGACCCGGTCGCGGAACACGCGAACGACGCGCCGCCAGTCGATCGGGGCGAGGAGGTTCGGAACCGGCGCGAGGACGTAGAAGGCGTCGCACCCCGGAGGTGCGGCACCGGGGTCGGTCGCGGCCGGACGGTGGAGATAGAGACTCGGCTCGTCCGGCAGCGCGGCGGCGCCGTCGAAGATCGCGTCGAGCGAAGCCTTGTAGTCGGGGCCGAGCAGGATCGTGTGGTGGGCGACCTTCGGCCAGGCGCGGTCGGTGCCGAAGCAGAGCACGAACAAGCCCATCGACAGTGACGGCCGAAGCCAGGGACGACGCCCGAGCAGATCGCGATGCACCGCGGGCGCGTCGGCATTGGCGACCACGATCGCGGACGGGATCGTGGTGCCATCCTGGAGCACCACGCCGCGAACGGTGCCGCGATCCACCGCGATCCGGGCCACCGTCGTGCCGAGGCGGAACGCGACACCGTGGCGGCGCGCGAGACCGGCGAGCGCGTCGACCAGCGCGCCGGTGCCGCCCTCGGCGAACCAGATGCCCCAGCGCTGCTCCAGATGGCCGATCAGCCCGTAGATCGCGCTGGTTCGGAACGGGTGGCCGCCGACCAGCAGCGTCTGCAGCGTGAAGACCTGGCGGAGCTCGGGATCGCGGATCAGCCGGGCGACGACGCCGTGCAGCGAGCGGAACGCCCCGAGCCGCAGCAGATGCGGCGCCGCCCGGGCCATCATCCGCGGCCGGTGGAACGGAACCGCGCCGAACCGCTCGTAGCCGGTCTCGAACAGTTCGGCCTGCTTTACTCGGAGACGCCGATAGCCCGCGAGATCGGCGGGCGCGAAGGCGGCGACCGCGCGCTCCATCTCGTCGGGCGTGCCGCCGTAGTCGAACCGGCGGCCCGAGGCGAACAGGATCCGGTACCAGGGCCGGACCGGCAGGAAGCGGACGTGGTCGGCGCGGTTCTCGCCGAGGCATGCGAACAGCGCGTCGAACAAATGCGGGGCGGTGATCACGGTCGGTCCGGCATCGAAGGCGAAGCCGTCCTGGCGGAACACCCGCGCCCGGCCGCCAGGCGCGTCCAGCCGCTCGATCACGGTCACCGCGCAGCCGAGGGCGCGGAGCCGGATCGCGCAGGCGAGCCCGCCCAGGCCCGCGCCGACCACGATCGCCGTCCGTCCGGACGCGGTCTCGGGGGCGCAGCACTGATCCTCAGGCGCCGGCACCGATCATCATCCTGGCCGGTCAGCTTTTCCCGTCTGGCGAAGCGCGATCGTGCCCGACCGGGCCCGAACTGTCGAGCAGGGCCGCCGCCTCGTCGCCGCCCGGCATCGCCCGGAGCGCGGCGCGGAAGGCCGCCGACGGCGCACGGCCCGCGAGCGCCCGGGCCGGGCGGATGCGGCCCCCCCGCAGCAGCACGGCCGCGAGCTCGACGAC
>CAXUBX010000168.1:2083-4137 GCA_964249405.1 uncultured Acetobacteraceae bacterium | reverse complement strand
GAGTTGCCGAGATAGTTGATCGCCGGATCGCGCTCGCGGCCGAGCAGCAGCGTGAACGGCGACGTCGCCGTGCTGCCGACCGTGCCGAGGTTCTTGGCGAAGGCGAACACCGGATAGTCGTTGTTGATCGCCCGCGGCTGGTTGGTGTCGTTGGTGCCGGCGAGGGTTCCCGTGCTCGCGAAGAGCGACCGCACCACGATGTCCTGCCCGCTCTGGACCGTGAGGCCCGCGACCTGCTTCGTCGCCCAGAGCGAGGTGCCCCAGTCCGCGAAATTGCCGGTCTGGGTGAACACCTGCGGATCGGTCGGGTAGGCGGTCCAGGCCGCGAGGTTGCCGCTCGTCGAGGTGCCGTCGCTATCGAGCGGGATCGTCTCCGGCGCCCACGACACCAGCGCGCTCTCGTCGCCGTTGGTCCACTCGGCGCTGATATCGAAGTAGAGGCTCACCTGATGCGTCGCACCGTCGCTGCTCTGCGCCGTCGCGGTGATGTCGGACAGCGGCATGCTGAGCCGCTTCAGGTCCGTCGCCTCGACCGGCGACAGGAAGTCGACGGTGAGGTTCACGCCGCCGGCGTTGAAGGTGAACACGGACTGGGTGGCCGTGGTCTTCAGCGTGGTCTCGAGCATCGGCGTCAGCGTCGGCGATCCGGCCGGCAGCACGGGGTCACCGAGGAACAGGAACGGTTTGCCGTCGATGTAGGCGATACCGGTGATCGCCTTGACCGTGCCGTCCCAGTGCGTGGGCCAGGTCCCCGGGGCGACGCCCGTGGTGTTCTGCAGCCATACGTTGACGTAGGGACCACGCGTGACCAGAGGCGCGGCCGGCGGCCGGATCGGTGTGAAGGTCGGCGCCTGGGTCGGCGTTTGTGCCTGTACCAGTCCCGGAACGGCGAGCGCCGTTGACGCAGCCAGCACTGCGAGGATCCTGCCTCTGCGCGTCGCGCGCGCGCCCTTTCTATTCGGGACCGAGCCTCTCGGCGTCCTAAGCAACATTCTGTTTCCTTCCCGTCTCGCCGGACGCATCGAGTTGCGTCGGGCTTTGGCCGGCCTGTTGCCGGCAGGTAATGTTAGGCCCCAAACGCGGGCGCGTGGTGGAAAAAAATCCGTGAACGGGACAAATTCTCAGGGCTCGACACGAGGCTGCCGGCGAAGCGGATCGCCGATCGAGGGTCAGCACCCCCGGCAACCCGGGTCGGCAACACGGCGGAGGCGTTCCGGTCGGCGACGGTCGACACCTCGGTGAGCGTCATCCGTGCGGCGACAGGAGCCCCGACCGCTCCATCCTCGCGCGACTGTCCCGCATGCCGGCGTGCACGGCGAGCGCCAGCTCGAGCGCACGCCTGCCGGCGATCGCGTCGACCACCACGGGAACCCCGTCGAGACAAGAGGCGACGAAGGCGTCGTGTTCGGCGGAGAGCTGGTCCTCGTCGCGCCAGGAGACCGCCTCGCGCCGGAACCCGCCGCTGCCGGGGAGCGGCAGACCGCGGGTCCGATTGATGAAGGTGAGGGCGCGCGCGACGAAATCGGCCGAAAGGTAACCCTCCTCGGAGAACACGCGCATCCGGCGCTCGGTCTTGAGCGAGATCCGGCTCGCGGTGATCGACGCGACGCAGCCGTTCCGGAAGCGCACGCGGGCGTTGGCGATGTCCTCGGTGTCGGACGACACGGCGGCCCCGAGCGCGTCCACGCTCTCGATCGGGCTGTCGACGAGGGAGGCGATCAGGTCGAGATCGTGGATCATCAGGTCGAGGATCACCGAAACGTCGGTGCCGCGCGGCTTGAACGGCGCGATCCGCGTGGCCTCGACGTACAGCGGACGGGTGATCCGGGCCGCGATCGCGCGATGCTCGGCCGAGAACCGGAGGAGATGGCCGACCTGCAGCACCAGGCGCCCTTCCCTGGCGAGGGAAGCGAGCCGATCCGCCTCGTCGAGGGTCGCGCTGATCGGCTTCTCGACCAGCACGTGCCGCCCGCGCTCGAGCGCGGCGGCGGCGAGCGCGAAGTGGGTCTCGGCCGGTGCTGCGACGATGATCGCGTCGGAGGCGGCGATCAACG
>CAXUBX010000168.1:0-1983 GCA_964249405.1 uncultured Acetobacteraceae bacterium | reverse complement strand
GGGGATCCTTGCCGCAAAGACGCCGTGGTTACAGCGTAACACTTCGCCATGGCGCGCCTCAGGAGCGGCCTTGAGGAGGGGTAAGGGACGATGAAGCTTCGAACAAGGATGGCCGCCGCATCGCTGCTGGCGGCGACGGTCGGTGCCGGGTCGGCGATGGCCGAACCCGGCGGTTGCCTGAAATACGGCGCGGTCGGCGCCGTCGGCGGGCACGTGGCGCACCATCACGCGGTTCTCGGCGCGGCCGGCGGGTGCGCGGTCGGCATGTATCGCCGCCACGAGTATCGCAAACAGCAGCGCGCCGAGGCCGAGGCACAGCGGCAGGCGACCCCCGACACGTATCACTAGACCATCCGACCGAACGGGATCGTTCGTTCGACGGACGATCCTCTCGTTCGGACCGGTGAGGCACGCTCTTCGGCCCGTTCCGGGCCGGTCGTGCCCCGGGGCTGGCTCCGGGATCGCGCGAGGTTGCATCGAACCTTTCGCGTCGGCATGTTCCGCCGCCTTGGCGACCGGGACCGGTCTCCCGGATCGGAGGGGGCGTCTCACTCGGATGATGTATTTCAGCCGCCTCAGGACGGCGCTGATCTGCGGGACCTGCCTGCTCGGGGTGCTGTTCTGCCTGCCGAACGTGCTGCCGAGACCGGCCGCCTCGATCCCCTGGCGACAGATCCATCTCGGGCTCGACCTGCGCGGCGGGTCCTATCTCCTCCTGCAGGTCGATGTCGCGGCCGTCACCCGGGACCGGTTGGCCTCGCTCGCGGACGAGGTCCGTCAGGCCCTCCTCGCCCATTCCGTCGGCTATCGCGACCTCGCTCCGGACGAAACGGCGCACGCGGTGACGTTCAGTCCGAGAAGCCCGTCCGAGCTTACGGCCGATCTCCAGGCGCTCGCGGCCATGCCTCGCGATGTGCCGGGGGAGTTCAGCGCCAGCCGCCGCCCCGACGGCACGATCGCGGTCACCCTCTCGGACAGCGCGATCGCGCGGCGGGCGAGCCAGGCGGTCGCGCAGTCGATCGAGATCGTGCGTCGAAGGATCGACGCGACCGGCGTTGTCGATCCTTCGATCGCGCGACAGGGTGCCGACCGGATCGTGGTCGAGCTGCCCGGCGTCTCCGACCCCGAGCAGGTCCGGAAGCTGCTCGGAACCACGGCGAAGATGACCTTCCAGATGGTGGACGAGAACGCCTCGCCCGCCGGCCCTGTGCCGCCGTCCGACGAGGTCCTGCCGATGCAGGACGACCCGGCGCAGAAGATCGTGGTCTCCCGCCATGTCGACGTCGACGGCGCCGACCTCACGGACGCGCAGGCGGCGACCAACAGCCAGAGCGGCGGCTGGGTGGTCAACTTCACCTTCAACTCGCACGGCGCGACCCGCTTCGCCGACGTGACCGCGAACAACATCGGCAAGCGGTTCGCGATCGTGCTCGACAAGCAGGTGATCTCGGCGCCGGTGATCCAGAGCTCGATTCCGGGCGGCCGCGGGATGATCGAGGGCGGCAACTTCACGGCGCAGTCCGCGACCACGCTCGCCCTCCTGCTGCGCGCGGGCGCCCTGCCGGCGCCGCTCGACGTGCTGGAGCAGCGCAGCATCGGCCCCGAACTCGGCGCCGACAGCATCCGGGCCGGGGCGCTGTCGCTCGGCATCGGCTTCCTGCTGGTGATCGGGTTCATGGGGACCTTCTACGGGCTGTTCGGCTGGTTCGCGTCGGTGGCCCTGGTCGCCAACCTGGTGCTGATGACGGCGATCCTGTCGCTGATCGGTGCGGTGCTGACGCTGCCCGGGATGGCCGGGATGCTGCTGACGCTCGGCATGGCGGTCGACGCCAACATCCTGATCAACGAGCGGATCCGCGAAGAGGTGAAGCGCGGCCGCACGCCGCTGGCCGCGATGCAGGCCGGGTTCGAGCGTGCCTACGGCACCATCGTCGACAGCAACGCGACCGCGTTCCTCGCCCATGTCATGCTGTTCGTGTTCGG
>CAXUBX010000167.1:1414-4156 GCA_964249405.1 uncultured Acetobacteraceae bacterium | reverse complement strand
CCGTAGCCTTTATTGTCCGCGCAAGTAGACGATGTGGAGGCATCGAAATAGAGGGCGGAGGAGCCGGTGTCGAACTGCGGGCGGGGCGAGTTCGTCCGCATGGTGGAGCGGTGCCAGGCGCTGATCGCGGCCGGCGACGTGTTCCAGGTGGTGCCGAGCCAGCGCTTCTCGGCGCCGTTCACGCTGCCGCCGCTCGCGCTCTACCGGGCGCTCCGGCGGATCAACCCGGCGCCGTTCCTCTATCTGCTGGAGCTCGACGAGGGCGGCGATCCGTTCGCGCTCGCGGGGTCGAGCCCGGAGGTGCTGGTGCGGCTCCGCGACGGCGTGGTGACGATCCGGCCGCTGGCCGGCACCCGGCGGCGCGGCGCCGACCCGGCGGAGGACCAGCGTCTCGAGCACGAGCTGCTGGCCGACCCGAAGGAGCGGGCCGAGCACCTGATGCTGGTGGATCTCGGGCGGAACGACGTCGGGCGGGTCGCCGAGCTCGGCACGGTGCGGGTGACCGAGAGCTTCGCGGTCGAGCGCTACAGCCACGTGATGCACATCAGCTCGACGGTGCAGGGCCGGCTGCGCGCGGCGTGCGACGCGGTGGACGCGCTGGTGGCCGGCTTCCCGGCGGGGACGCTCACGGGGGCGCCGAAGATCCGGGCGATGGAGATCATCGCCGCGGTCGAGCCGACCCGGCGCGGCTTCTACGGCGGCTGCATCGGCTACTTCGCGCCGGACGGCACGATGGACACCTGCATCGGGCTCCGCACGGCGCTGATCCGGGGGGGCGTGATGCATGTCCAGGCCGGGTGCGGCGTGGTCGCCGACAGCGTGCCGGAGGCCGAGCACGAGGAGACGCGGCAGAAGGCGAGGGCGCTGTTCCGGGCGGCCGAGGAGGCGCGGCGGTTCGCCCGCCGGCGCCGCTCCGGAGGGGAGCCGGCGGGCGTCGGGTGACCGCGGTCAGACAGGGTCGCGGTCAGACGGGGTCGGGGACCAGGCTGGCCCGGACATAGGCCTCGACCGGGCCGGTGAGCGGCACGGACAGGAGATCGGCGACGGGCACGAACACCGCCTCGATGATCTCGCGGTTGTCCACCCGGACCTCGGGCACCCGCTCGGGGGTGAACTCGAAGAAGTCCACGGTGTCGTCACGGAAGTCCCAGAGCGCCGTCTCGGTGCGGACGTGCCTGAGCTCGCCGGGGTGGACGTCGACGAGGAGCTCCTCGACGAGCTCGCGCCGTGCCGCCTCGAGCGCCGTCTCGCCGCGCTGCACGCCGCCGCCGGGCAGCGAGTATTCGCGGCGGTAGGACTGCCGGACCAGCAGCAGGCGGCCGTCGACGAGGATGGCGACGAGGGCGCCGCGATGGGACGGCCGCCGGAGCCGCCAGACCTGGAGGGCGGCGGCGAAGCCCACCCGGTAGACGGTGCGGAAGGCGAGATCGATCAGCGGGCGCAACAGGCCGTGCCTCATGAAGCGGCGACGCCCGGGCGGCGTCGACCCGGTTCAGTCGGCGTCGGCGGTCTCGACCGAGCGGCGGCCGCGGCGGCGGCCGGGCACCACGGGTCCGAGCGCGGACGCGGCGGCCGGCTTGCGGCCGAGACCGATCTTCTTGGCGAGCGAGGAGCGGTGCTCGGCGTAGTTCGGCGCCACCATCGGATAGTTGGGCGGCAGGCCCCATTTCTCGCGATACTGGTCCACGGTCATGTTGTAGGCGGTCTGCAGATGCCGCTTCAGCATCTTCAGCTTCTTCCCGTCCTCGAGGCAGACGATGTAGTCGGGGAACACCGAGCGCTTGATCGGGACCGCGGGCTCGCGCGGCTCCACGGGGGCCGGCGTGGCGCCGAGACCGGACAGCGCGGCGTAGACGAGCTGGATCAGGCCGGGCATTTCCGGGCCGGCGACCTGGTTGTTGCCCGCATGGGCGGCGACGATCTGCGCGGTCAGGTTGAGCAGCAGATCCTGCGAGCGTTCTTCGGACATGTCGGGCTGAACTCTACAAAACTGTTCGGACGGGATGTGATCGTCTTGTAGGGACTTGCCAGTAACGTTGCAACGAGGCTCGGTTCAGATCCACCATTTCACCGGCTTCGACCCGGCGCCGTCGGTCTCGGCGTCGTTGTCGGTGTCGGCGTCCGGGTCGGTCGCGGCGTCGGGGGCCCGGCCGCGGCGGCGGCCGGCGCTCGGGGCCGGCTCGCGCCGGGCGGCGGCGACGGCGAGATTCGCGTTCTCGGTCTGCAGCGCCTGCAGCGCGGCCCGGAGCTCGCGGAGCTCGCTCTCGGCGGCGTCGCGCGCCATCTCGGCGTCGCCGAGGCGGGTCTGGTGCGAGCGGAGCAGCACCGCGAGTTCGGCGAGGCGTCGCTCGGCGTCGAGACGCGCGGCCCGCTCGGCCTGGGCCGCCTGGGCGGCGACGTCGTCGCCGGCCGGCCGCTCGGCATCGGGGGCGCGGAGCGCGGAGAGCGCTCCGGCCGCATCGCGCCGGGGTCGCGCCACGTTGACCACCGGAACCTCGCCGTCCTGCACGAAGCGGTGCCGCCGGCTGCTGCCGTTGGCGGCGGATCCCGATCCGGCGGCGGGGCGGCGGGCCCCGGCCGGCCGCGAGGACGACAGGTGCGAGGCGGCGCCCCCGGCCTCGCTCCGGGCCGGCTGGGACGCGAACATCGTCGATCGTCCGTCCTTGCCGTTCGGGTTCTGGCGCCCCGAGCTCTGGTGCGTCGAGCTCTGGTGCGTCGAGGCGTGGCGGCCCTGGTTCGGGC
>CAXUBX010000167.1:0-1314 GCA_964249405.1 uncultured Acetobacteraceae bacterium | reverse complement strand
GAGCTCTGGTGCGTCGAGCTCTGGTGCGTCGAGGCGTGGCGGCCCTGGTTCGGGCGCGGCGCGCCGGGCGACGACGTCGCTCCGCCGCTCATCATCGAGAGGGCGCGCATCATGCGCGCCTCGGCCTGCTCGTCGGTTTCGGCGCGCATGGGGTCGGTCTGACCGTCGTCCAACTGGGTGTCCTCAAGAGAATGGGTCGTGCGTCGAGGGATCTGCCGCGGTCCCGGCCGAGGCGGTGCGGCCCGGAGCGTCGCCCGATCCCGCGATCGGGACGGGGTGGGACCGGCGCCGCCCGCGGGGATCCCGATTCGCCGGCGGCGACCAGGACACCAGCGCCGGGATCATCCAGCAAGCGACGGGAATTGCAAGGCTTTCGTCGACCGGCCCCGGCCTCGACCCGGCGCCGGCAGCGATCAGGTGGTCACGCCGCGGCGGTTTTCCATGCCCCGCCGGTCATCGCCCGGCCTCGACCTCCTCGGCGGCCCGGTCCCGCCGCGGCGCCGACCGCCGCCGGCGGGGCGGTCCCATCAGGGCCGGCTGGAACAGCACGGCGGCGCAGAACGTGCAGAGCAGCGCGAGCGCCATCAGCTTGCCCATCGACGAGGTGCCGGGCTCGGGCGACAGCCAGAGGCTGCCGAAGGCGGTTCCGGTGGTCATCGCGCTGAACAGCACGGCACGCGTCAGCGGCGACTGCAGCAGCGCGGTGGCGCCCTCGCGCCAGGCCATCACGTAGTAGATCTTGAAGGCGACGCCGACGCCGAGGAGCAGCGGCAGCGCGATGATGTTGGCGAAGTTGAGCGCGACCCCGGCCGCCACCGCGATCTCGAGCGTCACCACGCCGGCGACCAGGAGCGGCAGCAGCGTCAGCACGACGTCGCGCGGCCGCCGGAGCACGACGGCGAGCACGATCGCGATCGCAATCACGGCGAAGCTGCCGGCCTCGGCGAAGGCGCGGATCACCGTGCGGCGCCAGCCGATCAGCGTCGCGGGGTTGCCGGTGGCGTGCGGTGCGACGGCGAGCACGGCGCGGGCGAAGCGGGCAAGCGTCGGGCCGGCGTCGGTGTCGCCGCGCGGCAGGATCTGCACGCGGGCCCTTCCGTCGGGGGCGATCCAGTCGCGCCGGACGCTCGCGGGCAAGGTCGCGAGGGTCACCGGGCTGCCGTCGAGCATCCCGGCGAGACGGTCGAGGTCGGCGTCGAGCGGCGGCAGCAGGATCGCCGAGGCGGCGGCGCGCGACGAGGCAGGGCCGGCGGCGAGGCGCCTGAACTGGCGCGCGAGGGCGAGCGCGCCCGTCGGCGGGTGGGGCGCCCGCGC
>CAXUBX010000166.1:0-4304 GCA_964249405.1 uncultured Acetobacteraceae bacterium | reverse complement strand
CCGATGCCGAACTTCCGCGGCCGCCGCTTCACCAACGCGCACGAGACGCTGATCTGGGCGGCGCGCGGCCGCGACAGCCGCTACCGGTTCAACTACCAGGCCATGAAGGCGCTGAACGACGACCTCCAGATGCGGAGCGACTGGACGCTGCCGCTCTGCACCGGCGCCGAGCGCCTGAAGAACGCGCACGGGCTGAAGCTCCATCCGACGCAGAAGCCGGAATCGCTGCTCCACCGCGTCCTGCTCGCGAGCACGGCCGCCGGCGACATCGTGCTCGACCCGTTCATCGGGACCGGCACCACGGCGGTGGTGGCCAAGCGGCTGCATCGGCATTTCGTCGGGATCGAGCGCCACCCGGCCTATGTCGAGGCGGCGCTGGCCCGGCTGCGCGCGGAGCCGCGCGTCCCGCTCGCCGCGGTCGCGACCACGCCGGGACGGGGGGATGCGAAGCGGATCCCGTTCGGCTCGCTGGTGGAACAGGGGATCGTGCGGCCCGGCACGGTGCTCACCGACCGGGCGCGGCGGGTGTCGGCGACCGTCGCGGCCGACGGCAGCCTGGTCTCCGGCCCGTATCGCGGCTCGATCCACCAGGTGGGCGCGCGCGTGCAGAACGCGCCCTCGTGCAACGGGTGGACGTTCTGGCACCTCGAACGTGCGGGCGACCTGGTTCCGCTCGACCGCTTCCGCGACGAGATCCCGTCCGGCGGAAGCCCGTAGGCCGTTTCAGGCGGGTGGACCGGCTATCGTCCGAAGCCGAGGAAGCCCTGGCTCGGCACCGGGGTGCCGCCGCCCGGCTGCGGCCGCACCGTCGACGGGCCCGCCAGCAATGCACCCGGGGAGGCGAGCGAGGCATCCCGCTCGTCGGCCGCCGGCGCGGACGGCGCGGAGTCGGGCGCCTGGTCGCCGTTCTGCGCGCGCATCGAGAGCAGAAGGAACGTGATGTCGTTGCGATCGAGATCGATCGACATGTCGATCGGCGTCTGCCCGAGCACGTTGTGCGCCGCGAGGTCGGCGCCCCGGTTCAGCGCCTCGCGCGCCGCCGTGATGTCGCCGCGATCGATGGCGTCGAACAGGGCCGCGTTCGGGTCGAGATCGCCCGCGCTCTTGCGGGCCGGGGCGACCCGGTCGGGCGAGGACACCGCGCCCGGGATCGCGGGCGGCGGGGCGGGCGTCTTGTCCTCTTCGTCGTCCTTGCCGCTGTCGCCATGGCCGCCGCCGGGTCCGCCGCCGATGCCCACCTGGGCCGACGCGGTGAGCGGCGCGAGGAACAGCGGCGCGAGGAGACAGGAAACGGCGAGAAGTCGTCGGTGATCGCGGATCATCGTGCTCGGTCGCGGTGCTCTGGCGGTGTGGCGTTCCGGGGATCGCGGCGCATCCATAGACACACCGTGGGCCGGATGCGACGGAAATCCGCGCCCGCCTCAGCCTCGCCCTTCGCGCCACCAGGCGATCGACACCGCCCCGAGCAGGAGCAAGAGGGCCGACCAGGGCGGCAGGAGCGGGGTTTCCGAGAGGCCGGTCACGACGTGGGCGTGGTTGCGGCGGAGCCCGATCCAGTCGACGCCGCCCTCGGTTCCGCCCCCGTCCACCATGCGGAGCGCCGGCGCCCCGTCCGGCACCAGGAAATGGCCGCTGCCGCCGGTGGACGCGATCACCGGGGCGAGGCGCGACAGCGTCGCGCGGAGGTCGGACTGCTCGATCGGGTCCGCGAGGCCGGCGGCCGCGAAGGCCTGCTCGCCCGCGACCCGGACCCGCCACACCCCCGGCGTCGCGGCATGCACCGTCGCCGTCTCGAGCCCGGCGCCGCTGGAAGCGAGCGCCGTCGTGGTCTCGCGCCCGTCCGGCGCGGTCACGGTCGCGTTCGGGGGTGCCGCGGTCGAGAGCGTCTGGCGCTCGATCCGGAGCGCGCCGTTCGCGATCGTGGCGGTCAGGCGCTCCTCCTCGAGGTCCGGCTCCTTCATCAGCCAGTGCGCGATCCGCCGGAGCAGCTCCGCCTGCGGCCCCCCGCCGTCCTCGCCGCGCGCCCACAGCCAGATCTGGTCGGACAGCAGCACCGCGACCCGGCCCTGGCCGACCCGGTCGAGGACGAGGAGCGGCGACCGGTTCGGCCCCGCCATCAGCACTTCGCCGCGGGTCTGGTCGGGCAGCAGCGCGCGGTACCAGCGGCCCCAGCCGGGCCCGGTCGCGACCGTGCCCGCGTCCGGCAGCGTGTCGGTCACCGGGTGGGCGCGGCCGGTCGCGGTCACCGTCGGGCGGAACGGGGTCTCGACGACCCCGCCGTCCTCCGGGACGTGCACGGGCAGCACGTCGGCGAGCGGCGTGTTCTCGAGCGACGCGTCGCCGGCGAACTCCGGGCCGGCGGTCAGGAGCAGGCCGCCGCCGCGCCGGACGAAGTCGGCGATGTTGGCCAGGTAGCGCGACGGCAGGATGCCGCGATCCTCGAAACGGTCGAGGATGATGAGGTCGAAATCGTTGATCTTCTCCGCGAACAGCTCGCGGGTCGGGAAGGCGATCAGCGCCAGCTCGTTCAGGGGCGTCATGTCGTCCTTGTCGGGCAGCCGCAGGATGGTGAAGTGCACGAGGTCGACCGCCGGATCGGCCTTCAGCAGCCGGCGCCACGCGCGTTCCCCGTTGTTCGGCTCGCCCGACACCAGGAGGACATGGAGCCGGTCGCGCACGCCGTTGACCGTCAGCACGGCCTCGTTGTTCACCGTCGACACCTCGCCCGGCAGCTTCGCCGCCGAGATCGCGACGAGGCTCGGGCCGGCGGTCCGGATCGGCAGCGTGATCCTGACCTTCTGCCCCACCGTGGCGGCGATCGTGCCGGGCGCCTCGCCGTCCCGGCGCACGGTCAGGGTCACCGGGGTGCCGCGGTCGTCGGCGCCGTCGTCGACCACCGAGACGGTGATCGTGGCGTCCGTGCCGACGATCGCGTACGGGGGCGCCTCCAGCACCCGGATGATCCGGTCGGTCTCCTCGCCGCGCGCCGCGATCAGCGCGTGGAACGGCGCGCCGAGGCCGCGTTCCGGCCGGTCGTGCACCTCGCCGTCGGTGACCGCGATCACGCCGGCGAGCCGGCCCGGCGGGATGTTCGCGAGGGCCTGTTCGGTCGCCGCGAACAGGCGGGTGCCGTTGTTGCCCGGGGGCACCGTGACGGTGCGGAGACGCAGCCCGGGGATCGCGCGCGCCTCCCGCTCGATCCGCGACGCCGCGGCGGCGGCGACCGTGTCGCGCCCGCGGATCGACATCGAGCCCGTGTGGTCGACCACCAGCAGGGCGATGTCCGGCAGGAAGCGGCGCTGCTCGTGCTGCAGCATCGGCCGCAAGAGGACCAGCGCGAACAGCAGGAACCCGACGAGCCGGAGCGGGGCGCCGCGTGCCCGCCGCGAGATCCCGAGCAACGCGAGGGCGAGCCCGGCGGCGAGCAGCACCGCGAGCACGGGGACCGGCAGCGAGGGGTCGAGGCGGAGCGTGGTCACTCGCCCTCTTCCGGCGCCGACGACGCCGCGCTCTCGCCGAGCCGCTGCAGGATCGCCGGGACATGCACCTGGTCGGCCTTGTAGCTCCCGGTCAGCGCGTACATCACCAGGTTCACGCCGAAGCGGATGCTGAGCGTCCGCTGCTCGTCGCCGCCGGGGATCACGGCGAGCTCGTGGTTGCCGTCCGGGCCGACCGCCCACGACGCGGCCCAGTCGTTCGCCCCGACGATCACCGGGCTCACGCCGTCGTTCGCCGGATCGCCGCGTCGCTGCACCCAGACCGGGGCGCCGTCGAACCGACCCGGGAAATCGCGAAGCAGGTAGAACGTGTGCGCCAGCACGTCGTCCGCGGTCAGCTTCGAGAGCGGCGGCACGTCGAGCCCCGCGGTGACCCGGCGGAGCGCCGCACCGACGCCGGGCGCGAACCCGGCCCCCGAGCCCGCCGCGTCGGCGTCGCCGCCCTCGGTGTCGATCAGCACGATGCCGCCGGTCCGCATGTAGGCGTCGAGGGAGGCGACCGCGTGCCGATCGAGGGCGGCGTCGGGCAGGATCGGCCAGTAGAGCAGCGGATAGAGGGCGAGGTCGTCGCGGCCGGGGACCACCGCGGCCGGCGCCCCGAGCGTCGCCGCGGTCCGGGCGTTCACGATGTCGGACAGCGCCGACAGTCCCTCGCGGGACAGGCGGTCCACCTCGTCGTTGCCGGTGACGACGTAGGCGAGCTCGGTCTGCAGCGCCGCCGCCGGCACGGCGCCGTTCGCCGGGTCGGCCGCCGCGGCACGCGCGTGGCGGGGCAGGGTGGCGGCGGCGACGCCGAGGACGAGGGCG
>CAXUBX010000165.1:0-4419 GCA_964249405.1 uncultured Acetobacteraceae bacterium | reverse complement strand
AGCTGCCGCCCGACCAGCGCCTCTACGCCGGCGGCTCCAACACCATCCGCGGCTACAAATACCAGCAGGTCTCGCCGCTGTTCGCGGACGAGGTTCCGGAGGGCGGCACCTCGCTCGACGCCGTCCAGGTCGAGTTCCGCCAGCGCGTCTACGGCCCGATCGGGGTCGCGCTGTTCGCCGATGGCGGCCAGGTCGGCGCCGGCTCGTCGCCGGGCCAGGGCCCGCTCCGGATCGGCGTCGGCGCCGGCGTGCGCTACTATACCGGCTTCGGGCCGATCCGCCTCGACGTCGCGGTGCCGGTCGACACCGTTCCCGGCAACGACAGCTTCGAGCTGTATGTCGGTCTCGGGGAGGCGTTCTGATGCGCGTGCTCGGACGGCTGTTCCGGATCCTGCTCTGGACGGTCGGCGGCGCCGTCGCGCTCGTGCTGCTCCTCCTCGCGACGCTGCTGGTCGGCGCCAACACCGGTCCCGGCCGCCACCTGATCGAGACCGAGGCGCATTCGCTCACCGGCGGGATGATCGCGATCGACGGGCTCGGCGGCCGCTTCCCCGACCGCCTGCGCGCCCGGACCATCACCGTCAGCGACACCGACGGCCCCTACGTCACCATCCACGACCTCGCCCTCGACTGGCATCCGCTCGCCCTGTTCGGCGAGGAGATCAGCGTCGACCGGCTCGACGCCTCGGCGATCGCGGTCGCCCGCAAGCCCGTCCCGTCCCCGACCCCGAAGCCGAAGCAGGCTCCCGCCAAGGGCGGCGGCCTCTCGCTCCCGTTCGGCCTCCGGCTCGCCAGCCTCGACATCCGGCGGGTCGCGCTCGCCAGGCCCGTGCTCGGCACCCCGGCCGCCCTCGCGGTCACCGGCCACGCGGACATCGCGAGCCTCGCGCCGATCCTTTCCGGCTTCTCGCTCGCGAACCTGCCGCGCGGCACGCTCGCCCTCTCGCTCGCCGACCTGTCCGGCCGCGGCCACTACGTGCTCGCCGGCGACGTCAGGCCCGGCACGATCGGCCTCACGCTCGACGCGAAGGAAGGCGACGGCGGCCTCGTCGCGACCCTCGCGCACTCGAGCCAGATCAGCCCGCTCGATCTCCACCTGGCCCTCGCCGGCCCGACCGACCGCGAGGCCCTCAAGCTCGCACTCGCCGCCGGCCCGCTCGACGCGAACGGCAACGGCACCGTGAACCTCGTCGGCCGCGCCGCCGACCTCGACATCGACGTCCACGCGCCGGCGATGACCCCGGTCGCCGGCGTCTCGTGGCAGTCGCTCGCCCTCGACGCCCATGTGCACGGGCCGTTCACGAAGCCCGCGCTCTCCGGCCGGCTCGCGATCACCGCGCTCGCCGCCGGCGGCGCCCATGTCGGGGCGATCGCGGCCGACCTCGCCGGCGACCAGGGGCAGGCGACGGTGCGGGCGGTGGTCTCGGCGCTCACCGTGCCCGGGCCGAAGCCCGACCTGTTCGCCGCCCACCCGGTCACGATCGACGCGCATGCGGTGCTCTCCGACCCCACGCGTCCGGTCACCTTCCGCGTCTCGCATCCGCTGCTCTCGCTCGCCGGCACCGCCCGGACCGGGGGCCCGCTCGGCGCCCACGTGACGCTCACGCTGCCCGACCTCGCGCCGCTCGCCGCCGCCGGCGGCACCGCGCTCGACGGCCACGCGACCCTGGTCGCCGAGGTCGCGACGCGCGGGGGGACGCTCGACGCCACCGTCGACGGCCACCTCGCGATCACCGGCGGCCTCGCCCCGGCGGTGGCGCTGCTCGGTCCCGACGCGACGGTGAAGCTGGCCGCGTCGACGGTTGGCAGCACGATCACGCTCCACTCGCTCGCGCTCGACGGCAAGGCGCTCATCGTCACCGCCGCCGGCTCGAAGACGCCGGCAGCGCTCGACGCGCGCGCCCATGTCGTCCTCGCCTCGCTCCAGGCGATCTCGCCCGCGCTCGCCGGCCATCTCGCCGTCGACCTCGCGGCGAACGGCCCGATGAACGACCTCGGCGCCATCGTGCACGCGACCGGCGAGATCGGCGCGCACGGCGTGCCGAAAGGCCCGGTCACGCTCGATGCCTCGGCGACCCATCTCCCCGGCGCGCCCGACGCCCATGTCCGCCTCGGCGGCCGGCTCGACGGCGCCCCGGTCACGCTCGTCGCCGACGCGCAGCGCGCCGCCGACGGCGCCACCACCGTCCACCTCGCCTCGCTCGACTGGCGGAGCCTCACCGGCCACGCCGACCTCGCCCTCGCGCCGCACGCCAAGGTCCCGACCGGCACGCTCGCGGTCCGCATGACCCGCCTCGCCGACCTCTCGGCGCTCGCCGGCCAGCGTCTCGCCGGCGCGCTCTCGGCGACGCTCGACCTCACCGGCGCGGTCGCCCGCGTCGAGGTGCGCGGCACCGGCATCCAGGCCGCCGGCGCCCATGTCGGCACGGTGGCGCTCACCGGCACCGTCCGCGACCCCACCACCGCGCCGGTCACCGACCTCCGCCTCGCCGTCACCCACGCCGGCACCGCGGCGGTCGACGACGTCTCGGCGACCGCGACCGCGCGCGGGCCCGAGAGCGCGCTCGCCTCCACGCTCGCCGCCAGCGTCCCCGACCTCAAGGGGGCGTCGGCCCGCGTCACGCTCGCCGACACGCTCGACCTGCCGCGCAAGACCGTGACGCTGCGCGCCCTCGACGCGACCTGGCACGGCGAGCGCGCCCATCTCGCGTCCCCCGCCCGCATCACCTACGCGCCCGGCGTCCGGATCGAGCGGTTCCGCCTCGATCTCGCCCCGCCCGGCGCCGGCGCTCCCGCGACCGTCGCCGTCGACGGCACCGTCTCGCCACGCCTGGCGCTCACCGCCTCGGTCGAGGACGTGACACCCGCGCTCGCCGCCCCCTTCGCGCCGACGCTGCACGCCGCCGGCCGCATCGACGTCCACGCCCGCCTCGCCGGCACCACGAAGGCGCCGAGCGGCACCGTCCGGCTCACCGCCGCCGGAATGCGCGACCTCTCCGGCCCCGCCGCCTCGCTGGCGCCCGCCGATCTCCGCGCCGACGTCGACCTCACCGCCGGCCGCGCCCGCATCGAGGCGGCGCTCGAGGCCGGCCCCGACATCGACCTCCGGGTGCGCGGCACCGCTCCGGCGACGGGCAAGGGCGCGATCGACGTCGGCGCCGAGGGCCGCATCGACCTCGCCGTCGCCAACCCGATCGTCGAGCAGCAGGGCAACCACGTGAGCGGCCTGGTCCGGATCGACGCGCGCGCGACCGGCACCGTCGCCCACCCCGTGCTCGCCGGCACCGTCACGCTCGCGAACGGCGACGTGCAGGATTACGCCCAGGGCGCGCACCTCTCGCGGATCGAGGCGGCGATCGGGCTCGCCGGCCAGGACGTCACCATCCGTCGCTTCGTCGCGCATGCCGGCAACGGCACGGTCGAGGCGTCCGGCACGGTGGGCGCGCTCGCCCCCGGCATCCCGGTCGACGTGCGCCTGCTGATGCACGACGCGAGCCCGGTCTCGTCGGACCTGCTCACCGCGGTGCTGTCGGCCGACATCCGCGCCACCGGCTCGGTCGCCAACGGGCTACGCGTCGCCGGCGGCCTCACCATCGACCGCGCCGACATCAACATCCCGAACAGCCTGCCGTCCTCGGTCGCGACGCTGCACGTGATCAAGCCGGGCGAGAAGCCGCCCGCGCCCGCCTCCGCCGCCACCGCGTCGAAGCCGATCGCGCTCGATCTCGCGCTCGACGCGCCCGGCGAGATCTTCATCCGCGGCCACGGGCTCGACGCGGTGCTCGGCGGCCACCTCCATGTCGGCGGCACCAGCACCGCCCCGCTGGTGTCCGGCGCCTTCGCCATGCGCCGCGGCACCTTCAGCCTCGCCGGCACCAGCCTCACCTTCACCCGCGGCGAGGTCGGCTTCAACGGCACCACCAACGGCAAGATCGACCCCACGATCGATTTCCTCGCCGAGAGCGTGGTCAACCAGTACACCGCCGATCTCGAGGTGAGCGGCTACGCGAGCAAGCCGAAGATCACGCTCTCCTCGACGCCGCCGCTGCCCCAGGACCAGGTCCTGGCGCTGATCCTGTTCGGCACCGAGACCGCGAACCTCAGCCCGTTCCAGATCGCCCAGATCGCGACCGCGCTGGCGTCGCTGACCGGCGGCGGCGGCGGCTTCGACCCGCTCAGCGCCGCCCGCAACGCGCTCGGCCTCGACACGCTGAGCGTCGGTTCGGGCTCCGGCAACGGCTCGAACACCGGCGCCTCGATCGAGGGCGGCAAATACGTGACCCGGCACGTCTACGTCGGCGCGCGCCAGTCGACCGCCGGCGGCGGCTCGCAGGCCGTGGTGCAGATCGACCTGACGAAGCGCCTCAAGGCCTTCACCACCGTCGGCACCGGCGGCACCGTCACCGGCGCGACCACGCC
>CAXUBX010000164.1:0-4522 GCA_964249405.1 uncultured Acetobacteraceae bacterium | reverse complement strand
CGGTCAGGCAGGGCGACGCGGTGTGCCGCCCGAGCCTGCTTCGCGCGACCGCGCGAAGAGGGGCGGACGGCATTCACGCCTCGGTGGGGGGTGATTGCGTGATGATGAGCGAGGGACGGCTGCTGGGCTTCTGAACGCCGGCGATCGGCCACGCCGCACAAGCCTGATGCAAACGATCCCTCGGCCATACGGCCGGACGCATATGTTGCAGTGCGACATGAACCGGTTTAAACGAGAATTATGTCTCCTGGACCCGGTGCGAGCCCGGGTGGCTCTGCCGGCCGCCAATCCGCCGGACAACATGTCGCCCGCCTCGCGCTTTCGGAGGCGCGACGCCGGCCCCGGCGGACCTAACTTCCCATGAAGATCGGCAGAGCCTTTCTCCGCGACTGGCGTCCGAGCCCGCGTCTCGAGATCCTGTCCGGCCTCGTCGTCGCGCTCGCCCTCATTCCGGAGGCGATCGGCTTCTCGGTGGTCGCCGGCGTCGATCCGGAGGTCGGGCTCTACGGGTCCGTCGTGATCGCGACCGTGATCGCGTTCACCGGCGGCCGTCCGGCGATGATCTCGGCGGCGACCGCCTCGACCGCCGTGCTGATGGGCGGCCTCGTCCGCGCGCACGGACTGCCCTACCTGTTCGCCGCGACGATCCTGATGGGCGTCTTCCAGGTGGTCGCGGGACTGCTCAAGCTCGGGCGGCTGATGCGCTTCGTGTCGCAGTCTGTGATGACCGGCTTCGTCAACGCGCTCGCGATCCTGATCTTTCTCGCGCAATGGCCGCAGGTCGCCGGCGTGCCTCCGGCGACCTACGTGCTGATCGCGGTCGGACTCGCCATCATCTACGGATTGCCACGGCTGACGAGGACGGTGCCGTCGCCGCTGGTCGCGATCGCGGTGCTGACCGCGGCAACCGCTCTGCTGAGGCTTCCGGTCCGGACGGTCGCCGATCTCGGGCGGCTGCCGCACGCGCTGCCCGTCTTCGGGATCCCGCACGTGCCGCTCGACGCCGGAACGCTCGGCATCGTCGCGCCGGTCGCGCTCGCGCTCGCCGCCGTGGGACTGCTCGAAACGCTCCTCACGGCGCAGATCGTCGACGACTTCACGGACAGCCCGAGCCCGAAGAGCCGCGAATGCATCGGACAGGGTCTCGCCAACATGGCATCGGCGCTGTTCGGCGGCATGGGCGGCTGCGCGATGATCGGGCAATCGATCATCAACGTGTCCTCGGGCGCGCGCGGCCGCCTGTCGACGCTGACGGCTGGCGTGTTCCTTCTCGTGCTGCTCGTGGTTCTCCAGCGCCTGCTCGCGATCGTTCCGGTCGCCGCCCTGACGGCGGTGATGATCATGGTCTCGATCAACACCTTCTCGTGGTCGTCGATCCGGCGGCTGCGCACAGTCCCCTGGCAATCGTCCACGGTCATGCTGGCGACCGTCCTGACCGTCGTCGCGACGAAGAACCTCTCGCTAGGCGTGCTGGCGGGCGTGCTGCTGTCCGGCCTCTTCTTCGCCGGCAAGGTCGCCCACTTGGTGTCGGTGAGCTCGACCTTATCGCCGGAGGGACGGACGCGGACCTATGTCGTGTCGGGACAGGTGTTCTTCGCGTCCGCCGGCCTGTTCGCCGACGCGATCGACCTCAGCGAGGAACTCGATCGGTTCGTCCTCGACGTCTCGCGCGCCCATTTCTGGGACATCTCCGCCGTGGCATCGCTCGATCGCGTCGTGCTCAAGGCGCGGCGGCACGGCAGGGCGGTGGAGATCGTCGGTCTGAATGCGGCGAGCGCAACCCTGGTCGAGCGTCACGCCGTCCACGACAAGAAGGAGGCGCTCGCGCTCCACTGACCTTCGGGCGGGAGCGGCGCGCGGCCGCCGTTCGGCGTCAGATCCCGCCGCCGGTCGTGCTTTCGACCGCTTCGATCCGCAGGAACGGCGCGGCGCGTCGGCGCGACACCAGCGCGCGGGCGGCATCGAGCGCCCGGTCGATGGCCGCGCGCCGGTAATGCCAGATCCGGTGCGGGCCGGGCTTGGCGATGACCATGGTGGCGTTCGCCTCGAACACGAACAGCGTCCCGTCCCCGGCCAGCCCGAAGTCGACGCCCGCGTAATCGAGGCCGAGCGCCGCCCCGATTCGGGCGAGCGCCCGCATCGCGAGCGGGCCGATCGCGCCTTCCATGTCGTCGAGGAACGCCGCCTCCTCGTCGCGTCGCGCCGGGTGGCGGTCCATGTCGGCGGTGTAGTGATGGACCTTCCAGTGGTCCGAGATGGCGAGATGGAGCGGCAGCACGGCGCCGCCGATCAGCATCGCGCGGTATTTCCGGTGCAGACCGTCCTCGCCCTGCGCATCCAGCCATTCGATCGCGAGCAGCTGGTCGCCGGGAATGGTCGCGAGAGCGTCCCGGAGGCTTCCCGGTCCGTCGATCCGTACGAAGTGCTGACCGGTGTGGAACCCCGGGCTCCGGAGCAGGAACGGACAGGTCCAGCCCGGCGGCACGCCGCGCTCCAAGGCACGACGTGGCAGCAGTGCGGTCTTCGGCGTCCGGACATGATCGATCCCGCCGAGTGCCAGCGCGGTTCCGATCCGCGTCGTCGCACGGATGCGGTCCGGATGGTTGATCACCGGGCTCGCGGAGCGGCGCAGCACGGCCTCGGCATGATCGAGTGCCTCGAGGCACCGGTCGGCGTCTCCGATCGCGTTGAACACCAGGTCGTGGGGCGGGAGATCGATCGTGCCGCCATGCTCGACGACCAGGGTGTGCAGCCGGACCTCGCCGTCATCGAGGATCGCCCGCGTCGGCACGTTCCCGCCTCTGGCGGACACCAGCTGGAGCACGCGGAGCGGCGCCGGATCCGAGCCGCGATACGGGGAGGAGACCAGTGCGCGCTCCGGGAAGCCGCGGGCGCGATGATAGGCGGCCAGTTCCTCGTCGACCCCGTCGAGCAGGTAGGACAGGCCCTGGTGCGCCTCCGGAAACCCGGCATCGGCGGCAAGCGCCGCCTCGTAGTGCAGCCTCGCCTCCTCCGCCCGGCCATATCGCCGGAGCAGGTTCGCGAGATTGGTGCGTGCCCGCGGATCGCCCGGGTGGGCGACCACCGCCTGGCGATAGGCGGCGAGAGCAGCACCGACGTGACCGGAGCGGACCATCAGTGCGCCGAGATTGGCGAGCGCCCCGCGGTGCCCGAAATCCGCCTCGAGAACGGCGAGATAGGCGTCGCGCGCGCTGCTCGCGCGGCCGCCGAGATCGAGGTGGCACGCCTTCTCGAACAGCGCCGCAACCGAATGCGCCTTCGAAGACAGACGTCTGGCGAGGGAAGCGGACAACGCGCTACCCGCCGCGATCGTCTCGGCCATGCCCGGCCTGCACTGCCCCGATGCCCACCGTGGTTCCCCCCGGACCGTTCCTGGTTATAACGTTCCTACCGGGAAAGCCGGTAGCGGAACAAGGGTATCGTGTCGAAGTTGCTCACATGTGAACTCCCGTGTCAGGCCGTTAGCAAGGCGATGACCGCGGGAACCGTCGCGAGCGACAGGACCGTCGACAGCAGGACGGCACGACCGGTCGCGCCCTCCTCGCGATCGTAGAGCTTGGCGAGCATGAACGGACCGGTCCCGATCGGGAGGGCCATCAGCAGCACGGCGCAGCGGCGTTCGAGCGGCGCCAGGTGGAAGACAAGGATGGCGAGGGCCGAGGTCAGCAGCGGCTGGAAGACGAGCTTGAGGGCGGTGACCCGGAACGCCGTCGCGACCGGTGACGCCTCGTCCGCGCCGCCGCGCCGTTCGGCGAGAACGACCCCGATGGTGACCAGCGCCACCGGCGTCGCCGCATCGCCGAGCAGGGTCGCGAGATGCCGGATCGGCGGGGGCACGGTGCGGATGGTGCCGTTCCAGAGGACGCCCGCGATCGGCGCGAGCACGATCGGGTTGCGCGCAAGCACCCCGACGACGCGCGCCGGGCTGCCCTTGCCGGCCCGCGCCCCCTCGCGCCCGAGCGCGACCTCGACCAGCACGATCGCGACCGCGAACAAGGCACAGACCGTCAGCAACGCCGCGACGATCGCGAGCGGCAGGGCGCGCGTCCCGAACACGGCCGACACCAGCGGGATCCCCATGAAGCCGGTGTTCGGATAGGCGCTGGCGAGCGCCTCGATCGCGCGATCGGCGAGCGGCCGGTCGCGCGGAGAGAGCGCCAGCGACACCACGAACGTCACGAGAAGGGCGGCCGAGACACAGAGAGCGAAGCCGCCCCCACCGAACGCGGCCGGGTCTGCTTCGGCGGTCGCGAGGAACAGCAGCGCCGGGAGAGCCAGGAACACGGTGAACCGGTTCAGGGCGTCGCCGGCCTCCGGGCCGAGCGCGCCGGCGCGGGACGCGACTAGAGCACGATCGGCTCGGCACGAGCCGATGAACGTGCTCTACAGATATGAAACCAGAGCATTTTCATCCGATCGAACGATTCCGTTCGATCGGATAATGCTCCAGGCCGGCCGCGATCAGGCCGAACAGCGGAAGCACGGTGCTCAGCATCGAAGG
>CAXUBX010000163.1:0-4565 GCA_964249405.1 uncultured Acetobacteraceae bacterium | reverse complement strand
GCGCCGCCCCGGTCGCCGCCGCATCCGGGCCGCCGGCCTGCGCGAGGTCGGGCCTGCCGCCGCCGCCCTTGCCGCCGAGGGCCGCCGCACCGGCGCGCACCAGCGTCACCGCGTCGATCCGGGACGCGAGGTTGCGCGACACCGCGACCACCAGGCTCGCCTTGCTGTCGGCCACTGAAGCGACCGCGACGACGCCGCTGCCGAGCGGGCCCAGCAGCGCGTCGGCGAGGCCCTTCAGCTCGCGCGCCGGCACCTCGCCGAGGTCGCGGCCGAGAAAGGCGACGCCGTTCACCGTCTCGGCCGGCGCGGCTTCGGCGCCGGCCGTCGCGAGCTTCCGCTGGAGCTCGCTCACCTGCAGCCCGAGCGCGCGTCGCTCCTCGAGCAGCGCGTCGAGCCGGGCCGGAAGCTCGGCCGCGGTGGCCCGGAGCCCCTGCGACAGGGCGGCGAGGATCCGGTCGTTCTCGCGCACCGCCGTCTCGGCCGCGCGTCCGGTGACCGCCTCGATCCGCCGGACCCCCGAGGCGACCCCGCTCTCGCCGATGATCCTGAACAGTCCGATCTCGCCGGTCCGGGCGACATGCGTTCCGCCGCAGAGCTCGATCGAGAACGCGTCCTTCCCGGCCTCGCCGGCGCCCATCTGGACGACCCGGACCTCGTCGCCGTACTTCTCGCCGAACAGCGCCATCGCGCCGAGCGCCACCGCCTGGTCCGGCGTCATCAGCCGCGTCACCACCTCGCCGTCCTCGCGCACGCGCGCATTGACCTCGGCCTCCACGGCGTCGAGCTCGTCGCGGGTGATCGGGCGCGGCTGCGACACGTCGAAACGCAGACGGTCGGGCGCGTTCAGGCTGCCCTTCTGGGTGACGTGCGTGCCGAGGCGCCGCCGGAGCGCCTCGTGCAGGAGATGGGTCGCGGAGTGGTGCGCCCGGATCGCCTGCCGCCGGTCGTGGTCCACGGTGGCGCGCACCGCTTGGCCGACCGCCGCCACCCCGTCGCGCACGACGCCCACGTGTACCGCGAGGTCGCCGGCGCGTCGCACCGTGTCGGTGACCTCGATCACGAACGGCGTCGCGCCCGGCAGCCCGGTGATCAGCCCGGTGTCGCCGACCTGGCCCCCGCTCTCGCCGTAGAACGGGGTCTGGTTGAGCAGCACCGCGACCCGGTCCCCCGCCTCGACGCGCGCCACCTCCATGTCGGACACCAGCAGCGCCAGGATCTCGGCCTCGGCGGTCTCGGTCGAGTAGCCGAGGAAGTCGGTCGCGCCCACGCGGTCGCGGAGCTCGAAGAACCGCGTATCCGGCCCGGTCTCGCCCGAGCCGGCCCAGGCCGCCCGCGCCCGCGCCCGCTGCTCGGCCATCGCGCGCTCGAAGCCCGGCACGTCCAGCCCGCGTCCGGTCTCGCGCAGCGCGTCCTCGGTGAGGTCGAGCGGAAATCCGTAGGTGTCGTGCAGCCGGAACGCGACGTCGCCCGCGAGCGTCCCGCCTTCCGCGAGCCGGCCGGTCTCGTCGGCGAGCAGCGCGAGGCCGCGGTCGAGCATCGCCTCGAACCGCTCCTCCTCGAGGCGCATCGTCTCGCGAATCAGCGCTTCCGCGCGTCCGAGTTCGGGATAGGCCGCGCCCATCTGCCGGATCAGCGTCGGCAGCAGCAGGTGGAAGCGCGGCTCGCGGACCCCCATCCGGTGCAGGTGGCGCATCGCGCGCCGCATGATCCGACGCAGCACGTAGCCCCGCCCGTCCTTCGACGGCAGCACGCCGTCCGCGATCAGGAAGGCGGTGCTCCGCGCGTGGTCGGCGACCACGCGATGGCTGGTCCGGAACCGGCCGTCCGCGGCCTCGCCGGTGATCTCGGCGCTGGTCGCGATCAGCGCCCGGAAGGTGTCGGTGTCGTAGTTGTCGGTGACGCCCTGCAGCACCGCCGCCATCCGCTCGAGGCCCATGCCGGTGTCGATCGACGGGCGCGGCAGCCTGGTGCGGATCCCCGACGGCCCTTCCTCGTATTGCATGAACACGAGGTTCCAGATCTCGACGAAGCGGTCGCCGTCCTCGTCCGGCGAGCCGGGCGGGCCGCCCGGCACGCGATCACCGTGGTCGAAGAAGATCTCGGAGCTCGGTCCGCAGGGGCCGGTGTCGCCCATCCGCCAGAAATTGTCGTCGGTCGGGATCCGGATGATCCGGCTGTCGGGGAGCCCGGCGATGCCGCGCCAGAGCGAGGCCGCCTCGTCGTCGTCGGCATAGACCGTGACCAGCAGCCGATCGGCGGGCAGCCCGAACTCGCGCGTCACCAGCGTCCAGGCATGCTCGATCGCGAGCGGCTTGAAGTAGTCGCCGAACGAGAAATTGCCGAGCATCTCGAAGAACGTGTGGTGGCGCGCCGTGTAGCCGACGTTGTCGAGATCGTTGTGCTTGCCGCCGGCGCGGACCACCTTCTGCGCCGAGGTCGCGCGCACGTAGGGGCGTCGCTCGATGCCGGTGAACAGGTTCTTGAACGGCACCATCCCCGCATTGGTGAACAACAGCGTCGGATCATTCCGCGGCACCAGCGGCGCGCTCGGCACCACCTCGTGCCCGTTCCTCGCGAAGTAGTCGAGAAAGCCCGCCCGGATGTCGTTGCTGCTGGTCATCCCGTTTCACTAGAGCAATCCCGTCCCGAGTGGAACGCGACAGGTTCCGGTCAGGACAAGACAAGGTGCTCTATTCCATGGGTTTCCGGAGCGCGGATCTCGCGTCGAGCGATGCCGGTCAGGGCCGGCGCCGGCCGGGGGCGCCCGGCTGCCGGCGACGGAACACGTAGCGCTGCGAGAGGGTGAAGTTGGCCATCAGCCCGGCGCCGGACCCGGCCGCGAGCGCCAGGACCGGTTGCGCGTGGCAGGCCGGAACGGTCAGGACGAGGGCGGTCACGGTGCCGCGGTTGAGCACGAAGCCGAGCGAGTTCGCGGCCATGTACAGGAGCCACTGGCGCAGCATCGGGATTTGCGACGCATGGTCGCGGAACGTCCAGATCCGGTTCAGCACCCAGTTCATCGTGGCCGCGATCAGGAAGCCGAGCAGGATCGCCGGCAGCAGGCCGAACACCGATCGCGAGGCGTAGACGGTCCCGGTGTCCCAGAGGAAGCCGAGCGATCCGACGATCCCGAACCGCAGCATCTGCCAGATCGACGGATGCAGCCCGACCGGGCCGATCTCGGCGGCGACCAGGACGCCGTGCAAGTCGGGACCGAGATCCTCCACCACGTCGAGCGGGTCACGCCCGTCGAATTCGAACTCCGCGCTCATCTCGTCCCGTGTTCCGCCTCGACCCAGTCGAGCAGAACCGCCCGCAACAGGAAAGGGCGCCTCTCGGCGCCCTTTCCGTTCGACCCTCGGAGCGTGGGATCAGTGCAGGATGATCTCGACGCGGCGGTTCTGCGGCTCGCGCACGTTTGGGCCGGTGGGCACGAGGAGGTGCGTGTCGCCGTAGCCGTGCACCTCGATCGCGCCCGGCGGGACGCCGTCGCGGACCAGCTCGGCCCGGACGCTGTCGGCGCGGCGGATCGAGAGGCGGAGGTTGTACTCCTGGCCGCGTCGGCCGGGCAGCGCGTGCGAGGTGTCGGCGTAGCCGTTGACCTCGATCTGCGTGGTCTGCACGCGGGTCGAGTTCTGCGCCGCCTCGGCCACGATCTCGCGGGCGCGCGGCGTGAGGTACGACTTGTCCCAGTCGAAGAACACGAGGTAGGTGCGGGCCGGCGCCGGGGCCGGGGCCGCGACCGGAGCCGGGGCCGGCGGCGGCGGCGGCGGGGCGGCGTTGAAGGCGTAGCGCAGGCCGAACATCACCTCGTGGTTGACCAGGTTGTTCACGTCCGCGTTGACCTTGTGGAGGCCATACGGCGTGAACTCGTTCGAGCTCAGCGTGCTGTCGGGGAACGCGGTCCCGATGAAGCGGTAGTCGACCGTCAGCGCGAGGCCCGGGACCGGCAGGATGTTGTAGGCGACGCCGATGATGCCCTGGTAGGCGAAGGAGCCGTAGGTGCCGCCGGTGCGGTTCACGTCGCCGTTCACGTAGTTCGACTGCAGTGCGGCGAGATGGTTCCAGAGATAGCCGGCGCCGACGCCGACATACGGGGTCACCGGCAACGCCAGGCCGAACCGTGCGAGGTCGATGTCGTACAGCACGTTCACCATCGGGCCGTAGCTCTCGAGGTGGTTGTTGCTGACGTTCGCCGGCACCTGGGTGCCGTGGCGGCCGTAGATGTCGTTCCAGATATACATGCCTTCGAGCTCGACCCGGAGGCCGTTGCCGAGGCCGTAGCCGATCGAGGCCTGGCCCGCTCCGCCGGCGTCGGACTCCAGCCGCGCCTTGGTCCCGTTGGGGTCCGCCGCGCCCGGGCCGTCATACTGGCCGCCCGCGAAACCGGTCGGCGAGTAGTGCACGCCGGCTGTCTGCAGGAGGTTGTAGGCACCGCCGAGGCTGACATAGGGGCCGGTGACCGGCTGCGCCATCGCCGCGGCCACGGGCGCCGCCGCCATCAGGGTTGTGGTGAGTAGTGCCGTGCGAAGACGCATTTGGCTCGTCCTTGTTGATTGAGCGGC
>CAXUBX010000162.1:0-4581 GCA_964249405.1 uncultured Acetobacteraceae bacterium | reverse complement strand
ATCAAGGCGTTCGCGACCCGCCCGGCCGGCAACGTCGCGTCGGGTCGAGGCGGCACGACGTTCGGCCTCGCCCGCGCGGGCGACAGCATCATCGAGGGCACGCGCGGCGAGGCGGCTCCGCTCGGCGAGCGCCTCTCCCTCGGTCTCGGCCCGTGCCGCCTCGTCCCGCGCGGTGGCGCGTCCGGCACGCGCGCGGGACGCCGCCGCGTGCCGTTCCTCGGCGAGACGGTGATCGGCGCGCGCGGCATCGAGGCGGGCGTCGCGGTTGAGCGCCGCCTCGCGCGCGGTGCGGGCGTCGGCGATCTCGCGGTCGGGCGTCGGGTCGTCGAGCCGGGCACGGAGGCGCGCGCGGGTGCGGTCGAGCTCGGCGAGCTCGCTCGCCTCGGCGGCGGTGCGGGCGATCGCGGCATCGGACCTCGCGAGGTCGGCGTCGAGCGCCGCGATCGCGTCGGCGAGCTCGCGCAGGCGGTTGCGCGGCCTGCCGGCCTGGGTCCGCAGCTCGGCCAGCGCCGCTTCCGCCTCGACCAGGATGGCGTCGGCGCGGCCGGTGCCGGTGAGGCTGCCGAGCTCGGCGTCCAGGCAGGCGCCGATGGTCTGGCAGGCGCGCTCGCCGGACAGGTCCGCCTGGTCGAAGGAACCGCCCTGGTTCACGAAGAGCGCTTCCCACATGCCGAGGTCGAGCCGCTGGCCGCGACGGTCGAAGCCGAGCATGTCGCGGAGCCGGGACTCCGCCGCGTCGCCCTCGAGACGCGGGCCGCCGCTGATCGCGAGGGTCGCCGAGGGGCGCAGGAGGAACCGCTTCTCGACCCGCGCGGTGACGGCGGCGACAGAGAACTCCACGGCGACGCGGGGCGAGGTCTCGTCGCCACGGGTCTGGAAGCTGCGGATCGTGCCGGTCCGGCTGTCGTGCTTCTCGAACAGGGCGGCGGCGAGGGCGGCGAGCAGGGTCGACTTGCCGTGCTCGTTCGGGCCCGCCAGCACGTTGAGGCCGGGGCCGAAGCCGGCGACCCGGTGCGGCCGGTCGAACTTCCGGAAGTTCTCGACCGCGAGCGACAGCACCCTCAACGGTCGCGCGCCCCGAGCACCGCCAGGCGGAGCAGCGCGCGCGAGGCCGCCGCGTCGCCGGCGGCGGCGAGGGCCGCGAGCCGGTCGGCGGCGACCCGAACCGGGCCGTGCTCGAAGGCGGCGAGGTCGGCCGTGTCGGCGACCGGCAGCAGGGCGGCGCGGTCGAGGCGGAGCAGGCGGAGCGCGTGGGCGACGCCGTCCGCGATCGCGGCCTCGAAGCGGGCGGTGGCGGCGAGGCTGAGCCGGCCGTGGACCTCGAGTGCCAGCAGCACGCGGTCGAGGGCGGGACCGAGGGCCCGGATCCGGCTCTCCAGCACCGCGACGTCCGCCTCGTCGAACAGCGCGTGCTCGATCCGGTGCCAGGCGAAGCGGCCGACCCGGTGCGGGGTGACCGAGAGCCGGTCGTCGCCCTCGCCGAGCGCCACCACGAGCGCCTCGCCGCCGCCGCCGCCGCCGACGCGGAAATCGTCGGTCTCCGGGGTGCCGGAATACCAGGTGGCGGGGCCGGATTGCTGGGCACCGTGCCAGTCGCCGAGGGCGAGGTAGTCGAGGCCGGCGCGGGCCGCCCGGTCGGCGGCGATCAGGTTGTGGCCACGGTCGCCGCCGGCGCCGAAGCCGCGGACCGAGCCGTGCGCGAGGCCGATCCGGACCCGGCCGGCCTCCGTCGCCGCGGCGTCGAACCAGGCGGTCGGATCGCCGTCGCCGTGCCGCTCGGCGAGCGGGGCGGGCAGCAGCACGGCGCCGTCGCCGAGCGGGACCGGCTGCAATTCGACATGGAGATGGACATTCGGTGGCAGCGAGCCCGCCCGCGCGAGGCGCTCGAACGGGTGGCCGGGACGGTCGGGGTCGTGGTTCCCGGGGATCAGGTGCCAGTCGAGGTCCGGGGCGGCGCGCATGCGCTCGACCGGGGCGCGGAGCGTGCGCTCGGTGGGGAGCACCGTGTCGTAGGTGTCGCCGGCGACCAGGACGATCCGCGCGCCCTCCCGTCTCGCGAGGGCGGCGATGGCGCCGACGGCGTCGAGCCGGGCCTCGGCCAGCACCGCGAGCGTCGCGTCGTCGGCGAAGCGGAACTGCCGGCCGATCTGCCAGTCGGAAGTGTGGACGAATCGCATCCGATGGAGTTTAGCGCGGCCGCGAGGAGAAGGGCGGATCGGCATGGAACAGGACGGAACGGCGGCGTCGCCCGCGACCACGGTCCGGCTGGGCGGGGCCGACCAGCGTCGGGCCTTCTCGACGGTGCTGCTGGTCGAGCTCTGGGAACGGTTCGGCTACTACGGGACGCAGTCGCTGCTGCTGCTGTTCATGGTGGAGCGGCTCCGGCTCGCCGACCGGCCGGCGACGCTGCTGCTCGGGGCGTTCTCGGCGCTGACCTACGCGATGCCGGCGGTGGGCGGCTTCGTGGGCGACCGGGTGCTCGGCACGCGGCGGACGGTGACGCTCGGCGCGGCGGTGCTCGCCGCGGGGTACGGGCTGCTGGCGGTGCCCGGGGGGGCCGCGATGCTGTTCGCGGCGATGGCGGTGATCTCGACCGGGAACGGGCTGTTCAAGGGCAACGCCGCGAACCTGGTGCGTCGCATCTTCGAAGGCGAGACCGCGCGGCTGGATGGCGCCTTCACGATCTACTACATGGCGGTCAACGTCGGCTCGACGGTCTCGATCCTGCTGTGCCCGGTGCTGGCGGCGCGGTTCGGCTGGCATGTCGCCTTCGCGGTGTGCTGCGCGGGACTGGTGATCGGGCTCGCGCAATTCGTCCTCCGTCGCGGGCGGCTCGACGGGGTCGGCTCCGCGCCGGACTTCGCGCGCGTCGGCGCTCGGCGGGCGGTGCTGCTGGCGGGCGGGATCGCGCTCGCGATCGGGGTGATCGCGTCGGTGCTGCGGGACGCGGCGCTGGCGCGCGGCGCGGTCTGGCTCGCCGCGGCCGCGATCGTCGCGATCTGGACGCGGGTGTACCGGCGGGGGAGCGCGGGCGAACGCAGCGGGCTCGCGATCCTCTACGTGCTGATCGGGCAGACGGTGGTGTTCTTCATCTTCTACCAGCAGATGTCGACCTCGCTCACGCTGTTCGCGCTCCGCGACGTCGATCTCCGGTGCCGGCTGTTCGGCGCGACGCTGTTCCGCTGGTCGCCGGCGCAGTTCCAGGCGCTCGATCCGATCTTCATCATGGCACTGAGCCCGGTGCTGGCGACGGCCTATGCGCGGGCGGGGGCGCGGGGGCGGGACCTCCATGTCGCGGCGAAGTTCACGCTGGGGTTCGCGCTCACCGCCGGCGCCTTCCTGGTCTGGTGGCTGTTCGCGTCCGATGCCTCCGGGGAGCCGGTCTCGTCGTGGGTGATGGTGGTCGGCTACGGCCTGCTCGCGGCGGGCGAGCTGCTGGTGAGCGGCCTCGGCCTCGCGGTGGTCGCGCGCTACGTGCCGGCGCGGATGGGCGGGTTCATGAGCGGCAGCTACTTCGTCGCGGTCGGCGTCGCGATGTATGCGGGAAGCGCCGTCGCGTCGGGCGGCACCGGACCGGAGACCCGCGGCTTCTATGCCGCGCTGTTCGCGCACCTGTTCCTGTTCGGGGTGGCCGCCACCGCGGGGTCGGCGTTGCTGCTGCCCTGGGTGCTGGCGCTCGAACGACGCCGCGGTCGGGAGCCTGGGGGACGCCCGGTCGGAGCGGGCCGGGCAAGGACCACCTGACGGCGGGGGCTCCGAGGCCGGAACCTTCGAGGCCGGGGCCCGTGACCGGGTCGGGACGCATTGGTTCGGGGCGCGCCCGGCTTATATGAGCGCGGTGCGGGCGCCGCCTCGGGGAGGGACGTCCGTGCGAATGTTGCCTCGAGAGGGACATGCGAATGGATATCGGCAAGTTCACCGAACGCGCGCAGGGCTTCCTGCAGGCCGCCGGCACGATCGCGGTGCGCGAATACCATCAGAGACTGACCGCCGAGCATCTGCTCAAGGCGCTGCTCGATGACGGCGAAGGGGCGGCGTCCGGGCTGATCCGGGCCGCCGGCGGCGACCCGGCGCGGATCAGGGTCGCGGTGGAGGCCGAGCTCGCGCGGCTGCCGCGCGTCGAGGGATCGGGCGCGGGACAGCCGCAGGCCGATCCCGACCTGGTGCGGGTGCTGGATGCGGCGCAGAGCGAGGCGCAGCGCGCCGGCGACGCCTATGTCGCGCAGGACCGGCTGCTGGCGGCGCTGAGCGCGAGCCGGGGGGCGGCGGGACGCGCGCTCCGGGACGCGGGAGCGACGCCGCCATCGATCGGAACCGCGATCGAGACGGTGCGCAAGGGTCGGCGGGTCGACAGCCCGAACGCCGAGGCCTCGTTCGACGCGTTGAAGAAATACGCCCGCGACGTCACCGAGGTGGCGCGCGCCGGCAAGCTCGACCCGGTGATCGGCCGCGACGAGGAGATCCGCCGGACGCTGCAGGTGCTGGCGCGACGGACCAAGAACAATCCGGTGCTGATCGGCGAGCCCGGCGTCGGCAAGACGGCGATCGTCGAGGGGCTGGCGCTCCGCATCGTCAACGGCG
>CAXUBX010000161.1:0-4629 GCA_964249405.1 uncultured Acetobacteraceae bacterium | reverse complement strand
TGGCGTCCCGTACGGGATTCGAACCCGTGTTACCGCCGTGAAAGGGCGGTGTCCTGGGCCTCTAGACGAACGGGACGAGGCGCACGGGGTTAGTCCGGGGCGCCGGTCCGGTCAAGCAAGCCCGTTCAGACCATCGGCGACGCCGGTGTCGGCAGCGGGCCGTCGATCTCCGCATGGCGATGACGGGCGGCGACGAACATGTAGACGGACGGAACCACGAACAGGGTGAAGATCGTGCCGATCCCGAGCCCGCTCGCGATCACCAGCCCCATCACGTAGCGCGACGCGGCGCCCGCACCGCTCGCGAACACCAGCGGCATGACGCCGAGCACCATCGCCGCCGTGGTCATCAGGATCGGACGCAGCCGGAGCATCGCCGCCCGCTCGATCGCGTCCCGCTTGCTGCGGCCGAGCAGCTGCTGCTCGTTCGCGACCTCGACGATCAGGATCCCGTGCTTGCTGATCAGGCCCGCGAGGGTCACCAGCCCGATCTCGCTGTAGAGATTGATCGAGGCGCCACCAATGCCGAGCCAGACGAAGAACAGGGCGCCCGCGAGCGACATCGGCACCGACACCATGATCACGAGCGGATCGCGGAAGCTTTCGAACAAAGCTGCCAGCGCCAGGAAGATGATGATCATCGCGAAGCCGAAGGTCGGCAGGAAGGCGCCCTGCTCGGTGACGTACTGCCGCAGCTGGCCCGACGTATCGGTCGCGAAGCCGGACGGCAGATCGGCACGGGCGAGCTTCTGAAGATAGTCGTAGGCCTCGCCGACCGAGACGCCGGGCGCCGGAATCCCGGACAGCGTCGTCGCCGTCAACTGCTGGAAGTGGCTGATCTGCTCGGGGACCACCTGGTGCGAGAGCGTCGCGACCGCGGAGAGCGGGATCGTGATCCCGTTCACGGTCGCGATCGGATAGTCGAGGATCTGGTGCGCGTTGAGCCGGAGATCGCGGACGACCAACGGCTCGACCTTGTACGACCGGTTCTGCCGGCTGAAGTAGTTGACGAAGACGCCGCCGAGCAGATCGTTGAGCTGATTGCCGACCGTCTGGACATCGAGGCCGAGTTCGGCGAGGCGGGCGCGGTCGAGCACGATCGTCGTCTGCGGCTGGTCGATCTTGAGATCCTTGTCGATATAGGCGAAGAGCCCGCTCTGCCGGGCGGCGAGGATCATGCGGTCGCTGACGGATGCGAGCTCGTCGATCGAGCCGGTCCCCTGCAGGACGAACTGCACCGGCAGGCCGAGTCCGCTGCCTGGCACGCTCGGTGGCTGGAACACGGCGATCTCCATGCCGGCGACGCGATCGAGCGCGCGCTGGAGATCCACCTGGACCTCGTCCGTGGTGCGCCGGCGCTCGTCCCAATGCTTGAGCACGAAGCCGTCGGTGATGCTGCCGATGATGCTGGAGATCCACCAGTCGCGCATCTCCGGGATCCGGTCGAACGCATCGATGATCGGCGGATCCCACAGTTCGATCTGGTCGATGTCGGCCGATGGCGGCGCCGTGCCGTTCACGAACAGGACACCTTGGTCCTCCTGCGGCGCGAGTTCGCGCGCGGAGTGACGGAACATGAAGACGATGGAGACCAGCACGGCGGCGGCGAACACGAGCACGAGCGGCCGGACGTCGAGCACCCGGGTCAGGATCGCGCCGTAGATCCGCTGGCCGCTCGCGAGCGCGCGGTCGGAGAACGCGACGAACCCGGTCCGGCGGCCTGGATCGTGCGGGCGCAGGACGCGCGAGCACATCATCGGCGACAGCGTCAGCGCGAGCAGCGCGGACACGGTGACGCTGCCGGCGAGGCTGAACGCGAACTCGGTGAACAGCGCACCGGTGAGGCCGCCCTGCAGGCCGATCGGCAGGTAGGCCGCGATCAGCACCACGGTCATCGCGATGATCGGACTGCCGAGCTCGCGCGCCGCCAGGATCGCGGCCTGCCTCGGGCGAAGACCCTCGGCGAGATGCCGGTTGACGTTCTCGACGACGATGATCGCATCGTCCACCACGAGCCCGATCGCGAGCACCATCGCCAGCAGCGTCAGCGTGTTGATCGAGAAGCCCGCGATCGCCATCAGGGCGAAGGTGCCGATCAGCGAGAGCGGGATGGTCACGAGCGGGATCACCAGCGACAGCAGCGAGCCGAGAAACAGGAAGATCACGGCGGCGACGATCGCCATCGCCTCCAGCAGCGACATGATCACCTCGTGGCGGGAGGCGAGAACGTCGTGGGCGGCGTTGAACACGATCTGCGCGTCAATTCCTGGCGGCAGCTGCTGCTCGATCCGATGCTCGACCGTCTCGACGCCGCGCGCGACCGCCAGCAGATTGGCGCCGGGCGTCAGGTTGAGCGACACGAAGGCGCCCTGCCCTTTCCGTCCGGCGACCTCGAAATTCGTCGCGTCCGCCCCGTCCTCGACGTCGGCGACGTCCGACAGATGCACCAGCGCGGTACCGGTACGGGCGACCACGAGGTTGCGGAACGCCGCGACCGTATGGAGGCCGCTGTTGACCGCGAGGTTGACGAAGGTCATGCCACCCAGCGTCTGACCGACGCCGGTGACGTAGTCGTTCGCCTGGAGGGCGGTCACCGCATCATTCGCCGTCAGGCCGTAGGAGGCCAGCCGATCGGGCTTAAGCCAGACCCGCAACGCGAGATTGGGCGTTCCCTGCACCTGGACGCTCGCGACCCCGTGCACGGCCTGGAGCTGCGGCGACATGACGCGGGACACCCAGTCGCCGACCAGCGCGGGCGACAACGTGCGGCTCGACACCAGGATCGCGAGGATGTTCGGCGCGTTGTTGGCGACCGAGATGCTGACCGCCTGGGTTCCCGGCGGCAGCTGGTTCGCGATGCTCGACGCGTCGGCCTGGACCTGCGCCAGCGTCGCATTCGGATCCTGGTTGAGCCGGAGGGTCAGCGTGATCGTGCTCTGCCCGGTCTGGCTGACCGAACTCATGTAGTCGATCCCGGGTGCCTGGGCGACCGCCGCCTCCAGCGGCGTGGTGATGAAGCCGGCGACCGTCGCGGCATCCGCTCCGTAATAGGCCGTCGAGATCGTGATGGTGGCGCTGATCAGGGTCGGGAATTGCTGGACCGGCAGCGAGAGATAGGCACGGATCCCGGCGACCAGGATCAGCACGCTGACCACGATCGACAGCACCACCCGGCGGATGAAGATGTCGGTGAAGCGCATCTCCCGGTCCTATTCTTCCGCGAGGCTCGGGGCCGACGCGTCACTCGGCATGATCTGGTCGTTGATCGCCACCGGCGTTCCATCGTGCAGCTTGATCTGGCCCGCGGTCACCACGCGATCGCCGGGCGAGAGGCCGGACAGGATCGCCACCTGGTCGCCACGGGTATCGCCGGTCCTGACGAGGACCTGGTGGGCGACGAGCGTGCCGTGCGCATCCTTCCTCACGACGAACACCGTGTCGCCGTAGGTCGTGAACGAGACCGCGGCCTGCGGGATGGTGACGTATCGCCTGCCGCCGGTCTCGTTCTCGATCCGGATGTTGGCGAACATGCCGGGCAGCAGGGCGTGGTCGTGGTTCGCGAGGGTCGCCCGGACCAGCACGGTGCGGCTCGCCTGGTCGACGCGCGGCGTGATCGCGAGGATGCGGGCGGGAAAGCGCCTCGTCCCGTAGCTGTCCACCATCACGGAGGCTTGGTCGCCGACCCGGATCGCGTCGATCGATCCCTGCGGCACGTAGAAGTCCATGTAGATCGGGTCGAGCGTCTGCAGCGTCACCATCGCGGTGCCGGGTGCCAGATACTGGCCGGGATCGATCAGCCGGACGCCGAGCCGGCCGTCGAACGGCGCGCGTACGATCTTCTCGGCGATCAGCGCCTGGTCCTGCACCACCTGGGCGCGGTCCTGGTCGAGCGTGCTCTTGTCGGCGTCGATCACCGCGCGGCTGACCGCCTGGGCGGCGAACTGGCGCTGGTCGCGCGCGAGATTGATCGCGGCGAGATCGGCCGCCGCACGCGCCGCGTCGAGGCGTCCGGGTTCGTCGTTCAGCCGGAGCTCGACCAGGATGTCGCCCGCATGGACGTCCTCGCCGGACATGAAGCGGATCTGGTCGACGATGCCGGCGACCTCGGACGACATGTCGGCGCCGCGGATCGCGCGGAGGTTGCCGACCGCATCGAGATGCGGGCGCCATTCGAGGCTCGGTGCCCTGATCGCGCTCACGGTCTGGACCGGCTCCGCCGCGCGCGCCGTGGCAGCCGCCACGAGCAGGACCGCGAGGGCGCTCGCGGAGGCGGGTCGGGACGGCGTCATGAGGCGCTCCAGGGCAGCAGGGACGGGAAGACGCCGGGCGGCGGCGGGGGGATGTCGTCGCGGTTCCACCATCCGCCGCCGAGCGCCGTGAAGAGGGCGGCGCTGTCGGCGAACCGCGCGGCCTGCGCGCGCACCAGCGCGATCGCGCTGTTCTGGTAGCTCACCTCGGCGTTCAGCACGATGAGCAAGGCGACCCCACCGAGGCGATATTGCATCTCCGCGAGATCGAGCGCGCGCTTCGCGGCCTGCTCGGCGGCGAGATCCTCGGCGAGCTCGTCGCTGTCGTTCCGGATCGCGCTCAGCACGTCGGCGACCTGCTGGTAGGCGCCGATCGCGGTCT
>CAXUBX010000160.1:0-4675 GCA_964249405.1 uncultured Acetobacteraceae bacterium | reverse complement strand
CGACGCGCAAGCCATGCGCGGAGGCGAAGTGAGCCACAAGGCGACCAAGTCGGCTCGACCCCAGAAAGAGCTCGAGACGCTCCCCCTGCTCCTCGGCGGCGAGATCGAGTTGTGCGAAGTAGTTGCGATGCGCTTGAACCCAATCACGCACGTCGTCGTATGGTTGGCCGGTCCCGCCACCCGCGTGCTGAGAAGACACTTCGCCCGTACGAGCCGCCTCGGTCTCGCGCCCTGCCAAATAGGCCCGATACAAGGCCACGAACCGCTCCGCCACGGCGGGCGCCACCCGCACCGTAGAGACCGCCTCCTCGAGTGTGACGGCGGATGTGCCGAAGAGCGGGTCGGCACTCGCCTCACGAAGATCGTGAGCGGCACGCGCCTCATCGCTATCGTCGAAGTAATGAACGTCGACACCGAGGGCGGCGCAGATTGGTCCAATGACGAGCCGAGGCAATGGACGCTGATCACGCTCGATCTGGTTGAGGTAGCTTGGAGAGAGGCCGAGCTTTCGGGCAAGACCAACCTGCGACAGACGCTGCCCCTCGCGAGCCCGGCGAAGCTTCGCCCCCACGAACAGCTTCGGCGGCCGTACCGCACTTCGCAACATTCGCAACTCACCTCGATCCGGTTTGCCCGACAGCGCAGTTTCGCCGCTTTCTCGATCGGCCACAATTCGCGATGATGACTAACCAGCGAGGGTGAAGCGCCGCATGATCGACCACGAGGTTCGCGTCCATCCTGAGAGCGACCGGCTCCCGCGCGAGCGGCAGCTCGCCTGGAAGATTGCGGCGGTTGCCGCCGATCCGGTGGAGGTCGAGCCGGATGTGGCAGAGATGATCATCAACCGTGTCATCGACAACGCCGCGGTCGCGATCGCGGCGATCAACCGGCATCCCGTCGTCAGTGCCCGAGCGCAAGCACTGGCTCACTCCCGACCGGGTGGCGCGACGGTTTTTGGTCTCGCCCCGGATAGGCGCGTGCATGCCGAATGGGCCGCCTGGGCGAACGGCACCGCCGTTCGTGAGCTCGACTTCCACGACACTTTTCTCGCGGCTGATTACAGTCATCCCGGGGACAACATTCCTCCGATCCTGGCCGTTGCACAGCAGACCGGTCGTGATGGGCACTCGCTTCTCCGAGGGATCGCGGCCGGGTACGAGATCCAGGTGGCCCTCGTGCGAGCCATCTGCCTTCACGAACATAAGATCGATCACGTTGCGCATCTTGGTCCGTCAGTCGCTGCCGGATTGGGAGCGCTGCTTGATCTCGACCCTGGCATCATCTACCAGGCAGTCCAACAGGCACTACACGTTACGACTGCAACCCGACAGTCGCGAAAAGGGGAAATCAGCTCCTGGAAGGCCTATGCGCCGTCTCATGCGGGCAAGGTCGCGATCGAGGCTGTCGACCGCTCGATGCTCGGCGAGGGCGCACCCAGCCCGATCTACGAGGGGGAGGACGGTGTCATCGCCTGGATGCTCGGCGGCAAAGACGCGCGCTACCTCGTTCCCCTGCCAGCCCCGGCCGAGCCGAAAAGGGCTATCCTCGACACGTACACGAAGGAACATTCGGCGGAATACCAGAGCCAGGCACTGATCGACCTCGCGTTCCGTATGCGAGGTGCAATACAGGACTGGGATGATGTCGACGAGGTCCTCATCGAAACCAGCCACCACACGCATTACGTGATCGGAACGGGATCAAATGATCCGCAGAAGTTCGATCCGGAGGCCTCCCGGGAGACACTCGACCACTCGATCATGTACATCGTCGCGGTGGCACTCCAGGACGGGTCGTGGCACCATGCCAACTCGTATGCGCCGGAACGTGCAAGGCGTGAGGACACGGTGCGTCTCTGGCGCAAAGTCCGCACGATGGAGGACCCGCGCTGGACCGAGCGCTATCACTCAAGCGACCCAGCGATCAAAGCGTTCGGCGGCCGGATGATCGTCCGTCTTCGCAGCGGAGAGACGATGGCGGGAGAACTTGCCGTGGCCAACGCGCACAGCCTGGGCGCGGAACCTTGGCGTCGCCGGAACTATGTCCGCAAATTCGAAATCCTGACCGACGGGATCATCACCCGAGGCGAGGCGCAACGCTTCCTGGATGCGGCCCAGCGCCTGCCAAACCTTACCGCCGCCGAACTCGGGGGACTAACTTTGGAGCTTCCGGCGGATCAGCTCAGCGGGAGTCACCGAACCGGCATATCAAGCTGGGGGATCTAAGATGGACACCACGCCGCCAACCGGGCCGCGGCCCAAGAAGTCGGTTGCGCTCTCCGGCATCCTCGCCGGGAACACAGCCTTGTGCACGGTCGGACGAACAGGCAACGACCTGCACTACCGTGGTTATGACATCCTTGACATCGCGACCACGTCGGAATTCGAAGAGATCGCCTACCTCCTGGTCTATGGCAGCTGGCCGAATGCGCGTGAGCTTTCGGCCTACAAGACAAGATTGCAGAATCTTCGTGGCATCCCGGCTGCGGTCCGAACCGCACTTGAGGCATTGCCCGCTTCCGCGCACCCGATGGACGTCATGCGGACGGGCGTCTCGGCTCTCGGCTGCGTTCTCCCGGAAAAAGGTGTTCACGCCGCAGCGGGAGCGCGCCTGATTGCCGACAGGCTGATGGCGTCGCTCGGATCGATGCTGCTGGTGTGGTATCACTGGTCAACCACCGGCAAGCGGATCGATCCCGAGACGGACGATGACAGCATCGGGGCTCACTTCCTGCATCTGCTGCATGGTCGGCCTCCCTCCAGTTCCTGGGTGAGAGCCATGCACACGTCGCTCATTCTTTATGCCGAGCATGAATTCAACGCCTCCACATTTGCGGCACGGGTTGTCGCCGGAACCGGCTCGGACATGTATTCGGCTATCACCGGTGCGATCGGTGCCCTTCGCGGACCGAAGCATGGCGGCGCAAATGAAGCCGCGCTCGAGATACAGGAACGCTATGCGACCCCGGACGATGCAGAGGCCGATATCCGGCAACGGATTGCGAACAAGGAGGTGGTCATCGGCTTCGGCCATCCTGTCTACACAGTGTCAGACCCGCGCAATGTCGTGATCAAGGAGGTGGCGCGATCCCTGGCGACGGAGACCGGTCTGGCAGGACGTCTCGCCGTGGCCGAACGTATCGAGAGCGTAATGGCGGATGCCAAGGGCATGTTCGCGAACCTCGACTGGTTCAGCGCCGTTTCCTATCACTCGATGAGTATCCCGACCGAGATGTTCACGCCACTCTTCGTGATCGCGCGCACTGCTGGCTGGAGCGCTCACATCATCGAGCAGCGGATTGATGGCAAGATCATCAGGCCAAGTGCGAACTATGTCGGTCCGGAGAACCTCGCGTTCGTGCCACTCGCCGACCGGCCCTAGGACCGAGCCCATGCCATATCTTGTTGCGTCCGACCTTCCACGCGAGACCGCAGGCGTGCGTTTCCGAGCCTTGCTCGGAAGGCCCTGTCTCTTACCCCTTCCTGGCGCGCACAACGGTCACGCGGCACTCCAGGCAAGAGCGTGCGGCTTCGAGGCGCTTTATCTTTCCGGGGCCGCCATGACCGCGTCGATGGGCGTCCCCGATCTCGGTATCATTACAGTCGATGAAGTCTGCTTCTTCATCAGGCAGATCTCCCGGGCTGCCGGGCTGCCTGTTTTGGTGGATGCCGATACCGGCTACGGGGAGGCGCTCAACGTCATGCACACGGTTCGCGCCTTTGAGGAGGCGGGCGCGGGCGCGCTTCATCTCGAGGATCAGCTCCTTCCGAAGAAGTGCGGGCACTTGAACGACAAACGGCTGGCTAATCCGAACGACATGGCCGTCAAGGTGGCCGCGGCAGCTCGAGCACGCCGAGACCTCGTTGTGATCGCTCGCACCGACGCAGCCGCGACGGAAGGAATCGAGGGTGCGGTCTCCCGCGCCCGACTTTACGTAGAAGCGGGTGCTGAAGCGATCTTTCCGGAGGCGCTTACCACTCGGGAGATGTTCGTCGAATTCGCCAGGCGGGTCCCTGGAGTGAAGCTCCTCGCCAACATGACGGAGTTTGGACGGACGCCTTCCTTCACCGCCAATGAGTTCGCCGACATGGGATATCACATGGTGATCTGGCCGGTGAGCTCGCTCCGAGTAGCCAACAAGGCTCAAGCCGGACTGTATCGCGTCTTGCAGCAGGAGGGCAGCACGGCGTCGATCATTTCGCAGATGCAGACCCGAGGCGAGCTTTACGAGGTCATCGGTCTTTCCGATTACGAAGCACTCGACGCTTCTATAGTCAAAACCGTTCTCCCGTAGCCGGGTGCCTCAGCGCCTGCTCGTGGTCGAGGCACCGCTTAGGATTTGGTGTTGCTGACCCGGTCGCCGCAGAAGTTCGCCACCGAGCAACGTCTCGGAGGGCTTTCTAGCTGGCCTTCTGTCGGAGAAAGTCGTGCACGAGGGCGGGAAGATGGCTGCCAAGCCAGTCGGCCATCTCGTGTTCCTCCTTGATCGATTGCTGAAGGACCGGAATGTCATCCGTCTTACCGGCGGCCTCGGCCAGCGTCGTCAACACCGTGTAGGACCCGATCTCGTATGCCTTGAAGCCGACGGCGGCGAGGACGTTCTTCAGGACCTCGTCGGATGCCGCTCCATGCACGAAGCCCGCGACGGTCGCGATGGTACCGCTCGCGGCTTCTT
>CAXUBX010000159.1:0-4877 GCA_964249405.1 uncultured Acetobacteraceae bacterium | reverse complement strand
TGGTCGGGGCGGCCGGACTCGAACCGGCGGCCTCGTGTACCCAAAACACGCGCGCTACCAGGCTGCGCCACGCCCCGCGGAACCGGAAGCTATGGGGCGGACGACCGTTCCGCAAGCGCGAGACGGAGGACGCCGCCGGCGCGGTCGAGCGACGCGGCCGCCTCGGACGGGGACCGGCCGCGGGCGAGGAGGACGGCAAGCTTGATCCGACCACCGGCCGCGTCGAGCAGAGACAAGGCTCGCTCTGGTTCGATCGCGGCGAGATCGGCGACGATCCGTGCCGCCCGGCGCCGCAGCTTCGCGTTCCGGGGCCGCATCTCGACCATGCGTCCCTCGAACACCCGGCCGAGCCCGACCATGATCGCGGTCGACAGCAGGTTGAGCGCGATCTTCTGCCCGGTTCCCGCCTTCATGCGCGTCGAGCCGGCGACCGGTTCGGCCCCGGTGTCGAGCAGGATGCCATGCTCCGCCGTACCGAGCAGCGTGCCGCCCGGTGCGTTCGCCAGCCCGATCGTGAGCGCCGAGCGGGCGCGCGCCTCCCGGATCGCGGCCACCGTGAACGGCGTGGAGCCGCTGGCCGCGAGACCGATCACGACGTCAGAGGGGCCGATCCGGCCTGCGGCGACCGCGTCCCGAGCCGCCGCTTCGTCGTCCTCGGCGCCTTCGACGGCCCGAAGCAAGGCGTCCGGACCGCCGGCGGGAAGCAGCAGGACGCGCTCCTCGGGCCAGTCGAAGGTCGGCGCGAGCTCGGCGCCGTCGCCCGCGCCGAGCCGGGCCGACGTCCCCGCGCCGACATAGACGATCCGCCCGGACGAGGAGGTGCGGAGCCGCGCCGTCGCCGCGGTCGCGGCGGCCGAGAGAGCGGGGAGCGCCGGACCGAGCGACGCCACGGCGGCGAGCTGGCCCTCCCAGAGCGTCTGGAGCACCTGCGGCGCCGGCCAGGCGTCGAGCGTGGCCATTCTCGGGTCGACACCCTCCGTCGTCGGGAGCGGGCCATCGGGGGCTTCAGGCATCGTCGGACCTCGCTGTCGGTGCTCAGCTCTTCCGCGCGAGCGGCGGGACGAACAGGGGAGCCGTGTCCCACGGGAACAGGATCCAGGTGTCCTGGCTCACCTCGGCGACGAAGCTGTCGGTCGCTCTCATGCCGTCGGGCTTCGCATAGAGGCAGGCGAAGTGGGCGCGCGGCAGCAACGCCCTGACCAGCCCGGCGGTGATCCCGGAATCCACCAGGTCGTCGACGATCAGGAAGCCGTCGCCGTCGCCGGCGGCGACCGCCGGCTTCAGCAGGACCGGCGCGGCCCGGTCCTCGTCGCCGCCGCCTTCGCGCCCGTAGCTGACGACCGAGATGCTGTCCACGAGCCGGATCTCGAGCTCGCGGGCGATGATCGCGGCCGGGATCAACCCGCCTCTCGTCACCGCGACGATGCCCTGGAACGGACCGAGCGCCATCAGCGCCGTCGCGAGCGCACGCGCATCGCGGTGGAGCTGGTCCCAGGTCACCGTCGCGTAGGTGATCGCCATCAGAAGAGCCTTCCTCCGTCCGGAACCGCTTCGTCCGGTCCGACCAGGACGACGTTCCCGTCGGCGTCCGGCAGACCGAGCGTCAGGACCTCGCTGACGAACGGACCGATCCGCCGCGGCGGCAGGTTGGCGACGACCAGCACCTGGCGGCCGACGAGGACATCGGGATCGTAGCGGGCGGTGATCTGCGCCGAGGAGCGGCGGCGCCCGAGGGCCGCTCCGAGATCGATCGTGAGCTTCAGCGCCGGCTTTCTCGCCTCGGGGAACGGCTCGACGGCGACGATGGTACCGACCCGAATGTCGAGCCTGTCGAAATCCGCGATCGTCGTCTGCGAGGGATGATCCGGCATCGCCCTTCTTCGCCCGGCATCCGGCGCTTTGCCAAGCGATCCGCGTGCTTGCCCGCCTGCCGGCGCCCGCCTGCTTGCCAAAGCCGGCGGGCCTCCGTAGAACGACGCCGCTTGCTGGTCGGGCGTAGCTCAGCGGTAGAGCAACCGGCTGTTAGATTTGACACTTCGGCGGGAAACCGTCGTCGATCATCGGGTGAATTCGGCGAAACCCCATCCCGCTTGCGCCCTCACGGGTGGCTTCGCGGAAGGGCAACACCGAGCCGAGCCGGACGCAGGGTCGTCTTCCGCAAGGGGGCGTCGCGTCCGGAAGGTGTAGAGACTAGGCGGTGAGGAGCCCTTCCGATAACCCGCCCTCGAGCGCCCGACACCCTCCCGGCCGCACGGTTGTGCGGACGCGGGTGAAGACATAGTCCGACACCGCCAGGAATGGCGGCAACGGTTGAACCGGTTGGTCGTAGGTTCGAATCCTACCGCCCGAGCCACAAGCATCGACCCGCACGTCCCGTCGAAGATCAGCTGGCCAGAAGACTTGGCGATGAGGTTTCCATCTTCCGTCTTCGGGCGCCGGTCGGTCCTTGGCGGCCTCGGGGCCGTGCTCGCCCTGCCGGGGGTGGCGCCGGCCGCACGCACGCCGCCGATCGTCCTCGACTGGCGCGAGGTGTCGCCGTCGGGCGTGATCGTGCTCGCCGCCCTGAAGACGGGCCTCTTCGCCGAGAACGGCGTTGCCGTGACGTTGAGGACCCGGAAGGCGGGAGATCAGGACCTTGCCGGGCTGCTCCGCAGCGGTGCGGTCGACGCCTCGGTGGTGCCGGCGCCGGTGATGCTCGAACCGCTGCTGAAGGGTCTCGAGGCGCGCTTCACCGCCGGCCTGTCCGGCGGCGGGCTCCGGCTCCTTGCCGACCGGCACGCGCATCTCCGGCGGATCGAGGACGTGAAGCACCATCGGATCGGGGTCGGCGACCCGTCCGGCGCCGCCCGCCTGTTCTTCTCCGTGATGCTGCGCCGGAAAGGGATCAATCCGTTCGCCGAGGTGACCTGGGTGGACGTGAAGCCGGCCGACATGGGCGGGGCGATCCGGGACGGCACGGTCGATGCCATCGCGCTGGCGGATCCGGACGCGTTTGCGCTCCTCCGCGCCATGAAGCTGACCGAGATCGCGACCAACGTGTCGGGCTCCTACCGTGATCGTACCTTCGCGGCGCTTCTCGTCTCGGAGCCTCTCCTTCGCGACACGAGGCGGGCCGGCGCGGTGGCGTTGACCAAGGCTCTGCTCGGGGGATCGCATCTCGTTGCCACCCGCACGGCGGAGGCGGCCGGGCTCGCCGCGGCGATCGCCCGCGCGCCCCTGACACCTCCCGACCTCGTTGCGATGCTGAAGAGCGAAGCACCCGACCAGCACCCGACGGGCAAGGCGCTGGTGGATGACATCGCCGCCTATGTCGACGAACTCCGATTGCTCGGGACGATACCGTTCGATCTGAACAGTGGTCGCTTCGCCCGCGGGGTGTGCCAGGACGTGGTGGCGGCCTGACCCGGTCGATCGTGCCGTTCCCGCATCAGAGACACGTTTTCTTGCGTAAAGCGGCGGAACCCATTCACTCGGGCGTGGAATAGCCTATATGCGGCCCTCCGCCGGGATAATGCCATGTTTCACGCCGAGGTCGCCGCCGAACGAGACGTTGCCCGCCAGACGCTTCGATCGAATGGCGACGACGACCTGAGCCGCGCCTGCGGCGCGCTCCTGGACTCGGTTCTCGACGGGCAGGAACTGCTCGAGCAGGCACTGCGGCGCGAGATGCCGGGCGAGATCTGCGCCGTGTCGTCGTTCGGGGCGGAGTCTGTTCTTCTCCTCGCCCTGATCGCCGAGATCGACCGCACGACCCCGATCCTGTTCCTCGAGACGCGTCGGCACTTTCCGGAAACGCTGGCCTTCAAGGAGCTGGTTGCGCGTCGCCTCGGCCTGTCCGATGTCCGCGATCTCGTGCCGGAGCGGACGGACGAGCATGCGACGGACCCGACGGGTGAGCTCTGGTTCTACGACCCTGACGCGTGCTGCGCGCTCCGGAAGGTCCGGCCGCTGGATGCCGGGCTCGCGCCGTTCAGGGGGTGGATCACCGGGCGCAAGAGATACCAGGCGGCCACCCGTTCGACACTTCCCGTGGCGGAGGTCAGCCTCGGTCGTCTCAAGATCAACCCGCTCGCCGGCTGGGATCCGGCCCGGATCGAGCGGGAAACCACCCGTCGCGGGTTGCCGAGGCATCCGCTCGTCGCGGAGGGCTACGCCTCGATCGGTTGCGCGAACTGCACGCGGCCGGTACGACCGGGCGACGATGGACGCGCCGGCCGCTGGCAGGGCGCGCGCAAGACGGAATGCGGCATTCACGCGCCCAACTGACACACTGACACCATGCACGAGTTCGCACGAGGCTGAGACGATGGACGATCTGGCAGAGCTGGAATCGGAGAGCGTGTTCATTCTGCGGGAGGCCTACAGGCGGCTTCGCCCGCTCGCCATGCTCTGGTCGCTCGGCAAGGACAGCAACGTGATGCTCTGGCTGGCGCGGAAGGCCTTTCTCGGCCGCGTTCCGTTTCCGGTCCTGCACGTGGACACCGGCAAGAAGTTTCCCGAGATGTACGCGTTCCGCGACGCCTATGCGCGCGAATGGGGTCTCGACCTCGTGGTCGGCGAGTGCCCGCCGATCGAGGAGATCGACCCGACGCTGCCGGCTGCGGCGCGCTCCGCGGCGCGCAAGACCAGCGGGCTCGCGACCCTGATCGAGACCCGGGGTCTCGCCGGCGTGATCGCCGGGATCCGGCGTGACGAGCAGGCGACGCGTGCCAAGGAGCGCGTGTTCAGCCCGCGCGGCGTGGGTCACCGGTGGGACGTCCGGAACCAGCCGCCGGAATTCTGGGACCAGTTCGCGGTTCCCTACGAGCCGGGCGCTCACGTCCGCGTCCATCCGCTGCTCGCCTGGACCGAGCTCGACGTCTGGCGCTACATCGAGC
>CAXUBX010000158.1:0-4910 GCA_964249405.1 uncultured Acetobacteraceae bacterium | reverse complement strand
GATCTCGGTCGGCGCCTCCTCGCTGGTCGGGTTGTGCAGGGCTTCCGGGAGCGCGTTGATCTGCGGCTGGACCTGGAGCCGCGGCGATTGCTGCGGATTGGCCGAGATGGTGGGCTCGTCGGGAGGATCCGGCGGGGCCAGCGACACCTGCGTCTGGGCCCGGGCGGTCACGCCGACGAGGGCGGCGACCGCGTAGGCGGCCAACGCGACCGCGATGCCGCGAGCGGTTCCCGCGCGACCCGTCCGGCCCCGTGCGTCTCCCCGATGCGGAGAGGGAGGCGTCCGGAGTGTCCGCGGGGTCATGCGGCTCTCGCGGCGACCGCCCGCACCGGGTCCATCGGCCATGTCGCGCCCCCATCGTGCGCCCGGCGCTCTTTCTCCTGCCCTCATCACAGCATCCGGGTTCCGACAACGAGAAGGAGCCCGGCAAGCACGGCGCGGATCAGCGGCTCGGGAAGACGGGCAGCGAACAGGCTGCCGACAACGATGCCGGGAACGGATCCTGCCAGCAGCGACACCAGGAGCCATCCGTTCACCGTGCCGAGCAGGATGTGCCCGGCGCCGGCGAGCAGCGTGAGCGGGACCGCGTGGGCGATGTCCGAACCGACGAGCCTGACGACCGGAACGGCGGGATAGAGGAAGAGGAGCACGGCCATGCCGATGGCGCCCGCGCCGACCGAGGAGAGGGTGACCAGCACGCCGATGACGGCGCCGGTCGCGACCGTCAGGCGCGCCGCCAGGCGGGACGACGGCACCCCGGCCCGCCGTTCGGCCGTGCGCAGGAGCCATGGGCGAAACGCCAGCGAGGAGGCCGTCAGCAGGAGCGCGACACCGAGCACCGCGGACACGACATGGTCGAGCGCGCGCGTATCGGCGGCCGCGAGATGCGTGGCGACCAGCGTCGCCGCCGAAGCCGGAAGGCTCCCGGACAACAGGCGGCGCACGATCGGCCAGTCGACGTTGCGGTGGGCGCCGTGCACCACCGAGCCAGCCGTCTTGGTGGCGGACGCCTGCAGGAGATCCGTGCCGACGGCCGTCAGAGGGTGGATGCCGAACAGGAGGACCAGGATCGGCGTCATCAGCGAGCCGCCGCCGACGCCGGTGATGCCGACCATCACGCCGACGCCGGCGCCTGCCAGAGCGTCGGCGCCGCTGAACGCGGCGGGCGCCATCGTCATTCCGCCCGACGGCCGACCGCCTTCGTGGCGCCGGCCGCGGTTCCGCCCCTCGTCAAGCGTGCACGGTCGCGCATAAGCCCTGTTCCCGTCGTGGTTTATGATCTCCTAGGCTTATTACACGACATCAGACGACGGATTGGCAAGCCCACGACGAAACACCGGGATATGTCGATGCAAGGACAGGGCTCGATGGGAGGCGGTCCGGGGCCTTGCGGCCCCAGCGGACCCGGGTTGGCACCTCGAGAACCGTGTCCCCGCGTTGCCGGGCGAGGGCTCGCCGGGATCCCGGCAGGAGGCGCGGCAGCGGGACCCTGCCGATCAGACGTTCGCCATGAGCCCCGCGGCGGCTGCCTCGCCGGCGGTGTTGGCGGCGAAGGTTCCGACCGACTGGACCGCCCCGGCCACCCCCTGCAGGAGGCTCGACGAGCTCGCGCCGGCCGCGGTCGCCGACGAGGACGAGGAGGAGGAGGAGGGATTGTCGCTCGTGCCGCCCGAGAGGGAGTTGCCGATGTTCATCAGCAGCGACATCAGGTCGGGCGGGAAACCGCCGCTGCTGCTCGGCGCCATCAGCGAGGACGAGGCGGACGAGGTCGACGCGTTCTGGGCGGCGGCGCTGGCGTCGGTCGCATTGTTGGTCGTGAAGTCGCCGCCGCCGCGAACGCGGTGATGGTGATGCGCGGTCGCGGCACTCGCGGTGGCGCTGGCGCTGGCGCTGCTCGGGGCGGAGATGCTGCCGCTCATGGGGGTGCTCCGGTTGGGGGTTGTTCCGGACGCATTCGAGCAAGCACCATGCCGGACCGTCGCGACGGCGGAACGGCTGGACGCGGGCGCTTCCGACGCCGGGCCTGGCCGGGTCTTCGCTGCCGGGCGGCAGATCCTGCCGGGCCGGGGGCGTCCGCGACCGGGACGCCGATGCGGGGTCGCGATGCCCCGACGCGCCCTCACGGGCCCGGCGCGGGACCTGCCGCGGCCGGTGCCGTCCGCTGGCCGGGCCCGATGAAGGCGGTCGCGGTCGAGGGCGACAGCCAGAACCGCCGGGTGCGGAAGATCCTCGCCGAGAAGCATGTCGCCGATCGGCAGATCGGCGTCGCTGATCGCGAGGCGGACGTCGTGGAACACGTGGTCGCCGATCCGGACATCTTTGAAGCGGTGAAGTCGGGTCCTGCTCGGCCTCAGATCGACGCCCTCGGTCGAGACGATCGGGTCGTCGGACGTCGCGGCATCGGCGAGGCCGAGATGCCGGGCGGCGCCGGCGGAGAGGAGCGTGCGGCGGGCGCCGGTGTCGACGATCGCGAGCAGCGTCGTGCCGTCGATGCCGACCGGCATCAGGAGGAGATTGTTGTTGGCGGTGAGGAGATCGACCTTCGTCGCGGGACCGGGCCAGGGCGGCCCCTCCCCGTCGCATCCGCCGCGGACGTAGAGGCCGACGGTGCCGGCCGGACGGTCGATGTCGAGCTCGTAGGGGGCGAGCGTGTCGAGGCCGAGCAGGCCGGCGAGCGGCGGCTCGACGCCGGACAGTGTTCCGGGAAGCTTGCCCACGGGAAGGCTGAGTTCGCCGGTCCGGAGATTTCCGATCCCGAGCTGCGGGACGAGAACGTTGTCGACGCGTCGGCCGCCACCCCCGGTTCCGAGCAGGTTGGTGAAGTGGTGACGGTCCGGCTCGAGGTTGCAGCCTTGCGTCCAGTCGGCGGCGAGCATGGAATCCTGCGCGCCGGTGTCGAGCAGCATCCTCGCCTGCTCGTCGCCGATCATCACGGGAACCGCGAGGAAGCCTAGCGCCGGGACGGTCCTGAACGTCGCGAGATGCTCGGTCGAGCAGGTCTCCGGATCGGTGCCGGCGCAGGCGACGACGCCGGACCTCAGGGATGGATCGAGAAGGCTCCGTCCCGGCCGGGAAGACGCGATGCGGGTCGGGAGGGTGGCGCCCCCGCGGCTCGGCGTCCTCCGAGCTGGCGGACGAACGACCGCTGGCGGCGGCGCATCGCCCAGAACGCGAGCGAGGTCGCGGCGGAGGCGATCCTGGTGTGCGGGGTGAAGCCGATCGTCTTGAAGATCATGCCCATGCCGCGCGCGAGATGGGGGCGCCGGTAGCAGCCCATCGCCTTCGACATGTAGAGCGCGATGCAGCGCTTGTGGTCGTAGGCCGGCGCGTCGGCGACGCCCTGCTCGTTGGTGACGTGGTAGGCGAAGGCGAGCTCGTCGTCCTCGCTTTCGGTCACCCGGCCGAGCGCGATGCGGGTGCGGCTCAGCACGCCGATCCGCTCGCGGCCGAGATAGCGGCGCATGTGGTCGTAGAACAGCTTGAAGTGGCGGTATTCATCGGCGGCGATCTGCTTGCAGATCTGCTTCAGCACCGGCTCGTCGGTGTTCTCGGCGAGTGCCGTGTAGAACGAAGACGTCCCGGTCTCGACCATGCAGCGGGCGATCAGCTCGCCGGTCCGGGATCCGCGGACCGACCGGTCGACGTCGAGCGGTAGCTTGAAGCCCTCGCGATAGCGGGCGAAGGCGGCCGGATAGTCCCAGGACGGGTCGGCGAGCATCGCCCAGCGGCCGAGCGCGTCGCCGTGCTGGCACTCCTCGACCGCCCAGTTGTCGGCGGCCGCCGAGAAGTCCGGATCGTCGTGGAACACGTTGCGGAGATAGACGGCGTAGTCGGTGCCGTTGCGCTCGACGACGGCGGCGGCGCGGACCAGCGGGACCAGCGCCGGATCCGCCCTGGCGGGATCGAAGCGGGACCAGTCCATGTCGTCGATGCGCCAGTGCTTCGCCATGCCGTCCGTCTAGTCGCCGAGGAGGAACGCGGCAAGCCGGGCGGCGTCATCCGGGCGGTCGCGCCGGAGCAGGTGGACCGCGGTCGGGCGCGCGTGCCGGGCGATGGTGTCGCGGGTCTCGGCCGGCGGAACGGGATTGTCGGCGCTCTCGCTGAGCGCGATCGCGGCGAGCGGGATCGCCTCGGCGCGGAGGGCGACGCGGGCGGTGAGCGCGTGGCTGATCGCGCCGAGATGGGTCGCGCCGACCAGGATCGCCGGGATGCGCAGCGCCGTGATCCAGTCGAGCACGGTGTGGCGGTCGCCGAGCGGGACCATGGCGCCGCCGACGCCCTCGATCAACAGGACGGCATCCGGGGTCGCGGCGTCGATCGACCGGTGACAGAAGGCGACGAGATCGTCGAACGGGATCGTCCTTCCCTCGCGTGCCGCGGCCATGTCGGGCGAGAGCGGGGCGGCGAAGCGCCAGGGCGCGACGCGGGCGATCACCGCCGGTTCGGCGCCGTCGAGCCCGGCGGCGCGGGCGAGGCGTGCGGCGTCGTGGTCCGGGTCGGTCCCGGGGTCGTAGCCGCTGAGCACGGGCTTGAGCGCAGTCACCGGCCGGCCGCCGGCCCGGACCGCGCGGGCGAGGGCCGCGGTGACCCAGGTCTTGCCGATCCCGGTGCCGGTGCCGGTGACGAAGAAGGCGGCGGTCATGCGGCGGCGCGCCCGAGCATCGGGGCGACGAGGCCGGCGAGACGGTCGACGTCCCGCTCGCGGAGCGCGGCGGGAAAGGCGAGGCGGAGGCGGGCGGTGCCGTCCGGCACGGTCGGCGGGCGGATCGCGACCGCGAGGAAGCCTTCGGCCTCCAGCGCGCGCGCGGCGTCGAGGGCGGCGCGCTCGGCGCCGAGCAGGACGGGGACGATGTGGCTCGCGGGCTCCGGCAGGCCGGCGGCGGCGGCGAAGCGGCGGGCGAGAGCGCGGT
>CAXUBX010000157.1:0-4945 GCA_964249405.1 uncultured Acetobacteraceae bacterium | reverse complement strand
TCTCGTGCGGCAGCCGATTCGGCCGCTGCTAGCTTTTCACGAGGAGCGGCAGCTCGATGACTCGGTCTCCTATCGATCCCGAACATCGGTGTCGCTCCCGTTGCCGGCCTGACATATCGGAGGGGCGAGCAGACCGGCCTTGTCATGATTGCCATGAGCGGAAGGACGCCTTCCGAACCCAGGAGTTCCAGGCACGCTCTTTGTTCCAGCTCGCGGCACGGAGGACGCCATGTCGTTGGCTGCTCAGCGTGCGCCCGGTGACCAGACCGACATCCGCGTCGTGGCAGGCAGCAGGCATGGAGCTGGCGACAGCGGTCAAGACAGCGCTCTACGATCGATCGATTGATCCCACCACTGCCACTCGGCGCGAGCCGTTGACATCGTTCCATTGCTGGCCTCTGCGCCTTGAAAAGCCGCAATATCGAGCGGGACAAGATCCAATTGTCGCTGGATGATCGAGCTTTCGTCGAGCACGAATGTTGCCGCTACAATCAGCAGCGTGAACCCGACAGGTGCGGCCCACTTGGCTTTCTGACGCACCGAACGGCTCGACCGCTGGATGGGCTTCTCGAGCTCGCGCCAGATCGGTGTTCTCGTCGCAGCCACTCTGAACCGCGGCAGAAAGCGACGCGCAGTCGCTTGGGCTGTAGGCCGGCCTGGAGTCGCACCGCTCGCACGCGTCCTCGCACGCGTGGTCGTCCTCGTTCGGGTCCGGCATTCCGGGCGGCACGGCTGCCTCGCCCTGCTGCTGCGTCTCGCCGAGCGGATCCGTCCCTGGGCGATGCTCGACGTGGTCCCGGTTCGGCACGCTGGTCGCACCGATGCCGCTCGGCTGCGAGGCGCCGGACCTCCAGCAGGCGCCGGAGCGGCCATGAGATCGCGCCCGGCCAGCCGGCGCTACTCGGAGCCGGCCGCACTCCTGGCCGACGGCTTGACGGAGCGATGCTTCGTGCGTCGGCTTGGGCATGGCCGGACGCAATGCCTCGCCGCCCTTCATCCTCGCGACGATCGCGCTCGACGCGCTGAGCTTCGCGATCGTGATCCCGGTCGTGCCCGATCTCGTCGTGCGAATCGGGCATGTGCGGCAGGCGGACGCGTCGTTCTTCCTCGGCCTGATCTTCTCGCTGTTCGCCTTCATGCAATTCGTCTGCGCGCCGGTCGCGGGTGGGCTGAGCGACCGGTTCGGCCGCCGTCCGGTGCTGCTCGTCTCGCTCGCGGCGCTCGGGCTCAACGCGGGCGCCTGGGTGTTCGCACCGAGCCTCCCGTGGCTGCTCGGGCTCCGGATCGTGGCCGGGGCGCTGGCGGGGAACGTGAGCGCGGCGAACGCCTACATCGCCGACGTGACGCGGCCGGAGGACCGGGCGCGGGCTTTCGGGCAGGTCGGCGCAATGTATGGTCTCGGCTTCGTCGCGGGGCCGGGGCTCGGCGGTTGGCTCGGCGGGATCTGGCTCCGGCTGCCGTTCGCCGTCTCGGCGGCACTGATCGCGGCGAACGTGCTTTACGGGTGGCTCGTGCTGCCGGAGAGCCTGCCGCCCGACCGGCGGCGTTCGTTCTCTTGGCGCCGGGCGAACGCGGCGGGGTCGCTCCGGCTGTTCGCGTCGAACGGCGCGACGTGGCGGCTCGGCGTCGCCTGGTGCTGCACGTGGACCGCGCTCGGGGCGCAGCAGAGCAGCTTCATCCTCGCCAACGAAATGCGCTTCGGGTGGACGATCGCGGAGAACGGGCTCGTGCTGGCGCTCGGCGGCCTCGCTCAGGCGGTGGTGCAGGGCGTGCTGGTCGGTCGGGTGACGGCGCGTGCCGGTCCGCGATGGACGGCGTCAATCGGCTTCGGCTTCGCCGTCGCGGGCTACGGCCTCTACGCCCTTGCCGGGCGGCCGCCGATCATGCTCCTCGGGCTTCTCGTGCTGGCGTTCGGAGCGCTGGCGAACCCGGCGATCCAGTCGATGCTGTCGGTTGCGGCGGGGCCGACGCGCCAGGGCGAGACCCAGGGCGGCCTCTCGTCGCTGCAGGGGCTGAGCATGGTGGTGGGGCCGACCGCAACGGGCTTGGTGTTCGCCTGGGCGACGCGGCCCGGCGGTGCGCTCCACTGGCCGGGCGCGCCGTTCGCGTTGTCGGCGGCGCTCTGCGCGGTCGGGCTGGCGGCGATCGCGTCGCTGCCTGGTCCGGAGACGCTCCGGACCGCCGGCCGCCAGACTGGCTCGAATGCTGCTTGAGAGGCGCCGGACGACCCCTTCGTCGGCCGAGCGTCTCGCGACGCTTCCACACCCCCAACCTGCCTGACGGGATCGCGCCCTTGAAGACACCTGTCCTGCTCGCGACCGCCCTCGCCTCGGCGACGCTCGGCATCGCCGGGCCGGCGTCGGCCGACCATACCTTCCGTCTTTCCGACACGCCGGGTCTGCTGCCCACCGACATCGTGCCGTCGGCTTATCGCATCGCCATCGACGTCGACATGGCCCGTCGCGCGCTTGCCGGGCACGAGGACATCGAAATCGCGGCCGCCCGGTCGACGGGCACGATCCTGCTCCAGCAGGCGGGGCTCGCGGTGTCGCGCGCGACGGTCGACGGCATCGCCGCATCCGTCTCCGAGGACCAGGCGACGCAGACCCTGACCCTCGTCCCGCCGCATCCGCTCGCGCCCGGCGCTCACAGGCTGTCGATCGACTACACCGGACCGATCCCGACCACGCCTGCCGGCATCTACGACGACGAGTATCGCGCCCCGGACGGGAAGCAAGACCAGATGCTGGTGACGCAGTTCGAGGTGGCCGACGCCCGGCGCATGTTCCCCGGCTGGGACGAACCGGCCTTCAAGGCGACGTTCTCGCTCACCGCGACCTTGCCGAAGGAGTGGGTGGCGCTCAGCAACATGCCGGTTTCCGTCTCGGTCCCGGTCGGGCCGGACCGGCAGCGCGTGACGTTCGCGACGACGCCGCGCATGTCGACCTACCTTCTCGCGCTCGTCGCCGGACATCTCGCGCCGCTGGAGGGCTCGGGCGGCGGGACGCCGATCCGCGTCTGGACGCAGCGCGGCGAGCAGGACCGGGGACGCGAGGCGCTCGAGGCTGCCGAGAAGATTTTGCCCTACTACGACGACTATTTCGGCGTGCCGTATCCGCTGCCGAAGCTCGACCTGATCGCGATTCCGGAGAACTACGCGGCGGGCGCGATGGAGAACTGGGGCGCGATCACCTTCATCGACGACGCCCTCCTGTTCGACCCGAAGACCAGCGATCCCGCGACGCGCGAGACCATCTGGCTCGACGTCTCGCACGAGATGGCCCACCAGTGGTCCGGCGACCTCGTCACCATGGGCTGGTGGAACGACATCTGGCTCAACGAGGGTTTCGCGACCTGGATGGAGACGAAGGCCACCGACCGCTTCAACCCCGCCTGGCAGATCTGGCCGCGCCAGCACCGCGACCGCGAGCTGGCGATGGCGGTCGACGCGAAGGCGACGACCCACGCGATCGACCACCCGATCCATAGCGTCAGCGAGGCCGACGCGGCGTTCGACCTGATCGACTACCAGAAGGGCGAGCAAGTCATCCGGATGGTCGAGAACTGGCTCGGTCCGGACGTGTTCCGCGACGGCATGCGCCGCTACATGAAGGCGCACAGCTACGGCAACACGACGAGCGCTGATCTCTGGGCGTCGCTGTCGGCTGCCTCCGGGAAGGACGTCGCCGCGGTGGCCTCGGGCTTCACCGACCAGCCTGGTATCCCGCTCGTGCACGTGTCACGCGCCTGCACCGACGACAGGACGACCGTGTCGTTGTCGGAAAGCCGGTTCTCCATCCACGACCCGGACGCGAAGCCGCTCGCCTGGACGATCCCGGTGACGGTCGGGCCGACACCCGGGGCGGCGAAGCAAGCCGCGCAGACGGTGCTGCTCGGCTCGTCCGGCGCCACGCTGCGCTTCGCCGGCTGCGGCCAAGCGCTCAAGGCCAATCTCGGCGAGAACGGCTACTACCGTTCGATCTACGACGCGGCGTCGTTCGTTCCGCTCGTGAGGCGCTTCGCGCGTTTCGGCGCCGCAGATCGCGCCAACCTCCTCGGCGACCAGTATGCGCTGTCCGAGGCGGGGGACGCGCCGCTCTCCTCCTATCTCGATCTCGTGGACCGGCTCGGGACCGACGGCGAGGCGTCGGTCGCGGTGTGGGACGATACGATCGGCCATCTCGAGGCGCTCGACCTGCTCCTTCGCGGCGCCCCGTCGCGGGCCTCCTTCCGCATCTTTGCCCGAGGCGTGCTGACGCCCGAGTTCGAGCGTCTCGGCTGGGATCCGAAGCCGGGCGAGAGCGTCCTCGCCTCGCTCCTCCGCCCCCAGCTGATCACGGCGCTCGGCCGCTTCGACGATCAAGCCGTCACGGCGGAGGCGGAGCGGCGCTTCGTCGCCTATCGCCGCCATCCGTCGACACTGTCGCCGAGCCTGGTTGGTCCGGTCACCCTCCTCGCCGGACGGAAAGCCGACCCGGCGACCTGGGCGGTTCTCGCCGACATGGTCCGGAACGCCCCCGACACGGAGCAGAAGCTCCGCTTTTTCAACGCCGTGGCAGCGACGGAGAACCCCGCGCTCCTGTCGGAGGCGGTGACGCTCGCGACCTCGGGTACCATCCCGGACGGCCGCATCGCCGTCGCGCTGCGGCGAGCCGCCGTTCTGAGCGACCGGCCCGACACCGTGTTCGCGCTGGTCCGCGTCGACGAGGCCGCGATCCGCAAGCGCCTCACCCCGGGCGAGGCGACCGGGTTGCTGCCCGACAGTGCCGCAGGGTCGTCCGATCCCCGCACCGCTGCCGCGCTACTCGCCGATCCGGCGAGCCAGGCCTCAGCGGGCGCTCGGATCCAGGCTGCAAAGGCGGCGGACGGCATCCGCACCCGCGCCGCCCTCGCCGGCCGCACGGAGAACGAGATGGCGGCCTGGCTGGCCGAGCATCGCGCCTAG
>CAXUBX010000156.1:0-4965 GCA_964249405.1 uncultured Acetobacteraceae bacterium | reverse complement strand
ATTCGTCGGCGAGTTCCGCCTGCAGGCTGAGATCGAGCGACGCGAGCAGGGCGGCCTCCGCCTGCGCCAGCCGCTCCCGGTTCCGGGTCTCGTTCCGGATCTCTCCCCAGACGTCGATCTCCCAGCTCGCCGCGAGGTCGGTGTCGACGTCCGGTTCCACGAACGGCGCCGAGCTGGTGGGCGAGCGGAACAGCCGGTATTCGGACTGCCGGTTCTCGGTGGCCGAGAACCCGGCGCCGAGATGCGGGAACAGGCCCGCGCGCGCCTCGGACGCGAGGTCGCGCGCCTGCAGGAAGCGCTCCGCCTCGCCCGCGAGGACCGGATTGGCCGGCAGCCGGGCCTCCAGCGCATCGAGCGTCGCGTTGCCGTACATCGTCCACCACGGACCGCGCGGCAGCCGGTCGTCCGGATGGGCGATGTCGAACGGCGCCTCTCCGGCATAGCTCGCGGGCAGCGCCATCGCCGGCGGATGGTAGGCGGGCGCGAGGTCGCAACCCGCCAGGCCGCCACCCAGGACGACCAGGGCGGCGGCGCGTCTCAGGACCCTCGTCATGGCTGGGGGTGCTGCGCCTCCGCCAGCTCGGGCTGCTCGTTCTCGTCGTCCGCCTCCGCCGCGGGGACGTGCACGACGTTGACCTGTTCGCCTTCGAGCAGTCCGAGGGAGGGGTTCGCGATCAGCCGGTCGCCCGGCCGGAGCCCCGAGAGGATCTCGACCCTGGCGCCGAGATTGCGGCCGAGCGCGACGCGCCGGAACCGCACCCTGCCGTCCACCACCAGCGCCACCTCCATGCCGCGCGACTGGAACAGCAGCGCCTGCTCCGGCACCGTCAGCGTCCTGCGGTCGGCCGGCAGGTGGAAGTGGACCTCCGTGAACGCGCCCGGCAGGACCCCGGACGGGTTCGTCATCTCGAGCTCGGTGAGCACGGTCCTCGACTGGCTGCTCACCGACCGCGACGTCGTCATGAAGCTCGCCTGGAACACCTGGTCGGGGTAGCCGGGAAGGCTGAGCGTCGCGGTGACGCCCGGCTTGAGTTCGGTCGCGTAGTCCTGCGGGACCGACACGAAGACGCGGAGCCGGTGCACGTCGGAGACGGTGAACAGCTGCGAGCCGGCGCCGCTCGAGCCGGTGGTGGCGCCGCCCGCGTTGACGTAGTTGCCGATGTCGGTGAGACGCGCGGTCACCACGCCGTCGAACGGCGCGACGATCCGCTTGAAGCCTTCGAGGGCCTGGAGCCGGCCGAGACTGGACCGGGCGACGTCGACCTCCGCCTTCTGCGCGCGCGCGTCGGCCAGCTTGACGTCGACGTCCTGCTGCGCCACCGCCTGCGTCCCGGACAGACGCTTCCAGCGTTCCGCGGTGACCGCGGCGAGCTGGTAGCGGGCCTCGGCGACCGAGAGCTGGGCCGCGGCCTGCGCCACCTGCTCGTCGAGGCCCGGCGTCTCGATCACCGCGAGGAGGTCGCCCTTGTGCACCCGGGCGCCGATGTCCTCGTACCACATCTTCACGTAGCCGCTGACCTGGCCGAAGATCGGCGCCTGGTACCAGGCGTCGATGTTGCCGGGCAGCGTCAGCTCGTGGAACGCCGGCCCGCGCCCGGGCGCGATCAGGGTGACCGCCGGGGCGGCCTGTTCGTCCGCGACCGTCGCGAGCGAGGCGACCGCCGCGTGCCGGCGCCAGATCCCCCACCCCGCCGCGACGACGAGCACGAGGAGGATCAGCGCGACCGCGCTCCGGGCGTGGCGCATCACGCGTGTCCCGCGGCGGCCGGCGTCCCCGGACCGTCGCGGTGGCGTCCGCGCAGCAGCGCGAACACGCAGGGCACGAACAGCAGGGTCGAGATCGTCGCGATGATCAGGCCGCCCATCACGGCCCGTCCGAGCGGCGCGTTCTGCGTGTTGCTGAGCGACATCGGCAGCATGCCGACGATCATCGCGAGCGCCGTCATCAGCACCGGCCGGATCCGCGCGAAGCCGGCCTCGACCGCCGCCCGCGCGCCGTCGCCGTGCTCGGCGAAGCGTTCGCGGGCGAACGAGATCAGCAGGATCGAGTTCGCGGTCGCGACGCCCATGCAGAGGATCGCGCCGGTCAGCGCCGGCACCGAAAGCGTGGTGCCGGTCAGGAACAGCGCCCACACGATCCCGGCGAGCGCGCCGGGCAGCGCCGAGATGATGATGAACGGGTCGAGCCAGGACTGGAAGTTCGCGACGATGATCAGGTAGACGAGCGCCACCGACAGCGCGAGCCCGAACAGGAGCTGCGAGTAGGCGCTCGCCATCGTCAGGGCCTGTCCGCGGAGCACCACGCGCGACCCGTGCGGCAGCGCGCCCGCGGTGTCGGCGATCGCGCGCTTGACCGCGGCGTCCACGGCGCCGAGATCGCGCCCCTGGTTGCCGGCATAGATGTCGATCACCGGCAGGATGCTGCTGTGCGAGACCACGAGCGGGGAACCTTCCTGCGAGATGCGGCTGAGCGCGCCGAGGAGCTGCATCCGGTCGGCGCCGGGATCGCCGTTGCCGGCGTCGATCGGGATCGTCTCGAGATCGTTCATCGACGAGAGCTGGTTTTGCGGGGTCTGGATGTTGACCAGATGCGACACCCCGCTCCGCGTGTTCAGCCAGTACGACGGCGCGGTCTGTCCCGAGCCGGACAGGCTCGCGAGCGCGTTGTGCGCGACGTCGCCCTCGGTGAGGCCGATCTGGGCCGCGAGCGCGCGCGACGTCGAGACCAGCAGCGTCGGCGCGCCGAACGCCTGCTGGATCCGCGGATCGGCGATCCCGGGGATCCGCCGGATCCGCTGCAGCACGGTCCTCGCGTAGGCGTAGTTGGCGCTCGCGTCGCGCCCGATGACCTGGACGTCGATCGGCGACGGCAGCCCGAAGTCGAGGATCTTCGCGGTGATGTCCCCCGGCAGGAACGCGAACGACGTGCCGGGAAACATCGGGGGGAGATGGGCGCGGAGGATGCGCCGGTAGCGGTCGACCGGCGCGTCGGTGTCGTTCAGCGTGATCACCAGGTCGCAGTCGGACGAGCCGATGGTGCCCGACGAGCCGTACGCCTCGTTGATGCCGCTGACCGGCAGGCCGCAATTGTCGATCACGCCGGTGACGTGCCCCGGCAGCAGATGGCGGATCGCGCCGTTCACCAGGGCCGCGAGCTTGGCGCTGTCCTCGATCCGGGTGCCGATCTGCGCCCGCATGTGCATGTCGATCTCGTCCGAGTTGATGCCGGGGAAGAAGTTGCGGCCGAGGAACGGGACCAGCAGGAGCGACAACGTCGTGATCGCGAGGAAGCCGACGATGAACCGGCCGCGGAACAGCACCGCGGCCGCGAGCACGTCGCGGTAGCCGTCGCGGAAGCGCTGGAACCCGTTCTCGAAGGCGAGCTGGAACCGCCGCAACGGGCCGAACCGGTGGTGCTCGTGCAGCTCGCGGTGGCGCGCCGCGTGTCCCTTCAGCATGGCGGCGGCCATCGTCGCGACCAGGGTCCGGGACAGGATGAAGGAGGCGATCATCGCGAACACGATCGCCATCGCGAGCGGCGCGAATAGGTAGCCGCCGACACCGGTCAGCGTGAACAGCGGCAGGAACACGACGCAGATGCAGAGCGTCGACACCAGGGTCGGCGCCACGATCTGGTTGGCGGCCTCGACGATCGCCTCCTCGAGCGCCTGGCCACCCTCCAGGTGGGTCGCGATGTTCTCGATCATCACGGTCGCGTTGTCGACCAGGATGCCGACCGCGAGCGCGAGGCCGCCGAGCGTCATCACGTTGATGGTCTGGCCGAGCCAGGAGAGGATCGCGATCGCGGCCAGGATCGAGAGCGGGATCGTGGCGGCCACGATCAGCGTCGATTGCCAGCTGCCGAGGAACAGCAGCACCAGCAGGCCGGTGAGCAGGGCGGTGACGCCCATCTCGCGCACCACGTCGGTGATCGAGGCGCGCACGAACACCGACGCGTCGTTCAGCGGCGTGATCGTGACGCCCGGCGGCAGCGTCTTCTCGATCTCGGGGAGCAGACGCTTGATCCCGTCGACCACCGCGAGGGTCGAGGAGTGGCCGGTCTTCAGGATCTCGATCAGCACCGCCTGGTGGCTGCGCACCAGCACGATGTTGGTCTGCGGCGGGCCGCCCTGATGGACGAAGGCGACGTCGCCGAGCGTGATGACCGCGTTGCCGACCTGCTTGACCGGCATCGCGTTGAAGCTGTCGATGTCGATCGGCGTCGCGTTGGTGGTGACGAAATAGTCGAACTTGTTGATCTTCTGGTCGCCGGCCGGCAGCACGACGTTCTGCCGTTCGAGCGCCGCGCCGACATCGGCGGCCGACAGCCCGTACTGGAGCAGGCGTTCCTGGTCGAGATCGACGTCGACGAGCTTCGAGGTGCCGCCATAGGGGGTCGGGATCGCGACGCCCGGAACGGTGACCAGCTGCGGGCGGATGAAGTTCGACGCGAGATTGTAGAGGTCGGAGACCGGCATGTTGCGCGACGACACCTGCAGGTCGAGCACCGGAACGCTGGAGGCGTTGTAGACGACGACCTGCGGCGGGGTCATGCCGGCCGGCATCTGCTTCAGCACGGTCTGCGACGTCGCGGTGATCTGCGCCTGGGCGGCCGCGACGTCGGTGCCGGGCTGGAAGAACACCTTGACGATCCCTCGCCCGTAGAGCGACTGGCTCTCGATGTGCTCGATGTCGCTGACCGCGGTCGTCAGCGTGCGCTCGTAGTAGTAGATGACGCGCCCCGACATGTCCTCGGGCGACAGGCCGTTGTAGGTCCAGACGATCGCGACCACCGGGATGCCGATGTTCGGGAAGATGTCGACCGGCGTCCGGAACACCGCGAGGCCGCCGAACACCAGGATCAGGATCGCGAGCACGACGAAGGTGAGCGGCCGTTTCAGCGCGACGACGACGATGGCGTTCAAGCCGGGCCCTCCCTGCCGTTCGGTGCCGGTTTGTAGGCGG
>CAXUBX010000155.1:0-5007 GCA_964249405.1 uncultured Acetobacteraceae bacterium | reverse complement strand
GGGTTTCACCCCGCACCCCACCAGGCGCTGGGCGCCTGGACCCCCGGCGATCTCAATGGGATGCGGGCCTGGGGGCGCCGCTGGGCAGCGCCGTCGCCGCCAGGAGCCTTGCCGCGTAGTCCCTGACGTTGAAGCGCCGCTCGACGGCGCGCCGACCCGCGTCGCCCATCGCTCCCGCCCGGTCGGGATCGGCGAGCAGGAGGCCGATCGCGTCCCGCAGGGCCGCCGCATCGCCGGGAGGCACGTAGAGGCCCGTGACGCCGGGCTCGACGAGATCGCTCGGCGCTCCGGTGCGCGTCGCGACCACGGCCTTGCCCATCGCCATCGCTTCGGCGATGACGGCGTAGCCGCACGCGAAGCGCACGTCCTGCAGCGGCACCACCACGACGCTGGCCCGCGCGTACAGGGCGCGCAGGTTGGCGTAGTTGCCGGCGCTGGCGAGCGTCAGGTTCGGCGGCGCGTCGCTCCCGTCGAGATTGAGCCGCTCCCGGTACCAGGTGCTGTCGGCCGCGACGTGGACCTCGGCATCGATCCCCCGGACGGCGTCGGCGAGCAACCGGTAGTCGCGCGACGCCGTCCCGGCGCTGACGACCACCTTGCGTGTCGAACGGGGCTCCGGCCTGAAGAACTCGGCGTCCACGCCGAAGCCGGTGACGCGGACGCGCGACGCGGGGATCCCGAGCTCGTCGACCAGGATGTCGGCCAGCGATCCGGACAGGGCGCAGAAATGGATGCGCGGATTGCGCCGGCAGAGGGCGGCGAACGCCCTTCTCCGACGGGTCTGCCAGCCGTGGCCGTGGAAGATGATGTGGAGCCGGGTTCTCGAAGGAACCAGCGTCGTGGCGAGGGCCGCGACGTGGCCGCTGCTCTCGCTCTGCGCCAGCACCGCGGGGCATCCCCGGAGACGACGGCCGAGCCGGATCGCCTGCAGGACGTCGAGCCGGTCGGCCTGCAGCAGGCGGCGAGCACGATCGGTGCGGAACCGGTCCAATGCGAGCGACGTGACGCCCGGCGCTTCGAGAAGGACCGTGTGCTCCCAGGAGGGCCCGATGCCGGATCCGGACCGGAAGTCCGCCGCGTCGCCGACGAGCGTCAGGGTCACCGTCCCGGACCCGGCCGGCCCGTCTCACGCTCTCCGGGGCGCATCACGTGCCGGATCGCGTCGAGATAGGCCCGGCCCCACCTCGTGTCGGGTTCGACGTAGTTTCCCTCGGCCCACTCGTTCCACGCCTTGAGGAAAATGATGCGCTTCTCGGCCGGCCGGCCGGCGACCCGCCGCAGCGCCTTGCCCAGATAGGCCTCGAAGAGCGCGGGCGTCGCGTTCTCGTAGACGACGCCCCGATAGGACGAGCGCGGCGTGTTGTCCCAGTTCGGCAGGACGGAGGGGAGGAAGCGTTCCTCGTCCGGCATGGCTTCGAGCGCGTGGCGGACCACCGCGGCGTAGTCGATCCGCTTCGGCCGCCGGAAGCGCCCGAACTTTGCGAAGTTCAGGACGCCGAGGTCGATCTCGCGAAGCTTGCGCCGCATGGTCCGGACCTCGAGGCGGCCCGGTCCCTCGAGATAGTCGTGCGGCGTCAGCGGCGTCACCGCGTCGAACGGCTCGTAGATCGGATGGCGGTACGGATCGACGCCCTCCTTGAAAACGTTGCCGATGGCGACGAGGAAGAGGCCGGGAAGGCCGGCGCGCTCGGCCATCGCCCGCCAGGACCGCGCGAACTCCCCGGTCGACGGCATGTCGTGGGGCGCGAAGACCACGAAGATCGGCCGGCCGTCGACGCGCATGTGGCGCCGGTCGCGGAACGCCTCGAGACACCAGGCGAAATGGCGTTCCGCGTCCTCGGGTCCGGGATAGGTCTGCTCGAGCAGCACCTGGTCGGAGAGCCCGTGCCAGATGCCGGTCCAGGACTGGTTCGCCCAGGCGAGGCAGAAGGGAAGGTCCGGCGCGCCGCTCGCGAGCACCTCGTTGAAGGGGCGCTCGAGGATGCGCCGGCCGTTCCCGAACCAGTAGTGCCAATAGCAGAAGCCCTCGACGCCGGCCTCCCTCGCGAGGCGTGCCTGCGCCTCCCGGGTCTCGGGGACGCGAAGATCGTAGAAGCCGAGATCGGCCGGAACGTGCGGCTGGCGGTGCCCCGGGAACAGCGGCCGCGCGCTCGCGACGTTGGTCCATTCGGTGAAGCCTTTGCCCCACCACTCGTCGTTCTCGGGGATCGGGAAGAACTGAGGCAAGTAGAAAGCGATCAGGCGGGCAGCGGTGGCAGACATGCGTCGAACACCTCTTGCATTGATCGAGACGAGGAAGCGTTCGGCGATGAACTCGCCTGACAGGTCGACGGGGCCGGCGCGACCCGCCGGGGGAAGACTGCCCCAGGGCGGCGGGTTCGTCACCCCTCGGCCCAGATGTGACTTGCCGATCGCGCGGCGTCGGGCCAAAGGATCCGCCGCAACAAGGGAGCGGTGCGGTGATCCTTCTCCGGACGCATGTTTTCGGGGACCGGGAGGCGTCGCTCATGCGCCGGCTCGAAGGCGTGGGCACGGAGCGCGTCGCCGTCGCCGCCGACGAGACCAGGGGCGTCCTCGACGTCGGCGGGCACGAGAAGATCGGGCTGACGCGCGCGGCATGCCGGGCGATCGGGCTTCACTGCACGTCGGACTTCGCCTGGCGGAACGGCGACTACGCGCTCTACCTGGCGCGGCAGCGTTTCCCGGACGAGCGGTTCTACTGGCTGCTGGAGCCCGACGTGGAGCACTCGTTCCCGACCATGTCGGCCCTGTTCGGACGCTTCGCGGCGTATCCGGACGTCGACCTCCTCGCGACCTATCTCAACGCGTCCACCGACGACTGGTGGTGGTCGCAGACCGGACGTCCGCATCCGACCGGGATCAAGCGGGCGATGTTCTGCTTCATCCGGGTGTCGGCGGCGGCCGTCGATCTCTGCCTCCGCGAGCGGCGGCGAGGGCGGTGGAGGATCAGGGATCGCCTGTTCTGGCCGAACGACGAGGTGTTCGTCGCGACCGAGGTCGCGCATGCCGGGCTGCGCTACGCGGACCTCAACGATCTCGGCGCTCCCGTCTACGACCGCGAGACGTTCGGTTTCGACAACCTCCTCGACGGCACGGCCGGCACGTTCCGGGAGCGGCACGACCGGATCTTCCATCCCGTGCTGTACGGCGACGCCTACGCGGCGCGGCTCGCGCGGAACGAGCGGGCGCAGGCGGTCCGCCCGCTCGCGCAGCGGATCGGGCGGCGGATCCAGGTCAATCTGCGGGGCCGGGGCCGTCGCGGGCTCCGGACGGGAACGAAAGCGATCATGCTATGAGGGCGGGAAGAGACGGGGAGAGGCCTCCATCGTGAGGAAGGGAGAGGGTCCTGTTCCGGCCTCCGCGGCACCGCGGGTCGCGCGGCATGACGAAGACGCCATCGCCTGCGCGGACCGGCCCGAGCGCGCGGGGGCTCGCGCGTGACGCCGATCGACGTCCTCATTCCCGCCTACAACGCCGCCGCGACGGTCGAGCAGTCGATCGGCACGATCCAGCGCCAGACGCTTCGCGACATCCGGATCGTGGTTGTCGACGACGGCTCGACGGACGCGACCGCGGAGATCCTCGCCCGGATGGCGGCGGACGACGAGCGCATCCTCGTCGTCCGGCAGGAGAACGGCGGGATCGTGGATGCGCTCAACCGCGGCCTGGCCGAGTGCCGCGCGCCGCTGATCGCGCGCTTCGACGCCGACGACCTGTCGTATCCGGGGCGCCTCGAACGGCAGGCCGGCTTTCTCCGTGATCGTCCGGACATGGTCGCGGTGGGCTGCTCGGTGCGGCACATCGACGAGTTCGGCCGTCCGACCGGTACGATCGGCGAGTTCGAGGACCCGAGCCTCGCCTCGCCGCTCGTCGCACCCTCGCACGAGCCCTATATCTGCCACCCGTTCCTGATGGTCCGGCGCGAGGCGGCGACCGCGGCCGGCGGCTACCGGCACGTGTTCCTGGCCGAGGACACGGACCTCTACTGGCGCCTCGGCGAGCTTGGCCGGCTGCACAACCTCCCCGAGATCCTCGGCGACTACCGGATGCACACCGGGAGCCTGAGCGGGGCGTCGCTGGTGAACGGGCGGGTGATGTCGGTCTTCTCCCAGCTCGCGGGCCTCTCGGCGGCGCGACGGTCGCGCGCCGTGCCCGATCTCGCGTTTCCGCGGGAGCTTCTCGGCGCGGCGCGGGCGGCGGCCGATCTCGAGGCCATGGTGGGCGTCGCCGCGCGCCGCCTCAGCCTCACCCCGGAGGAGGAAGCCCGGCTCGCGATCATGGCGTCGGCAAAGCTCGTCTCGCTCGCGAACTACCGGCCGTTCGAGCTCTCGCTCGCCGATTGCCGGTTCGCGCGCGCCGCGCTGCTCCGGCATGGCGACCTGCTCGCGCCGGACAACGCGCGCGCCCTCCGGATGATGGCCTGGGGGAGCGCGGCCCGGCTCGGCGCCGCGGCGCGGCCCCGCGAGGCGATGGCGCTCGTCGGGCCGCGCGACTACCCGCACGTGGCGGCGCGCCTCGCGTTCCGGATCGCGACGACGCCGCGGCTCCGGCGTGTCGCGCGCCGGCTCACCGGGCGCGCGGTCCTCGCGAAGTAGGGGGCCGGGGTTACTCCTGCCGGTAGTTCGGGGCCTCGCGGGTGATCGCGACGTCGTGGACGTGGCTCTCGCGGAGGCCCGCGCCGGTGACGCGACGGAACCGGGCGCGCGACTGCAGATCGTCGATCGCGGCACTTCCCGTGTAGCCCATGCCGGCGCGCAAGCCGCCGACGAGCTGGTGGATCACCCCCGAGGCCGGCCCCTTGTAGGCGACGCGGCCCTCGATCCCCTCGGGGACGAGCTTCAGCGTGTCCTTGATCTCCTGCTGGAAGTAGCGGTCGGCGGAGCCGCGCGCCATCGCGCCGAGCGAGCCCATGCCGCGATAGGATTTGTAGGAGCGGCCCTGGTAGAGGAACACCTCGCCGGGCGCCTCGTCGGTGCCGGCGAGCAG
>CAXUBX010000154.1:0-5032 GCA_964249405.1 uncultured Acetobacteraceae bacterium | reverse complement strand
CCGGACGAGGTCCAGGAGCCCGCCGGCTCCTGGCGGGGTGCAGGGGCGGCGCCCCTGCCCTGCCCTCGTGCGGTCACGCCGCGGCGGCGTCCTCGGCGAGCCGGTTGAGGTTGCCCGCGACCTCGCGGGCGATGCGGATGCGTTGGGCGGTGGTCATCTCGCGGACCAGGGCGAGCTTGTGGTCGGGGCGGAGGCGGATGTCGCCGAGGTCCTTGTTCGGGTCCTTCGGGCGCGTCTGTGCGATCCAGGCGATCAGGCCGGCCGGGTTGCGGAACTGGTTGCGGCGGAACTGCACCACCATGCCCTTCGGACCGGCCTCGATCTTCTCGACGCCGGCCTCGCGGCAGAGGCGCTTCAAGGTCACCACCTCGAGCAGGTTCTGCACCTCCTCGGGGAGCGGGCCGAAGCGGTCGACCAGCTCGGCCTCGATCGCACCGGTCTCCTCGTCGTTGGCGAGGCCGCCGATCCGGCGGTAGAGGCCGAGGCGGACCGGGAGGTCCTTGACGTAGGTCTCGGGGATCAGCACCGGGAGGCCGAGGCCGATCGCGGGGGTCCAGTCGCGGTCCTCGGTCTTGCGCTTCCGGCCCTTGGCGGCGCGCATCTCGGCGACCGCGTCCTCCAGCATCTGCTGGTAGAGCTCGATGCCGACTTCCTTGATGTGGCCGGACTGCTCGTCGCCGAGCAGGTTGCCGGCGCCGCGCATGTCGAGGTCGTGCGAGGCGAGGGTGAAGCCGGCGCCGAGATTGTCGAGCGTCGACATGATGTCGAGGCGCTTCTCGGCGGCGGCGGACAGGCGGTGGCTCTGCGGCCAGGTGAGGTAGGCGTAGCCGCGCTGCTTGCCGCGGCCGACGCGGCCGCGGAGCTGGTAGAGCTGGCCAAGGCCGAACATGTCGGCGCGGTGGATGATCAGCGTGTTCACCGCCGGCATGTCGAGGCCGGACTCCACGATGTTGGTGGAGAGCAGGATGTCGTATTTCGCATCGCCGAACTCGGTCATCACGCGCTCGAGCTCGGTCGGGCTCAGCCGGCCATGCGCCATCGCGACCTTCGCCTCGGGCACGATGTCGCGGAGGCGCTCGGCCATCCGGTCGAGATCCTCGAGACGCGGCACCACGCAGAAGATCTGGCCGCCGCGGAAGCGCTCGCGCTGGATCGCCTCGCGGATCACCACGCCGTCGAACGGCATGATGAAGGTGCGGACCGCGAGGCGGTCGACCGGCGGGGTCGCGATCAGGCTCATCTCGCGGACGCCGGTGAGCGCCAGCTGGAGGGTGCGCGGGATCGGGGTCGCCGACAGCGTCAGCACGTGGACGTCCTCGCGGAGCGCCTTCAGCTTCTCCTTGTGGGAGACGCCGAAATGCTGCTCCTCGTCGATGATCAGCAGGCCGAGCTCGCCGAACTCGATGCCCTTGGCGAGCAGCGCGTGGGTGCCGATCACGATGTTCACCGTGCCGTCGGCGAGCCCCTTCTTCACGCCCGCGGCGTCCCTGGCGCCCACCATGCGCGACAGCTGCTCGACGCGGACCGGGAGGCCGGCGAAGCGGGCGGCGAAGTTGCGGTGGTGCTGGCGGGCGAGCAGCGTGGTGGGCACGATCACCGCGACCTGCACGCCGGACATCGCGGCGACGTAGGCGGCGCGGAGCGCCACCTCGGTCTTGCCGAAGCCGACATCGCCGCAGACGAGGCGGTCCATCGGCCGGCCGGAGGCGAGATCCTCGAGCACGTCGGCGATGGCGCGGGTCTGGTCCTCGGTCTCGGCGAACGGGAAGCGGGCGCAGAACTCGTCCCAGCTGCCTTCGGCCGGCGCCATCGAGGGCGCGTCGTGGACGCGGCGGGCGGCGGCGGTGCGGATCAGCTCGCCCGCCATGTCCCGGATGCGCTGCTTCATGCGCGCCTTGCGGGTCTGCCAGGCGGTGCCGCCGAGCCGGTCGAGCGCGACGCCGCCGGACTCCGATCCGAAGCGGGACAGCAGCTCGATGTTCTCGACCGGGAGATAGAGCTTCTCGTGGCCGTCGTAGAACAGCCGGAGGCAGTCGTGCGGGGCGGGGCCGACGGTCAGCGTCTCGAGCCCGTCGTAGCGGCCGATGCCGTAGTCCTGGTGGACCACGAGGTCGCCGGCGGCGATCTCGGTCGCCTCGGCGATGAACTGGTCGGCGCGCCGCCGGCGGCGGGGGGCGCGCGAGATCCGCTCGCCGAGCAGGTCCTGCTCGGAGACGATCGCGAAATCCTCGGCGACGAAGCCGCGCTCGATGCCGAGGGTGACGAGGGCGATGCCGGCGGTCGGGTCGAGCGCCGTGGCGGCCGCCCAGGTGTCGGTCTCGGTGGCACGGAGCGCGTGCTCGCGCATCAGGGTCGCGAGGCGGCCGCGCGAGCCGCGGGTCCAGGCGGCGACGATCGTGCGGCGGGGCGCGCGGCGGGCGGCACGGGCGGCACCCCATTCGGCGGCCTGCTGGCCGAGCAGGTCGAAGGCGTTGCGGGCGTGCTCGGTCGAGCGCGAGGTGGCGCCGGCCGCGAAAATCCGCCCCGGCCGGCCGCCGGCGTCGATCCCGGGCGCGCCCTCGGGGCGGGCAAAGGGCGAGAAGGCGAGCATGCGGAGCTGGCCGGTGACCGCCTGCCAGGTGGCCCGGTCGAGGTAGAGCAGATGCGGCGGCAGCGGCCGGTAGGGCATCTCGCCCTCGCGCGGCGGACGCAGCCGGGCCTGGTGATGGTCGGCGATCATCTCGAGACGGGCGTCGAGGACCTGCTCGGCCTGGTGGTCGAGCGAGACCGACAGGTCCGGCAGGTAGTCGAGCAGCGTCTCGAGGCTGTCGTGGAACAGCGGAAGATGGTGCTCGATCCCGGGATGGCGCCGGCCGTCGGACACCGCCTGGTAGACCGGGTCGGCGGCGGCCTCGGGGCCGAAGGTGTCGCGCCATCCGGTCCGGAAGCGCGAGATGCTGTCGGGATCGAGGGCGAGCTCGCCGACCGGCCGGAGCGTGACGCGGCCGATCGTCTCGCCGGAGCGCTGGGTGGTCGGATCGAAGCGGCGGATGTTCTCGATCTCGTCGCCGAACAGGTCGAGGCGGATCGGCTCGCCCTCGCCGGCGGGGTAGATGTCGACGATGCCGCCGCGGGCGGCGAACTCGCCCGGCTCGCGGACGGTGTCGGTCCGCGAGTAGCCGCGGGCGACGAGGAACTCGGTGATCAGCGCGATGTCGAGGCTGTCGCCCTCGACGATCGCGAGGCTGGCGTCGCGGAACACGCGGCGGGGCGGCACGCGCTGGAGGATCGCGGCGACCGTGGTCAGCACGATGCGCGGGCGGTCGGCGGGCTCGAGCAGGCGGGCGAGCGAGGCCGCGCGTTCGGCGACGATCGCGGCGTTCGGCGACACCCGGTCGTAGGGCAGGCAGTCCCAGGCCGGAATGCGCACGATCTCGATCGCGGGGGCGAAGAAGCCGAGCGCCTCGGCAAGATGCGCGAGGCGGGCGTCGTCGCGGGCGACATGGAGGAGCGAGCCGCGATGCTCGTCGCGCCGGCGCGCGAGGAGGAGGGCGTCGTAGCCCTCCGGGGCGCCGTGCACGGTGGCGCCGAGGACGGCGGCGGGGCTCTCGGTGGCGGCGATCTGATCCATCGCGTCAGAGCTTGGGAACGAGATCGGACTTGCGAGGGGGTGCGACCCGCCCGTCAGCGGTCCGGCTGCATCGGTGTTTCGGCAAGGCGCCTTCCTTCACGAGCTCTCAGATCTTCCGGGCGGGGCGGGCGGCGTCGCCGATCGCGCGCAGCATGGGGGTGTCGTGCTCCGGCGGCACCGGGCGCCGGCCCATCAGCCAGTCGGCGAGATCCACGTCGGGCAGGTCCAGGATCCCCTCGACCGAGACGAGCTCATGCTCGTCGAAGCGCGCGATCCGGGCGGTCACGAAGCCGCCGACGAGGCGGTCGGCTTCCTTGGTGCCGCGACGGGTCGCGCGGAACAGGATCCGGCGGCGCCTGACGTCGAGGCCCGCGGGGTCCGGTGCGGCGGACGGGGTCGGATCTTCGTCCATCACTCGCGGTGACATATAGCGAGGAGCGCGCGCCCCGCCAGAGTCTCTGCCACCAGTCTCCGCCACCCCGTTTCCGCCGAACGACGAGCCCAGGGTCCTCCCGACACGCATGGACGAGCACGCCGCCCCGCCCCGCCCCCCGCCGAGGCCGCCGCCACCGGCGCCGTGCCGGACGCGGTGCTCGGACCGGTCGGCGGTCTTCCGGGCCTCTCGCGGCGGGAGAGCGCGCTGCTGCCGAAGCTGCTCGGCGGGGCGACGGTCGCGGACCTGCTGTTCCACCTGCCCACCGGCTTCGTGGACCGGAGCGCCGCGCCGCCGCTCCGCGAGGCGCGGCCCGGGACGGTCGTGACGGTGTGCGTCGGGATCGTGCGCGTGGTCCGGCCGGCCAACGAGCGGCAGCCCTGGCGGGTGGTCGCGACCGACGGCACCGCGGAGCTGGAGCTGGTGCTGTTCCGGCCGGCGCGGCTCCGGCAGCTGCCGGTCGGCGCGCGGGTCGCCGTCTCGGGGCGGCTCGACACCTATGGCGGGCGGCTCCGGATGGCGCATCCGGATCTCGTGATGCCCGAAGCCGCGCGGCACGAGATCCCGGCGGTCTCGCCGGTGTGGCGGCTGGTCGCGGGGCTCGGCCAGGGGTCGGTGCAGCGGGCGATGAACGGGGCGCTGGCGGTGCTGCCGGACGCGGTCGCCGAATGGGGCGATCCGGCGCTGCTCCGACGCGAGCGCTGGCCGGACTGGGTCGGCGCGATCCGGGCGGTGCAGGCGCCGGGCTGGATCGCGCCGGCGCTCGATGCGCGGGCCCGGGCGCGGCTCGCCTACGACGAGATGCTGGCCGCGCAGGTCGGGATCGGGCTGGTGCGCGCGCGGGCCCGGGCGCGGCCGGGCCGCTCGCTCCGCGGCGACGGGGAGCTCCGCGTCGAGGCGCTGCAAAGCGTCGGGCACCCGCCGACCGCCTCGCCGCGCGAGGCGCTGGCCGCGATAGCCGCGGCCCGTGCGGCGCCCCGCCGGGTGCG
>CAXUBX010000153.1:0-5081 GCA_964249405.1 uncultured Acetobacteraceae bacterium | reverse complement strand
CGGAGTGCCACGACCGGGTTCTTGTCCTCGTCGCGATCGACATGGAGCTCCTCGCCGCGCGAGATGTTCCGGGCGCGCTGCGCCGCCAGCAGAACCAGTTCGAACCGGTTCGGCACCTTCTCGACGCAATCCTCGACGGTGACGCGCGCCATGCGGCCTCCTCCATCCATCGTCTCTGGGGCAGAAGCGGATACCTAGTCGCCCGCCTCCTCGTCCGCAAGCCGCCTCGCCTCCCCCTTCGGCAGGCCCCTGAGGAGTGCGGCGGCGTCGAGCCCGAGCGCCGGGTGGCGCCATTCCGGTGCCACGTCGAGAAGCGGCAGGAGGACGAAGCGCCGCAGATGCGCGCGCGGGTGCGGCAGCACGGGGTCGGGCGCGAGCCGCGCGAGGTCGCCGATCGCGATGATGTCGAGATCGAGCGTTCTCGGCGCGTTCGCGACCGACCGCACCCGGCCGTGCGTCGCCTCGATGCGGGCGAGGGCTTCGAGCAGTCGCGCGGGCGCGTCCGCGGCCGCGTCGAGCGCCGGGCCGGCGTCGAACCGCGCCACCCCGTTCACGTAGGGCGGACCCGAGGCCGCCTCGCCTTCCGGCGCCGTCTCGTACCACGCGGACGTTCCCCGATGGCGGAGCAGGGGCAGTGCGGCCATCCCCGCCACCGCGCTCCGGCAGGTCGCGATCGCGGAACCGTGCGGTCCGGGGAGGTTGGCGCCGACGGCGATCAGGATCATCGCATGCCTTCACCTGTGATCGCCCGGTGATACAACCAATCTTGGCAGGGCGCGCACAGCGTGCACGGGACCGGGCCAAACCGGACCGAACGAACCAGAAAACGTGCTCGGGAGGCGCCGCCATGCTGTTCATCCCAGACGAGAGGGTCTGCCTCTTCATCGACGGCGCGAACCTTTATTCATCCTCGCGCCATCTCGGCTTCGACGTCGACTACCGGAGCATGCTGCAATTCTTCCGCAGCCGGACGAACGTCGTGCGGGCCTACTACTATGCCGCCCTGCTCGAGACCGAGGAGTACTCGCCGCTGCGTCCGCTCACCGACTGGCTCGCCTACAACGGCTATTCCCTGGTGACCAAGCCGGCCCGGGAGTTCACCGACAGCAACGGACGCCGCCGCGTGAAGGGCAACATGGACATCGAGCTCGCGATCGACATGCTCGAGCTCGCGCCGCGCATGGATCACGCCGTGCTGTTCTCGGGAGATGCCGACTTCCGGCGCGTCATCGAAGCCGTCCAGCGGGCCGGGGTGCGGGTCTCGGTGGTCTCCACGCTCCGCACCAGCCCGCCCATGGTGGGAGACGAGCTGCGCCGCCAGGCCGACCAGTTCATCGAGCTCGCCGACATCGCCCCCGAGTTCATCCGCCGGCAGACCGAGCCGCGCCCGCGCGCGTCCCCGGGCCGGTCGGCCGAGCCGCTGGACGTCGCGCAGCGGGAGGCCTGAGATGTCGTTGCCTTCCCCGCCCGCGACGCCCGGCGACGATGGGCGCTGAGACCGCCTCGGAACCGCCGGCCGACTGCCCGCTCTGCCCCCGCCTCGCCACCTTCCGCCACGCCACGCGCGCCGCCGAACCGGCCTGGCACAACGCGCCGGTGCCGAGCTGGGGCGACCGCGCGGCGCCGATCCTGGTGGTCGGCATGGCGCCCGGACTGCGCGGCGCCAACCGGACCGGCCGCCCGTTCACCGGCGACCACGCGGGATGGCTCCTCTACGAAACCCTGATCCGCTTCGGCCTCGCGCAGGGTATCTACGGCGCCGATCCCGCCGACGGGCTCGCGCTGACCGGCTGCCGGATCGCCAACGCCGTCCGCTGCGTGCCGCCGAGGAACCTCCCGACCCCGGCCGAGACCCGGACCTGCAACCCGTTCCTGGCCGCCGAGATCGCGGCCATGCCGCGGCTCCGCGTGGTGGTGGCGCTCGGCCTCCTCGCGCACGACGCCGTGCTCCGCGCGTTCGGGCGACGCCTCGCCGCCCACCGCTTCGCGCACGGCGCGCTGCACGACCTCGGACCGGGCCCGCGCCTCGCCGACAGCTACCATGTGTCGCGCTACAACACGAACACCGGACGGCTGACGACGCCGATGTTCGAAGCGGTGGTCGAGAACGCCTGCCGGATCGCCGCCGGATAACAGAACGACATCGAAACGTCTTGCCTTAATCGTTCCGGTATGACATCGATTATCTGGTCCGGACCGGAGGCGATCGTGAACCAGACGCTGATCGGAGAGGATCTCCGACTGGAGATCCCGCGCCTCACCAGACCCGTCGGTCCGACGCCGAGCTCGGCGTTCGCGGACCTGTTCCACGCCGTCGACGCGCTCCGCGAGCCCGGCCAGTCGCTGGTGCTCCTGTTCGCGGGAGCCGGGCCGGCCGCGACCGCCGCGATCGCGTCGGGTTTCGCGCGCACCGCCGAGCGGGCGATGGACCTGCCGATCCTGTTCGTCGACGCCTCGGGCGAGAGGCGGGAGGACGCGTCGCCCGACCTCCTCGCCCGCGTCCGGGCCGGCTTCGCGCCGCGGGAGATCGCGCTTCCGACGCGCGACCCGCAGATCAGCTGGATCCGTCTCGGCGGAGCCGGTCTCGGCGCCGCGCCCGTGCTCCCCGGCACCGAGACGGCGAGGCTGATCGAGGCCTGCTCCGAGAGCTTCCCGCTGGTGGTGATCGACGGCGGCGCGATGACGGCCGGCTCGACGGTCAACGCGCTGGCCCGCCACTGCGACGGCATCGTCCTGGTCGCGCGCGCGGGACGCACCGAAGCGGCCTCGCTCGCGATCGCGCGCGTCGGCGTCGAGCGTGCCGGCGGCCGGGTCCTCGGCGCGGTGATCGACGAGGACGATGCGACGATGCCGCGTTTCCTGGCGGCGATGATCTGACATGCGGCCGCGGCAGGCCGGGCTTGTCCGACGGCGCTTCCTCGCCGCATCGGCGGCCGCCGTCGCGCTCGCGCCGGCGGAGGCGGCACGCGCCGCGCCGGACGCCTCGCTCCGTGCCCTCGCCCGGGCGCGCGGGATCCGCTTCGGGTCCGAGGTGCTCGCCGGCGAGCTCGACGCCGATCCGTCCTATCGCGCCCTGATCGCCCGGGAGTGCGCGTCGCTGACACCCGGCCTGGAAGCGAAATGGGACCACGTGGAGCCGGCGCCGGGCCGGTTCCGCTTCGCCCCGCTCGACCGGATCGTCGATTTCGCCGCGGCGGGCGGCATGACGGTCCGGATGCACACGCTGGTCTGGAGCCTCGCGGTGCCGCCCTGGCTCGACTGGACGCTCCGGCACGGCACACGGGGCGAGGCCGAGGCGGCGCTCGCCCGTCACGTGGCGGCGGTCGCGGGCCGCTACCGCGGACGCGTCGCTTACTGGGACGTCTGCAACGAGCTCGCCGACCCGCTCTGGCACTGCGGCCCGGAAGGGCTGACGCTGACCCCCTGGCGCCGGGCGCTCGGCCCCGCGCTCGTCCCCCTCGCCTTCGCGCTCGCCCGCGAGGCCGACCCGCACGCGCTGCTGTTCGTCAACGAGGACGGGCTCGAATGGCAGGGGCGGCGCTTCGACCAGAAGCGCGCGACCTATCTCCGCCTGGTCGAGACCTGGCGCCGCGCCGGCGTGCCGCTCGGCGGGTTCGGCATCCAGAGCCATCTCGACATCGCGGCCCCATTCGACGCCGTCGCCTACCGGCGCTTCCTCGCCGAGCTCGCCGGCTTCGGCCTCGAGCTTCACCTGACCGAGCTCGACGTCCGTGACCGCGCGCTGCCGGCCGATCCCGCCGCGCGCGATCGGGCGGCGGCCGACCTGGTGCGCCGCGTCCTCGACGTGGCACTCGCCGAGACCGCGGTCCGCGCGGTCACCACCTGGGGGCTGTCCGACCGCTACAGCTACGCGAACACCGATCCCCGGTTCGCCCGGGAGGACGGCCGGCCCGGGCGCCCGCTCCCCTACGATGCGGCACTCCGCCCGAAGCCGATGCGGGACGCCGTCGCCCGCGCGCTCGCCGGCGCCCCCCCGCGTCCCGCGCCCGCCGTCGTCGCCGCCGCGGGCGGGCTCGTCGCGCTGTGACCCCGTCCCGCCCCGAAATCCTCGTGGTGTCGCCGGGCGGCCGCGACGGCACCGGCGGCATCTGCCGGGTGGTCGACGATCTCGCCGGCGCCTGGGCACGGGCCGGACAGGCGCCGCCGATGCGGATCCTCGACAGCGGCGGCATGGCGCGCCGCCGGTCGCAGCCCCGCCTCCTCCTCCGCGCGCTCGGCGCGGTCGCATTCGCCGCGGCCCGAGGGCAGGCAGCGCTGCTGCACGTGCACGTCGCGACGGGCGGCAGCGTCGCCCGCAAGGCCGTTTTCGTGCTGCTCGGGCGGCTGCTCGGCATTCCCGTCGTGCTCCACCTGCACGGCGCCGATTTCGAGGCCTTCGTCGCCGGGCGCGGCCCGGTCGGCCGGTTCCTGGTGGCATCCACCTTCGCCGCCGCCGACACCGTGGTGACGCTCGGGACGCGGGCGCGGACGCATCTCGTCGAGGCGCTCGGCCTGGCCGCCGCCCGGGTGGCCGTGGTGCCGAACGGGATCAGGCGGCCCGACGCACGACCCTATCGTTGCGTAGGCGTAACTTCATGCCGGCTCGTGTTCGTCGGCGCGCTCACCGAACGCAAGGGGCTCGACGTCCTGCTCGCGGCACTCGCCGCACCCGCGCCGGCCTCGCGCGCGATCACGCTCGACATCGTCGGCAACGGCGAGGAGGCGCGCTGGCGCCGCGACGCCGGGCGCCTCGGCATCGCCGATCGGATCCGCTTCCATGGCTGGCTCGACAACCGGGAGGCGCGCGCGGTGATCGCCGCGGCCGACATCCTCGTCCTGCCGTCGCGGGCGGAGGCGCTGCCGATCGCGATCCTGGAAGCGATGAGCGAAGGCGTCGCGGTGATCGCGACCGCGGTCGGCGAGGTCGCCGACGCCGTGGCGCACGGCGAGACCGGGCTCCTGGTGCCGCCGGGCGACCCGGTCCGGCTCGCCGGCGCGATCGCGACCCTCGCCACGGATGCCGACCGGCGGCGACGGCTCGGCGCCGCGGGGCGCGCGCGGGCCGGCGCCCGCTTCGATCT
>CAXUBX010000152.1:0-5111 GCA_964249405.1 uncultured Acetobacteraceae bacterium | reverse complement strand
CTAGATGTCGCGGCCAACGAGGTTGTTCCCGTCCGTTCTGCCGACGAGGGCCGGGTCGGGCCGGAAGCCGATCCCGGCCGCCGCACGAGCCTTGGCGAGGCGGGCGCCCTCCTGCGCGAGATGATCGAACAACCGTTCCGGGTCCATCGCACGCAGCCCGAGTCCGGCCAGTTCGGTACCCTCGGCCACGACGATCTCCCGCGCGTTCCGGCCGATCCCTTCGACGATGCGCCGCGCGACCTCGGCGGGATCCATGCCGGCATCGATGTTGTCGTCCGAGACGCCGCGCCGGGACCCGTCTCCCTGCAAGGCGTTCACGGCGATCGGGGTTCGGACCGATCCCGGCAGGACCGTGGTGACGTTGATGCCGTAGGCCCGCTCGAACTCGGCCCGCAACGCCTCGAAGTAGCCCAGCACGGCGTGCTTGGCCGCGGAGTAGCCGGTGCGCAGCGCCGAACCGGTCCGGCCGGCCAGCGAGCTGATCGCGACGATCCGGCCGGAGCGACGGTCGACCATGTGTGGCGCGACCAGCTGCGTCAGACGCAGCGGCGCGAAGAAATCGGTCTCCATGATCGCGCGATAGGTGTCAAAGCTGGTATCGAGCGCCAAGCTGCGCTGACTAACCCCGGCGTTGTTCACCAGCATGTCGATCCGTCCGCGCCACGCTCCGGACGCGTATAGCCTGGACCGGGTAGCCTGGACCGGGGACGGAGGAGGCCAGCGAAATCGACGAGCAGTCGCTCCATTGGTGTCTGCGCCCGGCGGCAAGCGCGAGCTCGACCGCATCGGCCGCGACCTGGAGCCGCTCGACATCGCCTGGAAGCTTTCCGGGCGGCTGAAAACCGAGCAAGCTCGCCGCCCGTAGCGGGAAGCGCGTCACCATGGCCTCGAGCACCGTCACAACGTCTGTCGGCCTGGGGAGCGCGGGTCGTATCGGCGCGGCCTACACAGAGAGCGCCATGTGGTTCCACTGGGTCACCGCGATCCTGATGGCGCTGATCGTGCCGATCGCCTGGGTGATGACGAACCTGCCGGAGCACGCGCCGATCGGCGGTCTCCTCTACATGCTGCACAAGTCGCTCGGACTGACGATCCTGGCGATCGTCGTGCTACGGCTCGGCTGGCGCGCCCGGCACCCGGCGCCCCCGCTGTCCGGGCGGGTCGGTGCGGTGATCGCGCTGACGGCGCGCGCGAGCCACTGGCTGCTCTACGCGGTGCTGCTGGCGATGCCGGTCAGCGGCTATCTCCTGACGGCGACCTCGAACCATCCGTTGTCCTATTTCGACCTGTTCGCGGTGCCGAAGATCGGCGACGTGCCGTGGCTGCACCGGTCGGCGACCTCGGTGCACCTGATCGGGCAATGGGCGGTCTATGCGCTGGTGGTGCTGCACCTGCTGGGGACCGCCTACCACGTCGTGGTGGCGCGCGATGGCACGCTCGATCGGATGCTGCCGCGGCAGGACGTCTGATCGGGCCGTCGCCCGTTCAGGCGACCTGCTTCGGGCGGGCGGTGTCGATCAGGGCGGCGGTGTAGGCATCCCGGGGCCGGGTGATGATCGCGTCGGTGTCCTGCAGCTCGACGATCGCGCCGTCGCGGAGAACCGCGATGCGGTCGGCGAGAAAGGCAACCGCGGCGATGTCGTGGCTGATCAGCACGTAGGCGATTCCTTCGGCGCGGCCGAGTTCGGCGAGCAGGTTGAGCAGCGTCGCCTGGGTCGAGACGTCGAGCGAGGAGGTCGGCTCGTCGAGCACGATCACGTCGGGCTTCGTCGCCAGCGCGCGCGCGATCGCGACACGCTGCGCCTGGCCGCCCGAGACCGCGCTCGGCAGGCGGTCGGCGAGCGACGGCGACAACCCGACATGGGCGAGCAGCCTTCCCGCCTCGCCGCGGTGCGCCGTCCCGGCGAGGCGGAGCGGCTCGGTCACGATGTCGCCGATGGTGAGCCGCGGGTTCAGGCTCTCGCGCGGGTCCTGGAACACGACCTGGATCCGGCGGCGTGCCTCGCGTGCGCGGGCGCCCCGGAGCGACGAGAGGTTCTCGCCATCGAGCGTGATCGTTCCCTCGTGGCGCAGCATCTGAAGGATCGCCCGGCCGAGGGTCGACTTGCCCGATCCGCTCTCGCCGACGATGCCGAGGCACTCGCCGCGCGCCAGCTTGAGATCGACGTCGCGGAGCGAGTACGGCGCCTTCGGGTCCTTCCCGTAGCGCACCGCGACGCCGGAGAGCGTCAGGAGCGGGGTCGCGCCTCGAATCGCGCGAGGCGGCTTGCCGGTGTCGGGCAGCACGATGTCGGGCGACGCCTCCAGCGGGAACAGGCAGGCGGCGAGCGTCCCTCCCGCCGGCTCCAGCGGCGGATAGGCGCGCTCGCAGACATCCTGGCGCCGGAAGCAGCGCGGCGCGAAGCGGCACCCGTCCGGACGCCGTCCGGGCTCCGGCATCTGGCCCGGGATGTCGGTCAGGTGGCCGCGGCCGAGCACCGGAGCCGCGGTCAGCAGCGCCGCGCTGTAGGGATGCCGTGGCTGCACGAAGAAGGGACCGGCCGGTCCCTTTTCCGCGGTCCGCCCCGCGTAGAGCACGTGCACGCTGTCGGCGGCCTCGCGGACGATCGAGAGGTCGTGCGACACGAAAAGCACGCCCATGTCGTGCTCGCGCCGGAGACGTGCGAGGAGAGCCAGGATCTGTCGTGCCACCAGCGGATCGAGCCCGGTTGTCGGCTCGTCGGCGATCAGCAGGCGCGGCTCGGCGGCGAGCGCGATCGCGATCATCACACGCTGGCGCTGGCCGCCGGAGAACTGGTGCGGATAGTCGTCGATCCTCGCTCGCGCGTTCGGGATGCCGACCTCGTCGAGCAGCGCCAGGGCACGCGCCCTCGCGTCGGCCGCGGTGATCGTGGCGTGGAGCCGGATCGCTTCGGTGATCTGCGCGCCGACGCGATGCGACGGGTTGAGCGCCGAGAGCGGGTTCTGGAACACCATGCCGACGGCGCCGCCGCGGACGCGCCGCATCGCGCGCTCGTCGAGCTCCAGCACGTTCTCGCCGCCGACATTGATGCGGCCCCAGGTCTCGGCGAAGGGCGGGAGCTGGCGGGTGACGGCGAGTGCCGCGATGGTCTTGCCCGACCCGCTCTCGCCGACGAGGGCGCAGAACTCGCCCCGCTCCACGACGAGATCGAGCTCGTCGATGACGCGGGTGCGCGGCAAGCGCGGGCCGCGCCCGAGGGCGACCGAGAGACGGTCGATGCGGAGCGCCGGCGCCGCGTCGTTCGGCGAGATCCTCATCGGGCGACCCTCCCGCGTCCGATCGTCGCCTGCCCGATCAGCGAGGTCGCGAACAGGGACGCGAAGATCATGAAGCCGGGCGGCACGATCAGCCACCACGGGTCGAGCACGATCAGCGTGAGCCCGTTCTCCAGCAGACCGCCCCAGGAGGTGCGCGGCGGCTGCACGCCGAGGCCGAGGAAGGAGAGCGCGGAGAGCGACGAGATCATGTCGCCGACCAGAAGCGTCGCGTTGACCACCAGCAGCGGCGCCATCACGCGGGCGAGGTGGACGCGGGCGACGTAGGCCGTGCTGGCGCCGAGCTGCCTTGCCGCGAGCACGAAGTCGCGGTCGCGCTGGGCGACGGTTTCGTTGCGGACCAGGCGGGCGAGGCCGGGCCAGGACACGAAGCCGAGCAGCAGGATCAGGCTCGGCGCGCTCAGCGTCACGATCGCGGCGAGGAAAATCAGCACGATCAGCGAGGGCAGCGCCAGCACCGCGTCGAGGATGCGCATCAGCAGCCCGTCGAGCCAGGACGGGCCGAGGCCGGAGGCGAGCCCGTAGGCGGTGCCGACCAGGAAGGCCAGCGCGGCCGCCGGGATCGACACGATCAGCGTCTCGACGCCGCCCGAGAACAGCCGCGACAGCAGGTCGCGCCCGAGCGCGTCGGTGCCGAGCGGATAGCGCCAGGACGGTGACTGCAGCGCATCCTGCGTGTGCAGCGCGAACGGGCTCACCGGATAGAGCCAGTCGCCGACGAACATGGTCGGCACGACTAGGATGAACAGCACGATCCCGGTCCACAGCCCCCAGTTGACGGGTTGACGGGTGCGGAGCGGCGGGGCGCCCGCAAGGACCGGCGCATCGGCGGCGACGTCACTCATGGCTGTCGTCTCACTCGTAGGAGGCGCGCGGGTCGAGCGCGGAATTGATGAGATCGGCGATCAGGTTGCCGAGGATCGTCAGCACGCCGATCAGCAGCACGATCGCGATCACCACCGGATAGTCCTGCAGCAGCGCGGATCGCCAGAGCAGCCAGCCGAGGCCGGGATAGGAGAACACGGTCTCCACGGTGACGCCGCCCGCGAACAGATAGGGGAACGAGAGGCCGAGCAGCGTCACCAGCGGACGGAGCGCGTTGCGGAACGCATGGCCGAGAACGGCACGCGGGAAGGAGGCTCCCTTCGACAGTGCGGTCCGGACATAGTCCCGACCGAGCTCCTCGTGCACCGATTGCGCGAAGTAGCGCGCGTAGCCGGCGGTGGACAGCACGCCGATGGTGACGACCGGCAGCACGAGATGCACGGCGTAGGAGGAGAGCGTCGGTTCGGCGAGCCGGAGATTGACGAGACCGCCCGGCGGCAGCCAGCCGAGTGCGTTCGAGAACACGAGCACCATCATGGCTGCGAGAAAGAACGACGGCGTCGCATAGAGCACGAGCTCGAGGATGCCGATCATCGCACCCGGCGGCCGCGTGTAGAAGATGCCGTGCAGCAATCCCATGATCAGCGCGAGCACGACCGCGAGCAGGGTCGCGAGCGCGTACATCACGATGGTGTTGCGCTCGTAGGTGAGCAGGAGTTCGCCGACCGGACGGTGCAGCAGGTAGGAGAAGCCGAGATTGCCGTGCAGCAGATGCCACCACCAGATCGCGTACTGCTTCCAGAGCGGCGTGGTGAGGCCGAGCTGCTTGTTGACCGCGGCGACGCTGTCGGCGGTCGCGTGCAGGCCGAGGATGGAAAAGGCCGGCCCGCCCGGGGTGAGGTGGACCATGATGAAGGAGAAGGTGACCAGGATCACCAGCGAGATCATCGACGCGCTGAGGCGCCGGCTAAGCGTGCGGAGCATCGCAG
>CAXUBX010000151.1:0-5161 GCA_964249405.1 uncultured Acetobacteraceae bacterium | reverse complement strand
CTAGTGCGACGTGACGTTGGACGCCGAACTCTCGACCACGACCGGCCCGGTCGATGCGCCTGAGAGCGTGTTGCCCGACAGCGCGACGGTGTCGGCGTTCGCGACGTCGATGCCCGGGCTGCCTGGCGCCTCCCCCAGATTGGTGTCGGTGCAGGTGTTGCCGCTCGCGGCGACGTCGAAGCTGCTGGCCACCGTGATGCAGCCTTCGCCGGTCGCCTCCTGGATCCGGTTGTCGAGGATGGTGACCGAGGCGTTGATGTCCGATGCGTCGAGCCCGGCGGTGGTCGCCCCGTAGAGGCTGATCGCCCCCCAGTTCATCGCGATCGTCGGATCGGTGCCGGTCGAGGCCAGACTGTTGTCCTCGATCAGGTCGTCGATCGCGCCGGTCCCTTCCAGGAAGGCACCGATGTCGCTGAGCGCCTCGATGCCGCCGTTCGCGGTCTCCGAGATCGTGTTCCCGCTGACGAGGGCGTCCGGCGTCTGCAGCAGGATCGCGTGGCATTCGCAGTCGCTGATCGTGTTGCCGGTGATCGCGAGCCGGTCGTTCGCGAAGGCGACGTCGCGCACCAGATCGCTCGTGTTGATGCCGGGGACCGGAGACGCGAGAACGACGGTCGAGTTCGGATAGGAGCGATCGGGGACCGAGCTGACCGTCGCGGTGCCGAGCAGATCGTCGCCCGGATCAAAGAAGGCGAGCGTGTCGCCCGGCATCACGAAGCGGGAGTAGACGCCGAGCGTGACGGTGTCGCCGCCCGGATCGAGACCGGCGATCGTCATCACCGGGGCGGCCGCGTTGATCGCGTCGTCGCCGGTGCCCGCGACCGTGTCGTTCGCGATCACCGTGTCGCCACCGCCGAGCTGCAGGTGGATGCCGTCGTATTCGGTGCTGAACAGGGCACCCGGCGAGGGCGCGACCGACGAGTTGATGATCGCGAGCCCTCTGGCATATCCGTAGCCGATGATGCCCATGCCGGGACCCGACTGCACGTCGACGCCGTCGAGCGTGATGTCCTGGTCCTGGGCGGCGCCGTCGACCGGCGTGTCCTCGATCTCGACGGCCGTGCCGCCGTAATAGTGGTGGAACACGGCGAAGGTTCTGCCGACCATGGCGGACGTGAAGGACGGCGACGTGTAGGTGTCGGCGCTCACGAGGGTCGGAGAGATCGGCTGGTAGAGGCGGATGCCGCCCGGAACGAACACGTGGTTCGCGCTGTCGTATTCGGCGAGGTATCCGATGCCATCGGCGGCGGTGATCGGATAGGTCGATCGGGTGATCGCGAGCGAGATCGTGCCGTTGGTCTCCCGCATCGTGCCGACGGAGACGGTGTTGAACCCGTAGGTCACGTTCAGGTCGCGGATCAGCAGCCGCTGGCTCTCCGTCACGTAGATGCCGTCCGCATTGTTCTCGAACACGAGGGTGGCGTTGTTGCCCTCGATCGTCATGTCGGTGAGGCCCGACAGCACGAGGTGCCCGAGCGTGCTCGCGTCGAGGCTGTCGAACGTGTAGGTGCCTTCGGGAATCGACAGCACCGCGGCGCCCGACGCCCTGGCGGCGGCGATCGCGTCGGCGAACGCCGGTGTCGCGTCGCCGCTGGCGGCGCTCGCGGGAACGGTCTCGACGGCGTCGCCGACGGGGTGCGGCGTCCTGGCGCGCAGCGTGACCGTCCGTCCGTCCGGTGCCGTCCAGCTCTCGTCGAGATCGCCGGCGGCCACGGCAGCGGGCGACGAGGTCGAGGCGCTGGCGAGGGCCGCCCAGCCCGCGTCGGGGTCGGCGGCCCGGCAGGAGCCGATGCCCGCCAGCGCACATGCGGCCGACATGATCAATGGCTTCACGATGCCGTCCCGCAAACTTCCCCGCGCGGCATTCCGCCACGCGGACAGGAGCGGAAAGCGATCCCGGAATGTTAGTTAGTCGTCAGCTTCGTCACGTGTTCGCGATCCGCGGCGATCGCGGCGCAGCGCCGCATCACGGTCGGCAGGCCGGCCTCGGCGAGGCGGTCCGCCGGGTGCAGGAAGCCGCCGTCGCGGCAGGCGATCGCGGGCAGCCTCCCGGCGAGCACCGTGAGTTCGAGCTCCATGTGGGTGAGCCCGTGCCGGACGGTGCCGGCCTCGCGCCACTCGACGGCGTCCACGGGCGCTGCCTCGTCCACCGCATGCCGCACGCTCCAGGGCTGGGCGCGCCAGGCCGTGCCGGGCAGCTCGGTCATGCCGGCGAACAGACCGCGCGGGGGGCGCCGCCGCAGGAGCAGGTTCCCGGCGTCGTCCTCCAGCCTGAACACGACCCCGTATCGCGTGGGGCGGACCTTGCGTGCGGCCTTCCGCGGCAGGGTCTCGGCAAGGCCGGCTCGACGTGCCTCGCAAGGCACCCGCCAGGGGCAGAGGACGCAGGCCGGACGGCGCGGCGTGCAGATCGTGGCACCGAGGTCGAACAGGGCCTGAGCGAAGTCGGACGGCGCCGCCCTCGCCGCGGGGTCGGTGCCGAGGGCGGTCGCGAGCGAGACGAGGCGGGGCCGGGATCCCGGCAACGGCGCCTCGACGCCGTGCAGACGCGCGACCACCCGCTCGACATTGCCGTCCACCGGAACGCACGGGATCGCGAACGCGATCGCGGCGATCGCACGCGCGGTGTAGCGGCCGATCCCCGGAAGACGCTCGAGGGACGCGATGTCGGCGGGAAGAACACCGCCGTGCGACACCGTCACCCGTCGGGCGCAGGCGTGGAGATTGCGTCCCCGCGCGTAGTAGCCGAGCCCGGCCCAGAGCGAGAGCACCGCCGTCTCGGGCGCCTCGGCCAGCGTGCGGAGATCCGGAAAGCGGTCGAGGAAGCGCGCGAAATACGGGCCGACCGCCGCCACGGTGGTCTGCTGGAGCATGATCTCGCTCAGCCAGACGCGGTAGGGATCCGGCGTCTCGCCAGGGCCGGCGCGCCATGGCAGGACCCGGCGATGGCGTGCATACCATCCGAGCAGGTCCGAGGCGGGCGCCGGCGGCCGTTCGGCACCGGCGATCCGAGCGCCGGTCATTCGCGGGCCTGGTGACGGGTGGGTCGCATCATGGATGGGTCGCGGTGATGGTCGATCAGGGAGCCTCCGGCAAGGCCGCGCGGCGGCACGGCGCGCGCTCGCTGTCGGCGCTCCTTCCGAGGATCGTCCGCCCGGCATTCGGCAGGCGTCCGGCCGCGACGGCGACGCTGCTGACCGACTGGGCCGCGATCGTCGGGCCCGGGATCGCCGCCGTCGCCGCACCCCGGAAGCTCGCCGCCGGCGTGCTCACGCTCGGCTGCGACGGGCCGACGGCGCTCGAACTCCAGCACCGCGAGGCGAGTCTGATCGAACGGATCAACCTGGCGCTCGGCGAGACGATCGTCCGGCGGATCCGGATCGTGCAGGCCGGCGCGCCTCCGCTCGCCGCGCCGTGTCCCGGACCGCCGGCGGCGCGCCCCGTGCCGAGGCCGGTTCCGGGCGCGCCCTCCGGCCCGCTCGGCGACGCCCTCGCGCGGCTCCGCTCGGCCATCGAGGCGTCCCGCGGCCCCTGACGGTCCGACCTTGCCGGCCCCGAGCCTGCCGGTCCGAGCTTGACCGTCCCGAGCTTGACGGGGGCACGAGCCGCATCGGATCACTCTCCGCGCCGCCATCGCCGGAGCCGCCGTTCCATGATCGTGACGCGACGCACGCTGCTCGCCATTTCTCCGCTTCTCGTCGTCCGGCCCGCCTTGGCCGACCCGGTTCCGGCGATCCCGCTCCGCGCCATCGGCGATCCGAAGGCGCCGGTCGTGCAGGAATGGTTCTCGCTCACCTGCACCCATTGCGCGCGCTTCGCCAACGAGGTGCTCCCCACGATCAAGGCGAAGCTGATCGACACCGGCCACGTCTACTACGTGTTCCGCGATTTTCCGCTCGACCGCGTGGCGCTGCTCGCCGCGGCCGTCGCGCGCGCGTTGCCGGCCGACCGCTATCTCCCCTTCATCGAGGCCCTGTTCGCGAGCCAGGATCGCTGGGCCTTCGCCCAGGGCGTCGACAGCAAGGCCGTGCTCCGCCAGATGGCGGGTCTCGCCGGGATGCCGCCCGCGACCTTCGACGCGGTGGCGAGCGATCAGGCGCGCCAGAAGGCGATCATCGCCGAGCAGGATGCCGGGCAGAAGAAATACAACATCCAGGCGACCCCGACCTTCGTGTTCGGCTCGACCACGCATGCCGGCGAGCTCTCCTACGACGAGTTCGCCGCCGCCGTCGCGAAGGACGGCTGAAGCCAGGGCCGTTCGCGGGAGGCCACGCTGCCCGCCACCATCACCCGCCTCCGCGTCGCCGGCTTCAAGAGCTTCGCGGAGCCCGTCACGATCGAGATCCTTCCCGGTCTGACCGGGATCGTCGGCCCGAACGGCTGCGGAAAGTCGAACGTCGTCGAGGCGCTGCGCTGGGCGATGGGCGAGACCAGCGCCAGGTCGCTCCGCGGCGGCGAGATGGACGAAGTGATCTTCGCCGGATCGGCGGCGCGGCCGTCCCGCAACATCGCGAGCGTCGCGCTCCATCTCGACGATGCGGCCGGCCTCGCCCCGGCGCCGCTCGACCGCGAGACCGAGCTGGAGATCGCCCGCGAGATCGAGCGCGACGTCGGGTCGACCTACCGGATCAATGGACGCGCGGTCCGGGCGCGCGACGTCCAGACGTTGTTCGCCGACATGGCGAGCGGCGCGCGGTCGTCGGCGATGGTCAGCCAGGGCCGGGTCGCCTTCCTGGTCGACGCACGCCCCGAGGAGCGGCGCGCGGTGCTGGAGGAGGCGGCCGGGGTCACCGGGCTGCAGGCGCGCCGGCACGAGGCGGAGCTTCGGCTGCGCGCGGCCGAAGCCAACCTCGTGCGGGTCGCGGATCTCCGGCGCGGGCTCGACGAGCGTTTCGCCGCGCTGTCGCGTCAGGCGGAGGATGCGGCGCGTCATCGGCAGGCGGCCGAGGCGCTGGCGGCCGCGGAGATCCTGCTCGCCGGCATCTCCCGCGAGCGGACGCGCCGCGCCGCGTCGGGCGCAATCGCCCGCGCCGAGGCGGCCGAGGCGGCGCTTGCCGACGCCGAACGGCGCGTCGCGGCCGCGGAACGCGACGAGCAGGCGGCCGAACAGCGCGCCCGCGCCCGTCGCGACGAGGTGGCCGTCGCGGCGACGCTGCTGGAG
>CAXUBX010000150.1:0-5249 GCA_964249405.1 uncultured Acetobacteraceae bacterium | reverse complement strand
GGGCAGCGCCCCGCATGTCTACGGCCGTCGGAGCTCGTGCTCGAGCGTCGTCAGCCCGGTGCCGCCCGCCATGTGGAACATCAGGTCCTCGAGGCTGAGCTCCGACCGCGGCGCGTCGAGCGCGACCTCGCCCCTCGCGAGCACCACGAAGTGGTCGCCCACCATGTAGGCGTGATGCGGATTGTGGGTGATGAAGATCACGCCGACCCCCTGCTCGCGCGCCGCCTGCGCCACGTAGCGGAGCACGATCCCCGACTGCGTGACGCCGAGGGCGGCCGTCGGCTCGTCGAGGATCAGCACGCGGGCCCCGAAATGCACGGCGCGCGCGATCGCGACGACCTGCCTCTGGCCCCCCGACAGCGTGCCCACCGGCTGCTCCAGGTCGTCGATGTCGATCCCCATCTGGCGAAGCGCCTGGCCGGCGGTCTCGATCATCGCCGCGACGTCGAGCGTGCGGACGAAGCCGGCGGTCCGCGTGATCTCCGAGCCGAGGAAGAAGTTCCGCCAGATCGACATCAGCGGCACCAGCGCCAGCGTCTGGTAGACGGCCGAGATCCCGAGATCGAGGGCGTCGCGCGGCGAGGCGAACGCGACCGGCCTGCCGTCGACGTCGTAGCCTCCCTCGTCGAGCCGCTGCAGCCCGGCGATGATGCTGATCAGCGTCGACTTGCCCGCGCCGTTGTCGCCGAGGATGCACGTCACCTCGCCGCGTCTGACGGACAGGCTCACGTTCCGGAGGGCCGCGAAGCTGCCGTAGCTCTTGCAGACGTTTCGGAGCGCCACGATCGGTTCCGATCCGTCCGCCATCTCACCGGCCCCTGCTGGCACGGTCGCGGAGCCAGCCGTTGAAGACGGTCGCGAGCAGGAGCATGGCGCCGACGAAGAACTGGAACCAGTCGGGATCCCAGTCGGCGTAGATCACGCCTTCGGTGGTCATCCCGAAGATGAAGGCGCCGAAGGCCGAGCCGATCGCGGATCCGTAGCCGCCGGTGAGCAGGCAGCCGCCGACGACGGCGGACGCGATGTAGAGCAGCTCGTTGCCGATCCCGGCGCCGGACTGCACCGTGTCGTAGGCGAACAGCATGTGCATGCCGGTGAACCAGACCGAGAACCCGACCAGCATGAACAGGCCGATCTTCACGTGCCGCACCGGGATCCCGACCGCGCGCGCGCTGTCGACCTGGCCGCCGACGGCGAAGATCCAGTTCCCGACCCGCGTCCGGAGCAGGACCGCGGTCGCGAGCAGCGCGAAGACGATCCAGTACACGACCACGATGCTGAGCGAGACATGCCCGAGCCGGATGCTCGACGCGAACACGGCGTGGGCGGCATCGAAGCCGGGCAACCCGCTGATGTCTTCCGTCGCGACGTTTCCCGTCACCAGCTTGGTGATCGCGATGTTGAGGCCCTGGAGCATCAGGAACGTCGCCAGCGTCACGAGGAAGCTGTGCAGCCTGGTGCGCACGAGCAGGATGCCGTTCAGCCAGCCGATGCCGAGCGCGAGCGCGAGCGCGACCAGGATGCCGGCCCAGACGTTCCCGGCGATCTCGGAGGCGAAGATCGCGGCGGCGAGCGAGGCGGTGGTGACCGCGACCCCTGCGCTCAGGTCGAACTCGCCGCCGATCATCAGCAGCGCGACCGCGACCGCGGGAATGCCGATCGTGGCCGACTGGTACAGGATCGTCGTCAACGCGGCCACCTGCCGGAACGGCGGCGCCACCACGCAGAAGAAGGCGAACACGAGGACCACGCCGCCGACCGAACCGATCTCGGGCCGCTTCAGCACCCGCTTCCAGGCCGCCTGCCTCGCCGTCGTGCGTCGCGCGACGGGCTGGCCGAAGCGGTCTGCGGCGGTGGTCATCGCTGATCCTCCCCCATCCGGGATGGCCGGGATCCCGGATCGGTCAGCGCGTGCCGCGCTTGGCGAACGCGGCGACGACGTCGATGTTGGCCTTGGTGATGAAAGCGGGTCCGGTCAGCACGGCCTTGCCGCCGCCGATGACGTTGCCGTTCGCCCGGTTGAGCCAGAGCAGGTCGATCGCGAGGTAACCCTCTGCCCAGGGCTGCTGGTCGACCGCCCACTGGATCTTGCCCTGCTGGATCATCGTGACCGCGCGCGGCGTGAGGTCGAACGTGCCCACCTTCGCGTGGCTGTTGGCCATCTGCACCGACGTGACGGCGGTCGGCGCGAACGGCGCGCCGAGCGTCACGACGTAGCCGACGCTGGTGTCCTGCTGGAGCTTGGCGACGATCCGGGACTGCGCGCTCGCCATGTCGTAGCCGGGGACGTAGAGGACGGTGAGCGTGCCGTGGAAGGTCTTCTGGATGCCCTGGCAACGTTCGGCGAGCTGCACCGCGCCCTGCTGCTGGTCCACGCAGATCGCGCTCTTGACGTTCTCGGCGTTCAGCCGGTCGCCGACCGCCTCGCCGGCGATGATCTCGTCCTGGCCGACGAACGTCATCAGGTGCGCCTGCTTCCAGTCGTCGCTGCCGGCGTTGAAGCCGATCACCGGGACACCGGCCGCCTCCGCCTTCGCCACCATCGGCTCCTCGGCGTCCGGGAACGCGAGCGTCAGCGCGATCCCGTCGACGTGCTGCTGCAGCACGTTGGTGACGAGCTGCGCCTCGCCGGAGGCGTTCGGGTTCGCGAGATAGATCAGTCTCGCGCCGTCGTTCTTCGCGGCCGCCTCCGCACCCTTGCGCACGATGTCCCAGAACGTGTCTCCGGGCTGCCCGTGCGTGATCATCGCGAAGGTGAAATGCCGGGCCGGCTGCGCCCGGCCCGCGACCGGAACCGCGAACGCCAACGAGGACAGCGCCGCGAGCATTCCCGCCCGAGCCGCCGACCGACCGCGAAGTGTCGTCATCGTCATTCCTTCCCTGTTGCGGCCTTTGTTGGTCAGGCCATTCCGTCGCTGCGATCGTTCCACGATACCGGCCGCCGGCGCTCCCTCACGACGGCGCGTTCACAATGCCGCCTTCGGGGTCGGCCCGCTCTCGTAACCACCCCAGATGCTCTGGTCGTACTCGATCACCGAGCCCGTCATCAGGCCGGACTCGGCGCTCGACAGGAACGCCGCCGCGCGCGCGACCTCGAACGGATCGATCAGCCGCCCCTGCGGCTGCTCGCGCGACGCCGCCTCGAGCCAGTCGTCCGGAGCGCCGTGATATTCGCGCATGATCCGATCCTCGCCTTCGGACGCCATCCAGCCGATGTTGAGGCCGTTCACCCTGATCCGGTTGCGGAGCAGCGCGAACGCGGTGTTGCGGGTGAGCGTCGCGAGCGCGCCCTTCGAGGCGCAGTAGGCGGCGATGAACGGCTGGCCGGCGAGCGCCGACATCGATCCGATGTTCACGATCGTCCCCTCGATCGCCTCGCGCCGCATGATCCGGATCGCCTCCTGCATCAGGAAGAACGGCGCCCGCACGTTGGCCGCGAAGATGCTGTCGAACAGCGCCTCCGTGGTGTCGAGGATGGTGCCGCGATCGGTCATGCCGGCCGCGTTGACCAGGGCGTCGACGCGGCCGAACATCCGGTCGGCGACCGCGATCACCTCGCGACAGGCCCGCACCTCGCGGAGATCGGCCTCGACGAAGATCGAGCGGGTTCCGGTCGCCGCCTCGATCGCGGCGGCCGAGGCGCGGCCCCGCTCGCGGTTCCGTCCGCAGATCACGAGGCCGGCGGCGCCACGCTCGGCGAACGTCCGCGCGATCGCGGCCCCGAGGCCCTGCGTCCCGCCGGTCACCACCGCGACCTTCCCCGACAGGTCGGACATCGAGCGCGCCTCCCGGGCGTTCGGGTCGGCGGTCATGCCGTGACGATCCGGACCGCACGCCCGGTCGTGCACGAAGCAGCTGCGGCGTCGGCGATCCGCAGCGCCTGGACGCCGTCGCGAACCGTGACCGGCATCGGGGTCTGCCGCTCGATCGCCTCGACGAACTGCGCGAGCTCGTTCCGGTAGGCGAGCTCGTAACGCTCGAGGAAGAAGTCGAGCAGCGGCTCCTGCGCCTCGGTGTGCTCGGCGGTGAAGGCCCGGATCGTGGTCGCGCGCACGTGGTCGTTCAGGAGCATGCCGCGCGACCCGTAGACCTCGAGGCGCTGGTCGTACCCGTAGGCGGACTGGCGACAGTTGCTGATCTGGCATTGCCGTCCCGACCGGGTCCGCAGCAGCACCATCGCGGTGTCGCTGTCGGCGAGCTCGCCGATCGCCGGATCGACGAGGCAGTCCGCCATCGCCATCGCCTCGACCGGCTCGTCGCCGAGAAGGAAGCGGGCCATGTCGAAGTCGTGGATCGTCATGTCGCGGAACAGGCCTCCGGAGCGGCGGAGATAGTCGGCCGGCGGCGGCTCCGGATCCCGGCTCGTGATGGCGACCTGCCGCACCTCGCCGACCGCGCCGGCATCGATCGCGCGACGGAGCGCCATCGCCGACGGGTCGAAGCGCCGGTTGAACGCGACCATGACCCGGGCGCCGGTCCGCTCGATCTCGTCCGCCGCCTCCTCGGCCCGTCCGGTCACGAGATCGACCGGCTTCTCGCAGAGCACCGCGCGCCCGGCCCGCGCGGCGAGCAGCGTCAGCGCGACATGGGTGTCGGTCGGCGTGCCGACGATCACCGCGTCGACCGCGTCGTCCCGGATCAGGGCCTCCGGGTCGCGCTCGGCCCGGCATCCGTGCGCGGCCGCGAGCTCCTCGGCCGCGCTGCCGAACGGATCGGCGATGCCGACCAGCCGGCAGCCTCGCGCGGCGGCGACGTTCCGCGCGTGGACCTTGCCGATGCGTCCGGCGCCCAGCACCGCGATCCCTATCATCCCGGTTCGACCTCCCGGCTCGGGGTGAGTGCGACGCGCCGGCCGCCCTCGCGCGACGAGCGGTGGATCGCGTCCACCACCCGGAGCACCTCGACGCCCTCGTCGAAGTCGGCATGTCCCGCTTCGTTCCCCGCGATCGCGCCGATGAAGTCGCGCGCCTCGATCGCCTTGAGGTCGTTGAAGCCGATCTGGTGGCCGGGCGCGACGCAGAACGCGCCGTACGGCTCGTGCTCCGGCCCGGCGAGAACCGTGCGGAAGCCGCGCCGTCCCGCCCGGTCGGCGGCGTCGTAGAGCTGGAGTTCGTTGAAGCGCTCCTGCGAGAACGCGATCGATCCCCGCGATCCCGCAACCTCGAAATCGTGCTGCATCTTCCGCCCGGTCGCGATCCAGTTCGCCTCGATCGCGCCGACCACGCCGCTCGCGAACCGGACCCGGGCGT
>CAXUBX010000149.1:3232-5423 GCA_964249405.1 uncultured Acetobacteraceae bacterium | reverse complement strand
GTGCGCGGCGGCGAGGCCGCCGCGCACCGGCTTCCGGACATCGACGACGATCCCGCCGCCGTGGTGATCGACGAGATCGCGGGGCAGTGGATCGCCTGCCTCGGCCTCCGGCGGACGACGCCGCGCGGCCTCGCGGCCGCGTTCGCGCTGTTCCGCCTCCTCGACATCGTCAAGCCCGGCCCCGTCGGCCGGCTCGACCGCCGGCGCGGCGCCGTCGGGGTGATGGGCGACGACGTCGTGGCCGGCCTTGCCGCGGCCTTGCTGTTGCGCGCCGCCGCGGCGATCCTCGCCCGATGAGCGACCGCGACCCCGATCCCGCCGGCGACCACGCGCGCGCCACCCTGGCGGCGCTCCGGCGGTCGTCGGCGACCCTGGCCACCGCGGAAAGCTGTACCGGCGGGCTGATCGCGGCGACCCTGACCGCGATCGCCGGGTCGTCGGACGTGGTCCACGGCGGCTTCGTGACCTACGCGAACGCGGCGAAGACCGCGATGGTCGGCGTCGACGCGACGCTGATCGAGCGCCACGGCGCGGTCAGCGCCGCCGTCGCCGCGGCGATGGCGGAGGGCGCGCGGGCGCGGACCGGCGCCACGATCGCGATCAGCGTCACCGGCATCGCCGGGCCCGGTGGCGGGTCGGCGGACAAGCCGGTCGGCACGGTGTGGTTCGGCCTCGCCGGCCCGTCCGGCACCCGGACCGAGACCGTGGTGTTCGCGGGCGACCGCGACGCGGTCCGGAGCGGCACCGTGCGGCACGCGCTGGCCCTGGTCCGGCGCGAGGCGGGCACGCCCCTGACGGGAGGCGACCGCGCGCGAACTCCCGGCGGCACGGCCTGACACGAAGAATGCCCGACAACAAGAAGGGGCGCGGATCGCTCCGCGCCCCCGGTCCGCGTCCCGACCGTCGAAGGTTCAGTGCGTCTGGCCCGGCGTGGTGCTGCCGCCGCTGCTGCCGGTCGAGGCCGGCGCGCCGGTCCCCATGCCCGACGTCCCGGCGGCCGGGCTGCCCGCGCCCTGCATGTCGCCGTTCGTCGGCGCCATCGAGCCGGACGACATCCCGGAGCCGGAGTGCATCGACCCCGAGCCCATCGAGCCGGAACCCATCGAGCCGGAACCCATCGAACCCGAGTGCATCGACCCGGAGCCCATCGAACCCGAGCCCATGGAACCCGAGTGCATCGAGCCGGAGCCCATCGAACCCGAACCCATCGAGCCGGAACCCATCGAGCCGGACCCCATCGAGCCGGACTGGCCCTTCGCGCTCATCAGGCTCTGCTCGTTCAGCTTCTCGACGGCCATGTCGCCCCGGGTGTGCGATCCGTGGCCCATGCCGCGGGCCATCCGGTGATGCATCGTGTGGTGGTGGTGGTGCATCATCGTGCCGCTGCTGCTGGTGCCGCCGCTGCTCGTGCCGCTGCTGGGGCTGGTGCCGGCGGCGTTGTCCGTGCCCTGGGCGAACGCCGGGGCGCCGAGCGACAGCGCCGCCAGACAGATCGTGGTTCTCAACACAGACTTCATCGTTCGAACTCCCTTGGATCGCGCGCCGCGCGCGCCGCTGGTCTCGCAGGACCGTACAGGCGCGCCATCGCCACCCGCAACGCCCCGAGAACGGTTCGGAGCCGTGCAGGTTCCGATCGTCTCCGGTGTGTCACCCGGAAAGCGCGGTCGGCACCCCCGCGGACGGGCTGCCGTACACGTCGCGCGCGCGCTTGAGGAACGCGTTCACCATCCGCCGCACCGCCTCGTTGAACACGACGCCAATCGCCGATTGCAGGAGGCGCGAGCGGAACTCGAAATCGACGAAGAACTCGACCCGGCAGCCGCGCGGATCGGGCGTGAAGCGCCAGGTGTTGTTCAGGTAGCGGAACGGCCCGTGCTCGTAGCGGACCACGATCGAGCGCGGGCGGTCGAGCGCCACCCGGCTCGTGAAGCTCTCCCGGAACGGCCCGAACCCGATCGTGAGGTCGGCGACGACCTCGGTCGCGGTGCGCGATCGGACGTGCGCCTTGGCGCACCAGGGCAGGAAGTCCGGATAGGCGCCGACGTCGGCCACCAGATCGAACAGCTGCTCCGAGGTGTAGCGGACAACCTGGTGCTCGGCATGCGTCGGCATCGCGGTCGCGTCACGCCGTCCCGGTCGATGCCGCGCCGGTCATCCCCTCGCGCGCCGCGCCCATCTCCTCGCGCGCCGC
>CAXUBX010000149.1:0-3132 GCA_964249405.1 uncultured Acetobacteraceae bacterium | reverse complement strand
CATCTCCTCGCGCGCCGCGCGAAGCCGCGCGAAATCCGCGTCCGCGTGATAGGAGGACCGGGTGAGCGGCGACGCGCTGACGGTGAGGAATCCCTTCGCCCGGGCCATCGACGCGTAGGACGCGAACTCGTCCGGCGTCACGAACCGCTCGACCGCCGCGTGCTTCGGGCTCGGCGCGAGATACTGGCCGAGCGTCAGGAAGTCGACCGCGGCGATCCGGAGATCGTCCATCACCTGCCCGATCTCGTCGCGCGTCTCGCCGAGCCCGACCATCAGCCCGGACTTCGTGAACACGCCCGGCATCCGGCGCTTCGCCTCGTCGAGCAGCCGGAGCGACTGGTACATCCGCGCCCCCGGCCGGATCGACGGGTAGAGCCGCGGCACCGTCTCGAGGTTGTGGTTGAACACGTCGGGCGGCGCCGCGGCGAGCACCGCGAGCGCGTCCGGCTTGCGCAGGAAGTCCGGCGTCAGGATCTCGATCGTGGTGGCGGGCGACGCGGCCCGGATCGCCCGGACCACGGCGGCGAAATGGGCCGCCCCGCCATCCTCGAGATCGTCGCGGTCGACCGAGGTGATCACCACGTGCACGAGCCCGAGCGTCGCCACCGCGTCGGCGACCCGCGACGGCTCGTCGCTCTCGAGGGCGCGCGGGATCCCGGTCGCGACGTTGCAGAAGGCGCAGGCCCGCGTGCAGGTCTCGCCCATGATCATCATCGTCGCGTGCCGCTGCGACCAGCATTCCCCGATGTTCGGGCAGGCCGCCTCCTCGCACACCGTGACCAGCCGGTTCGCCCGCATCAGCGCGCGCGTCTCGTGGTACACGGGATGGTTCGGCGCCCGCACCCGGATCCAGTCCGGCTTGCGCGCGACCGGGTTGTCCGGCCGGCGCGCCTTTTCCGGATGCCGGTGCGCAGGCCCGCCGGTCCGGTGGTCGACGAGGAGACGGGTCGTGGACATGCGCTAGATGTGGAGCGCCTTGCCCCAGGCGTCGAGGACCGATTCGTGCATCGTCTCGGACACCGTGGGATGCGGGAACACGCTCGCCGTGAGCTCGGCCTCGGTGGTCTCCAGCGTCCGCGCGATCACGTAGCCCTGGATCATCTCGGTCACCTCGGCACCCACCAGATGCGCCCCCAGGAGCTCGCCGGTCGTGGCGTCGAACACCGTCTTCGCCATGCCCTCCGTCTCGCCCATCGCGATCGCCTTGCCGTTGCCGATGAACGGGAACCGCCCGACCCGCACCTCGTGCCCGGCCTCCCGGGCCCGCGCCTCGGTCAGCCCGACCGAGGCGACCTGCGGCCGGCAATAGGTGCAGCCCGGGATGTTGGTCCAGTCGATCGGGTGCGGGTCCTTGCCCGCGATCGCCTCGACGCAGACCACGCCCTCGTGGCTCGCCTTGTGCGCGAGCCACGGCGCGCCGGCGAGGTCGCCGATCGCGTAGACGCCCGGCTCGCCGGTGCGGCAGAACGGGTCGATCCGGACATGGGTGCGCTCGACCTCGACCGCCGTCCCCTCGATCCCGATCCCCTCGACGTTGCCGCGGATGCCGACCGCGAGGATGATCCGGTCGTAGCGTTCGGTGACCGTGTCGTCGCCGACCCGGATCGCGACCGTCGCCCCGTCCGCGGTCCGTTCCGGCGTCCCCACCTCGGCGCCGGCGAGGATGCGGATCCCCTGCCGCTCGAACGCCTTGTGGGCGAACGCCGCGATCTCCTCGTCCTCCACGGGCAGGATCCGCGGCAGCGCCTCGGCCACCGTCACCTCGGCCCCCATGTTGCGGTAGAACGACGCGAACTCGATCCCGATCGCGCCCGAGCCGATCACCAGCAGCCGCTTCGGCATCGCGTCCGGCACCATCGCCTCGCGATAGGTCCAGATCAGCGCGCCGTCCGGCTCGAAGCCCGGCAGCACGCGCGCCCGCGCCCCGGTCGCCAGGATGACGTGCGGCGCCGTGAGCGTCGCCACCGTCTCGCCGCCCTTCTCCACCACGACGCGGCCCGGTCCCGCGAGCCGTCCCGCGCCGTCGAACACCGCGACCTTGTTCTTCCGCAGCAGGAAGCCGACGCCCGACGCGAGCTGACCCGCCACCGCGCGCGACCGCTTCACCACGCGCGCGAGGTCGAAGCGGATGTTGTCGGCCGCGAACCCGAACTCGTCGAGATGGTGCAGCAGGTGGTTGATCTCCGACGAGCGCAGCAGCGTCTTGGTCGGGATGCAGCCCCAGTTGAGGCAGATCCCGCCGAGATGCTCGCGCTCGACCACCGCGGCCCGCATCCCGAGCTGCGCCGCCCGGATCGCCGCGACGTAGCCGCCCGGGCCGCCGCCGACCACCACGACGTCGAACGCCCGCGCCGCGGCGCCGCCCGCCTCGCCGCTCAAAGCATCAGCTCCAGCGGATCCTGCACCAGATGGCGGAACGCCCCCATCCACTGCGCCGCGAGCGCGCCGTCGACCGCGCGGTGGTCCGCCGACAGCGTCGCGGTCATCACGGTCGCGACGGCGAGCTGGTCGCCGCGCACCACCGCCCGCTTCTCGCCGGCGCCCACCGCGAGGATCGCCACCTGCGGCGGGTTGATGATCGCGGTGAAGTCGCGGACGCCGAACATGCCGAGGTTCGAGATCGAGAACGCGCCGCCCTGGTACTCCTCCGGCTTCAGCTTGCCGGCCCGCGCGCGCCCGACCAGGTCCCTCGCCTCGTTCGAGATCGCCGCCAGCCCCTTGCGGTCGGCCTCCCGGATGATCGGCGTGATCAGCCCGTCCGGGATCGACACCGCGACCGAGATGTCGATGCTGTCATACTGCAGGATCGCCTCGTCGGTGAACGTCGCCGCGACGCCCGGCACCCGCCGGTGCGCGATCGCCGCCGCCTTGATCAGCATGTCGTTGACCGAGAGCTTGTAGGCGCCGGGGCCCTCCGACGGTGTCTTCGCGTTCAGCGTCGCCCGGAGCTCGAGCAGCCGGTCGAGCTCGCAATCCATCCGGACGTAGAAATGCGGGCTCTCGTTCTTGGACGCGAGCAGCCGCTTGGCGATCGCCCGGCGCATCGACGAGTTCGGGACCGCGCGGTGCGGCGCGTAGGACGACGGCGCCGGCCTGCTCATCGGCACCGCCTCGGCCGGCGCGGGCGCGGGC
>CAXUBX010000148.1:0-5511 GCA_964249405.1 uncultured Acetobacteraceae bacterium | reverse complement strand
GCGCAGTTCTGCATCACGATCTTCGCCGGCTACGGCATGGACCGGTTCGGGCGCCGGCGCGTCTGGATGATCTGTCTCTCGGGCACCGCGATCTTCACCGGGCTCACCTACTTCGTCACCGGGTTCTGGCAGCTGGTGGCCGTGCGCGCGCTCGCGTCGGGGCTCGCCTACTCGGAGCTCGCGGTCTCGATCACGATCGTCAACGAGCAGGTGCCGGCCTCGCGACGGGGCTTCCTCTACTCGATCGTGCAGGGTGGCTGGCCGCTCGGCGTCTTCCTCGCGTCGGGCGTCTATCTCGCGTTCGGCTCGTTCGGCTGGCGTTTCGTGTTCCTGCTCGGCGTGCTGCCGATCGTCGCCGTGATCATCGGCCGGATCTTCATCCGGGAATCCGAGCGGTTCACCCATCTCGAGGAGGTGCGGAAGGCGCGCCGCTCCGGCGACGGGGCCCGTGTCGAGGCGCTGCTCCGGCACCATCCGGTCGCGGTCGAAGAGATGGCGCACGTGACCGTGGCCCAGCTGTTCGCGACGTCCGGCTATGTCCGACGCCAGCTCACGCTGCTCTCGGTCACCTGGGTCTTCTACGGCGCGAGCTACGTCGCCTCCAACTTCTACATCACCTACTGGCTGACGAAGTTCAAAGGCTTCAGCTCGGCCGGCGCGAGCACCCTGCTGCTCGCCTCCGGCGGCATCGGCTTCTTCTTCTACGTGATCGGCGGACTGCTCGGCGAACGCTTCGGCCGGCGCGAGGTGATCATCGTGACCGGGGCCACCGTCGCGCCGCTGAGCCTGCTGTTCCTCTACGTCCGGCAGCCGGCCGTGGTGGTCATCGTCTATTTCCTGCTCTACCAGGCGACCAACGGAACCTGGTCGGGCGCCGGCTACGCCTACCAGGGCGAGAGCTTTCCGACCCGCGTCCGCGGCAGCGCGGTCGGGTTCCTGAGCGCGATGCAGGTCCTCGGCTTCGTGGTCGGCACGGTGATCTGGACGGTCCTGAGCAGCACGGTCTCGCCGTCGGCGACCTGGCTCGTGCTCGCCGTCGGGATGTCGCTCGGGCTCTGGACCACGGTGCTCCTCCGGCGCATCCCCCCGCGGCAGGAGCTGGAGGCGATCAGCGTCTGAGATCGCCGAAAGGGGTCCGGGGCCCGAGGCCCCGGCGGGGTTCGGGGCAGCGCCCCGAGATCCTCCCCCCCGTCGACCCGATCAGCCGCCCATCGCGCGCAGCATCCGGCAGGCGCCGGCGTCGCCGTCGGCGCAACGGCGGCGCGTCTCCTGGTCGAACGTTCCCGGCGGCAGCCGGCGCGCCGGATGAACGGCGTGGTGGTGGTGGATCCGATGCCGGGTCCGGCCGCGATACACGTGGTGACGATGAGGTGTCGCCGCACAGCCGGCGACCGCCAGCATGAGCAGGACGGTGTGACGGCGTCTCAATGCGGCGCGACCGTCTGCACGAACATCCGGTTCGTCGCGTACGAGATCAGGACCCGTCGACGGGAGAACCAGTCGGCGCCGAGCAGCATGTCGGCCGCCGAACCGGAAAGGCGCATCACCGTCAGCAGGGGGCGGCGCTCGGTCGCGGTCCCGATTCGGAGCGAGCGGAAGCGGTGCCAGTGGTAGATCTCGTCCCGCAGGTCGATGCCGGAGGCGACGCCGCCGGGCTCGGCGGCGAGTGTCGCCGGGTCGACCCCGACCGCGAGCGCGGTCCGTGTCGCGACGATCCGCGAGCGCGCGCCGGTGTCGAGAAGCGCCGTCACCCCGAGACCGTCGAGGCGCGCCGTCAGCATGCGGCGGTCCCCGCTCGCCTCGAGCGGGATCGTGTCGGCCGGGCCCGGCGCGAGCGGCGCCGCGCAGCGCGGCGTGTCGGGCAGGAGCTCGAAGCGTCCGTCCGGCACGTCGATGCCGACCGCGAACCGGCCGAGCAGATCGCCGCCGATCAGCCCGACCACCGGCGGCGACACGTTCGGCGCCTCGGGAAGGCTTCCCACCGGCATCGGGAGGTTCCGGATGGCGAGGCCGCCGAGCAGCATCCGGGGCACCAGCACCACCGGCACCGCGCGGCCACCACCGCCGGTTCCCTCGAGGGTCGCGAGCCGGCGCGTCCCGGGCGCCAGGCCGAGCGCCCGGACGGCGCCTCCGTCGATCAGGCCGGCGTCCGAGCCGGTGTCGATCAGCACCGACGCCGCCGCGCCGTCGAGATCGACCGGGACCAGGAGGAAGCCGGCGACATCCCGCAGGCTGGCGGTGGCGAGCGGCGCGCAGGGCGGGGGCGCGGCCCGTGCCGCCGCGGCGAGGGACGCGAGCGCCAGAGCCGCGAGCAGGACGCGGCGCGACCGGCTCGGGAACTGGACCAGGCACCGAGCCTGCGAAGCGATCGTCCTTGCGGGCCGATGCATGCCGCCGCAGGCCGTCAGCGCCAGGGTTCCGTGATGCCGAGGGCGGCCCGCGCGCACGCGATCTGGTTCTGACGCTCGGCGCGGGCGCGATAGTCGCCCGCCCGTCCGGCGAGCAGGGGCTCGAGCAGGACGAGCGCGGCCTCCTCGGGGAGGTCGTGCCCGAAACGCGCCGCGATGAACGAGCACCAGTCGAGCAGGCGACGCTCGATCGGCGGCCGCGGCGCCAGGATCGCGCGTCGGACCCTGTCGCCGGGCGCGCCGCCAAGGCGCCGCGGCCGGAGCGAGGCCAGCGCCTGGTTCCAGGGTGCGAGACCGCCGAGGATGCGGTTGCGGTCCGCGACGAAGGTCGGCGCGCGCCAGAGGGACGCCGGCAGCGCGAAGCCGAGCGCGTCCGGACCGCCGGCGGGAAGCGGGCCGCCGCCGGACAGCGACGCGAACGCGTCGGGCCCGAAGAAGCGGTGCGCGAGACCGGCGGCGCCGAGCCGTTCGGCGAAGTCCTCGCCGTCGAAGCCACGTCCGACGAGCCATTCGTGGAAGCCGCCGGTGCGCTCCCAGTCGACGCGGCGGAACAGCGACTGCGCCGCCTCGCGCCCGGGCGGCCCGCCCGCGATCGTCACGAAGGCGCCGGACGCGCCGAGCACCGGCAGCGCGCCGCCGGGATCGCGCGGCAGCACCTCGGGGTCGAGTGCGAGCAGGATGTCGTGCCCGGCCGCCGCGATCCCGAGATTGCGCGCGAGGCCGGGGGCGAAGGGCTCGTCGGCGCCGATCTCGACCAGCGCGAGCTTCGGGATCGCGAGCAGCTCGCGGCTGCGCGCACCCTCCCACGCGGCCACGATGATCTCGCCGACCAGCGGCTCGCGCGCCCATTCGGGCGCCGTCCGTGCGAGATTGCCGAGGTCGCCGCGGTGGGCGGCGGTGACCACCGAGATCAACCGGCACGGTCCGCGCGTTCGCGGGCGGCGCGGGGATGCGACCGGGACCAGGCCTCGACCAGCGAGCGCTGGTCGACGGCGGCATAGAGCTGCGTCGTCGCCAGCGAGGCGTGGCCGAGCAGCTCCTGGATGGCGCGGATGTCGCACCCGCTTTCCAGGAGGTGGGTCGCGAAGGAGTGACGGAGCGCGTGCGGGGTCGCCTCGCGTCCGAGCCCGGCGGCCTCGCGCCACCGCCGCATCTGGCGCTCCGCGACCGCCGCCGACAGGCGGCCACCCTTCGTGCCGCGGAACATCGGCGCCCCCGGCGCCTCGTCGCGGCCGCCCGCGAGATGCGCCGCGACCGCCTGCCGGACCGCCGGCAGCACCGGGACGACCCGTTCCTTGTTGCCCTTGCCGCGCACGACGAGCGTTCCTGCCGCGATGGCCGCTCCGTGCGCGCGATCGAGGGACAGCGCCTCGCCGATCCGGAGCCCGCACCCGTAGAGCAGCGTGAACAGGGCGGCATCGCGCCGCCGCACGTCCGCCCGGTCGGCGAGCGCGGCGATGCCGTCCGGAGCCGCGAGGGCGAACTCGCGCGAGAGCGGGCGCGGAAGGCTGACCCGCCGCCTCGGCGGTCGGAGCAGCGTGGGCGCGACGTTGGAGAGCCCGTGCCGCCGCCCGAGATAGCGCCAGAACCCCCGGATCGCGGCGAGGCGGCGCGCGCGGGTCCGCGCGTCGAGGCCGCGTCCCGCCTCCTCGGCGAGGAAGGCGCGAAGCGCCGTCACGGAAAGCGCCTGGTAGGTCGCAAGATCGGGCTCCTTGCCGAGATGGCGCGTGAGGAAGCCGTTCAGCAGCGCGAGATCGTGGCGGTAGGCGAGGGCCGTGCGGGGCGAGGCGAGGCGTTCGTCGCGGAGCCAGGCGACGAAGTCTTCGAGTGCCTGCTGCCCCGTCAGCCGCGGCCCGCTCATGGCCGTTCGAGTGCCGCCTCGACGGCGCGCGCGAGCAGCGAGAGCGCCCGTTCGGCGCCCGGTCCGGGCAGCGCGTCGTCGCGGCTGCCGAGTGCCAGAAGCCCCGCGCCGCACCCCGGCCGAAGCCGGACCAGCACGTCCCGCCGCACCAGGGGCGCGGTCTCGCCGTGAATCGCGGCCGCCTCGCCCGGATCCGGCCGGAAGCGTATGTCCCGGCCGGCGAGCAGGCGCGCGGCCTCGCCCGGCGCCAGCAATCCCGTCGCCCGATGCGGCACCTCGAGGCAGATCGCGGCGCTGTCGATCCCGAGCGTGGGGCCGAGCTCGGTGCCCATCCACTCCAACGGGTCGACACTCCTGATCACGCCGAGCAGCGCCGCCTCGACCCGAACGCCGAACGAGGCATCCTCCCGGCGGCGGCGGACGCCGTCCGCGAGCAGCGCGTTCTGCCGGCGTGCCGCGCCGAGCAGCGCCGCCATGTGATCGGCGAGCCGCTCGCCGTGCACCCGTGCGGGCGGCGCGAGCGTCAGGTAAAGGGACGGATGACGCGCGAGGAAGTCGGGGCGGTCGGCGAGGAAGCGCACCACCGCCGCCTCCTCGTCCGCGTCGCGGTCGACCAGCGGGAACCGGCGCGCACCGCCACCGCCGTCGTCGGTCACGCGCCGGAGGCGCCGAAAGAGGGACGAGGCGTCATTTCCGGCTCCCTGTTCGAGGACAATCCACCTGGCGCGAGCCTAGAACACGGTCGCCGCCGTGTCGCGGTGCTGCTGCCCTACCCGTTCGCCGGTCCGTTCGACTACGCGGTGCCGGACGGGGTGCCGTCGCCCGGACCGGGGGCGATCGTGGTGGTGCCGCTCAACCGGCGGGCCGAGCTGGGCGTGATCTGGGATCCGCCCGGCGACGAGGAGACCCCGGGCGCGAGGACGGTGTCCGACGCGAAGCTCCGCCCGATCGATCGTGTGCTCGAGGCGCCGGCGATCCCGGCGGCGCTTCGCCGCTTCGTCGACTGGATCGCTCGCTACACGCTGACGCCGCCGGGCCTCGTGCTCGCGATGGCGTTGCGCGTCGATCCTCGGCCGACGCGTGGACCGAAGGCGGGGTGGCGCGCGGGCGAGCCCGGCCCCGCCCGGCTGACAGAGGCAAGGCGCCGCGTGCTGGACGTCCTCGCCGACGGGGTCCCCCGCGCCGGGCCGGCGCTCGCGCGCGAGGCCGGGGTGGGCGGCCCGGTGATCCGCGGTATGGCCG
>CAXUBX010000147.1:0-5519 GCA_964249405.1 uncultured Acetobacteraceae bacterium | reverse complement strand
TCACGATCTCCCGCGTGCTGTTGTCCAGCACGCGGTGATCGTACGCCTTGAGGCGGATGCGGATGTTCTGGCTGTCCATGTCAACTCGTCCAGTCCTGGTCGTCCGGTTCGGGTGCGCCCCGCGCGTCAGGCCGTGATCGTCGCGACGACGCCGGCGCCCACCGTCCGACCGCCCTCGCGGATCGCGAAGCGAAGGCCTTCGTCCATCGCGATCGGCGCGATCAGCTCGACGTCGAGCGAGATGTTGTCGCCCGGCATCACCATCTCGGTGCCTTCCGGGAGCTGCACCACGCCGGTCACGTCGGTGGTCCGGAAGTAGAACTGCGGGCGGTAGTTGGTGAAGAACGGCGTGTGCCGGCCGCCCTCTTCCTTCGTCAGGATGTAGGCCTCGGCCTTGAACTTCGTGTGCGGCGTGATCGAGCCGGGCTTCGACAGCACCTGGCCGCGCTCGACGTCCTCGCGCTTGGTGCCGCGGAGCAGCGCCCCGATGTTGTCGCCGGCCTCGCCGCGATCGAGCAGCTTGCGGAACATCTCGACCCCGGTGACCGTCGTCTTCACGGTCGCCTTGATGCCGACGATCTCGACCTCGTCACCGACATTGACGATGCCGCGCTCGACGCGGCCGGTCACCACGGTGCCGCGGCCCGAGATCGAGAACACGTCCTCGATCGGCATCAGGAACGGCCGGTCGATCGGACGCTCCGGCTGCGGGATGTAGTCGTCGACCGCCTTCATCAGCTCGAGCACCGCCTGCTCGCCGAGCTCCGGCTGCTTGTCCTCGAGCGTGCAGAGCGCCGAGCCCTTCACGATCGGGATGTCGTCGCCCGGGAACTGGTAGGAGGAGAGGAGCTCGCGCACCTCCATCTCCACGAGCTCCAGCAGCTCGGGGTCGTCCACCATGTCGACCTTGTTCAGGAACACGACGAGCGCCGGCACGCCGACCTGGCGGGCGAGCAGGATGTGCTCGCGGGTCTGCGGCATCGGGCCGTCGGCGGCGGACACCACCAGGATCGCCCCGTCCATCTGGGCGGCACCGGTGATCATGTTCTTCACGTAGTCGGCGTGGCCCGGGCAGTCGACATGGGCGTAGTGGCGGGCGGCGGTCTCGTACTCGACATGCGCGGTCGAGATCGTGATGCCGCGGGCGCGCTCCTCCGGCGCCTTGTCGATCTGGTCGTAGGCGGTGAACACCGCGCCGCCGGACTTCGCCAGCGTCTTGGTGATCGCGGCCGTCAGCGACGTCTTGCCATGGTCGACATGGCCGATCGTGCCGATGTTGCAGTGCGGCTTATTCCGCTCGAACTTCGCCTTCGCCATCAGACTTCTCCGCTACCGGCCGGTCGAACGCGCCGGGCTTCGGTTGGAACCTTCGGAAAACCAGTTACCAGCGGTAATGGCTGAAGGCCTTGTTCGCCTCCGCCATCCGGTGGGTGTCCTCGCGCTTCTTCACCGCCGAACCGCGATTGTTGATCGCGTCGTTGAGCTCGTTCGAAAGCCGGTCCTCCATCGTGTGCTCGCCGCGCTTGCGGGACGCATCGATGAGCCAGCGGATCGCCAGGGCCTGGCGGCGCTCGGTACGGACCTCGACGGGCACCTGATAGGTCGCCCCGCCGACGCGGCGCGACCGCACCTCGACCGCGGGCTTCACGTTCTCCAGCGCCTCGTGGAACAGGCGGACGGGGTCGGCCGAGCCGCCGGCGCGGCGGCGCAGCGTGTCGAGGGCGCCGTAGACGATCGTCTCGGCGGCCGACTTCTTCCCGTCGTACATCAGCGCGTTCATGAAGCGCGTGATGACCTGGTCGCCGAACTTCGGGTCCGGCAGGATCTCGCGCTTGACGGCGCGATGGCGGCGGCTCATTCGCGGTGACCCCTTACTTCGGACGCTTCGCGCCGTAGAGCGAGCGGCGCTGGCGACGCTTGGCGATGCCCTGGGTGTCGAGCACGCCGCGCAGGATGTGGTAGCGGACGCCCGGAAGGTCCTTCACGCGCCCGCCGCGGATCAGCACCACCGAGTGCTCCTGGAGGTTGTGGCCCTCGCCGGGGATGTACGAGACGACCTCGTAGCCGTTGGTGAGCCGCACCTTCGCGACCTTGCGGAGCGCCGAATTCGGCTTCTTCGGCGTCACCGTGTAGACGCGGGTGCAGACGCCGCGCTTCTGCGGGCAGCCCTGCAGCGCCGGCACCTTGTTCCGCTTGGCGGCAGGCTCGCGCCCCTTGGCGATCAGCTGGTTGATGGTCGGCATGGCCCCTCGCACCCGGTCTCTCCCGGCAGCCTCGCGCGGCATGCATGGACCGGTCCGTCCCACGGCAGGAGACCGCGCCGGGCGGGCTTGTCGCCCGCGAGCGCGGTTGCGTCTCACGTCACAGGCGGCCTGAGCTGTCCCCGGAGGGAGCGGCGCCACCCGTGCAGGTGCTGCTATGCGACGGCCGGACCTCGCACTGGGCTTGGGGCGGCCGAGGGCGGTTACCTACGGGGCGGGGTCGGGACTGTCAAGCGCCGTGAGCCCCGGACGCCGTCCGGATCGACGGCACGCGGCCGCGCCGTCGCCTCGCCGGAACGAGAAAGGCCGGCGCTCGCGCGCCGGCCCCGTCTCGACAATGGAGCGTCCGCCGCCCCTCTACTCCGCCGCCCAGGACGGCAGCGACGTCGTCTCGCGGGGGAGCCCGCGCTGCTTGTCGCGGCCGGCGGCCACCTGCTTCAGACGGTTCATCACCGCGCCCGTGCCCGCCGGGATCAGACGTCCGACGATCACGTTCTCCTTGAGCCCGTTCAGCGTGTCGACCTTGCCGGCGGTCGCCGCCTCGGTCAGCACGCGGGTGGTCTCCTGGAACGACGCGGCCGAGATGAACGAGTGCGTCTGCAGGCTCGCCTTGGTGATGCCCTGGAGCACCGGCATCGCGGCGGCGGGCCGCTCGTTCTCGCGGAGGCGCCTCGCGTTCTCCCCCTCGAACTCGATGCGGTCCACCGTCTCGCCGACCAGGTAGGTCGTGTCGCCCGGTTCGAGCACCTCGACCTTCTGCAGCATCTGGCGAACGATCACCTCGATGTGCTTGTCGTTGATCTTCACGCCCTGCAGCCGGTAGACGTCCTGGATCTCGTTGACGAGGTAGTCCGACAGCGCTTCCACGCCGAGGACCTTCAGGATGTCGTGCGGGACGCGCGGACCGTCGACCAGCGGCTCGCCGCGGCGGACGAAGTCGCCCTCCTGCACCGAGAGATGCTTGCCCTTCGGGATCAGGTACTCGGTCTCGTCGCTGGTCTCGTCGTTCTTCACGATGATCCGGCGCTTCGCCTTGTAGTCCTTCCCGAACTCCACCCGCCCGTCGGTCTCGGCGATGATCGCGTGGTCCTTCGGGCGGCGCGCCTCGAAGAGCTCGGCGACGCGCGGCAGACCGCCGGTGATGTCGCGGGTCTTCGAGCCCTCGCGCGGCAGGCGCGCGAGCACGTCGCCGGCGTGGACGGTCGCGCCGTTCTCGACCGAGAGGATGCTGTCGACGGTCAGGAAGTAGCGCGCGTCGCCGCCGTTCGGCAGCTTCACCACCTCGCCCTTCTCGTCCTTCAGCTGCAGGCGCGGCCGCAGGTCGACCCCCTTGGCGGCCTGCTTGTAGTCGACCACCACCTTGGACGAAAGACCGGTGACCTCGTCGACCCGCTCGACCAGCGTGATGCTGTCGATCAGGTCGAGATACTCCACCGTTCCGGCGCGCTCGGTGATGATCGGCAGCGTGTAGGGGTCCCACTCGGCCATCTTCTGGCCGCGTGCGACCTGCGCACCCTCGTCGGTGAGCAGGCGCGCCCCGTAAGGAACACGGAAGCGCGCGCGCTCGGTCTTCTTGTCGTCGAGCAGCACGATCTCGCAGTTCCGCGACATCACCACCGGCACGCCCGCGCTGTTGGCGACGATCGCGCGGTTGCGCACCGAGACCGTCCCGTCATGCGACGCGTCCACGCTCGACTGCTCGGCACCACGTTGGGCGGCGCCGCCGATGTGGAAGGTCCGCATCGTCAGCTGCGTCCCCGGCTCGCCGATCGACTGCGCCGCGATCACGCCGACCGCCTCGCCGATGTTGACCGGCGTTCCGCGCGCGAGATCGCGCCCGTAGCAGTGGCCGCAGACGCCGACCCGGCTGTCGCAGGTCAGCACGGACCGGATCAGCATGCTCTCGACGCCGGCCTGCTCGACGGCTTCGGCCTCCGCCTCGCCGACCAGGGTGTTGCGCGGCAGCACGACCTCGCCGCTCACCGGATCGGGGACGTCCGCCGCGACGGTGCGCCCGAGGATCCGCTCCGAGAGCGACGCCACGACCTCGCCGCCGTCCATCACCGCGCGGACCGTGAGCCCGCGCTCGGTGCCGCAGTCGTTCTCGACGATGATGCAGTCCTGCGCCACGTCGACGAGGCGGCGCGTGAGATAGCCCGAGTTCGCCGTCTTCAGCGCCGTGTCCGCGAGACCCTTCCGGGCGCCGTGGGTCGACGTGAAGTAGTCGAGCACCGAGAGCCCTTCCTTGAAGTTCGCGATGATCGGCTGCTCGATGATCTCGCCCGAGGGCTTGGCCATCAGGCCGCGCATGCCGGCCAGCTGCTTCATCTGGGCGGGCGATCCGCGGGCGCCGGAGTGGCTCATCATCCAGACCGCATTGGTCGGCCGGCCCGGCTTCTGGGTCGAGATCTCCTTCATCATCGCCGCCTGCACCTCGTCGGTGCAGCGCGACCAGGCGTCGACCACCTTGTTGTAGCGCTCGCCGGCGGTGATCAGCCCGTCCTGATACTGCTGCTCGAACTCCTTGACCTCGCCCTGCGTGCGTTCGACCAGGACGGCCTTGTCGTCGGGGATGATCAGGTCGTCCTTGCCGAAGGAGAGGCCGGCCTTCGCGGCCTGGCCGAAGCCGAGGCCCATCAGCCGGTCGGCGAAGATCACGCACTCCTTCTGCCCGCAATGCCGGTAGACGGCATCGATGACGTCCGAGACGTTCTTCTTGGTCAGCTGCTTGTTGATCAGCGCGAACGGCACCGAGGCGTGCTTCGGCAGGATCTGCGCGATCAGCATCCGTCCCGGCGTGGTCACGAACGTCTCGCGCTTCCGCTTCCCGTCGACGTCGACGATCTCGAAGCGGGCCCGGATCTTGTCGTGCAGCTTCACGGCACGGCTCTGCAGCGCGCTCTCGATCTCGCCGATCGACCCGAAGGCGGTCGGCCCGTCGCGCACCACCCGGCCGTCCGCATCGACCTCGTTGCGGTCCGGGGTCGCGCGGAACTCCGCGGTCTCCAGGCTGAGATAGTAGAGCCCGAGCACGATGTCCTGGCTCGGCACGATGATCGGCTTGCCGTTGGCCGGGCTCAGGATGTTGTTCGTGCTCATCATCAGCACGCGCGCCTCGAGCTGCGCCTCCAGCGACAGCGGCACGTGGACCGCCATCTGGTCGCCGTCGAAATCGGCGTTGAACGCGGTGCACACCAGCGGATGCAGCTGGATCGCCTTGCCCTCGATCAGCACCGGCTCGAAGGCCTGGATGCCGAG
>CAXUBX010000146.1:2000-5522 GCA_964249405.1 uncultured Acetobacteraceae bacterium | reverse complement strand
GCGACGCCCCGGATAGTAGAGGAACGGCCCGGAGAACGACGGCCACCAGGGCTCGAGGACCGCCTCCAGCACGCCGCTGTCGAGCTCCGGGCGCAGCCAGTCCTCGAACAGCGTGATGATCCCCGTGCCGGCCACCGCCGCCGCCACCGCGAGATCGGTCGCCGCCCCGACGCTGACCAGGAGCGGCCCCACCGGATCGACCCGCACCACCTCGCCGTCCCGCTCGAACTCCCACGTGATCATCGTCCCGCTGCTGAACCGGCCGCGGAGGCACGCATGGCCGAGCAGCTCGCTTGGATGCGTCGGCCGGCCGTGCCGGCGCAGATAGGCCGGCGACGCCGCCGTCGCGAAGCGCTGCACCCGCGGCCCGATCGCGACCGCGATCATGTCCGCCTCCAGCCGCTCGTCGTAGCGGATGCCGGCGTCGCAGCCGGCCGCCAGCACGTCGACGAAGCTGTCGTCCGCGATCACCTCCAGGCTGATCTCGGGATACGCCGCGAGGAACGCCGGCACGAGGCCGGGCAGCACCAGCCGCGCCACCCCGACCGGCACGTTGAGCCGCAGCGTGCCCGCCGGCCGGTCGCGAAACCCGTTCACCACGTCGACCGCCGCCTCCACCTCGCCGAGCGCCGGGCCGAGCCGCTCCACGAGGCGCGCGCCCGCCTCCGTCAGCCGGACGCTGCGCGTGGTCCGATGCAGCAGCCTGACCCCGAGCCGGGCCTCCAGCCGGCGCACCGCCTCGCTCAGCCCCGACGCGCTGGCCCCCGCGACCCGGGCGCCGTCGCGGAACCCCCCGGCACGGGCCACCGCGAGGAACGCCTGGAGATCACCGAGATCGGCCTGCATTGTTCGCCATCCCGCACGGGTCGTGCCGATTGTAACCGGTTATCGCGCGGCCCCGCAGGCCCCAACTCCCGGACCTCGCGAAGGAGAGCGTTCATGACCAGCATCGATGGGGCCGGCACCTTCCGGCTCGGCAGCCGCACCGTGAACCGGCTCGGCTACGGCGCCATGCAGCTCGCCGGACCCGGCGTGTTCGGCCCCCCGCGCGACCGCGACGCCGCGCTCGCCGTGCTGCGCGAGGCGGTCGCGAGCGGCGTCGACCACCTCGACACCAGCGACTTCTACGGCCCCCACGTCACCAACACGCTGATCCGGGAGGCGCTGGCGCCCTATCCCGACACCCTCGCCATCGTCACCAAGGTCGGCGCCCGGCGCGACGCGAAGGGAGCCTGGCTCCCGGCCTTCTCGCCCGAGGAGCTGACCCGGGCGGTGCACGACAACCTCCGCAACCTCGGCCTCGACGCGCTGGAGGTCGTCAACCTGCGCAGCATGTTCGGCGTGCACGGGCCGGCCGAAGGATCGCTCGCCGGACCGCTCGCCGTGCTGGCCGGGCTGCAGCGGGAGGGTCTGATCCGCCACATCGGCCTCAGCAACGTCACACCGGCGCAGGTCGCCGAGGGCCGCGGCATCTGCGAGATCGCCTGCGTGCAGAACCAGTACAACCTGGCCCATCGCGGCGACGACGCCCTGGTCGACGACCTCGCCCGCGACGGGATCGCCTACGTCCCGTTCTTCCCGCTGGGCGGCTTCAGCCCGCTGCAATCCGCCGCCCTGTCCGACGTGGCCGGGCGCCTCGGCGCCACGCCGATGCAGGTCGCCCTCGCCTGGCTGCTGCGCCGGTCGCCCAACATCCTGCCGATCCCCGGCACCTCGTCGGTCGCCCACCTGCGCGAAAACCTCGCCGCCGCCGCGCTCGAGATCCCGGACGGGATGACCGCCATCCTGGACCGGATCGCGACGGAGGGCGCGACCGCCTGACGCGCGCCGCCCCGCCGGCGGGCGGCGTCAGAGGCGCTTGCTCATGTGCACCAGGATGCCGAGCCGTGCCGAAGCCTCCTCCTCCCGGTCCACCCGGTAGCCCAGCCGCTCGTAGAGCTTCACGTTCGCGGTCATCCGGACGCTGGTATAGAGGCGCATCTCCCGGAGCCCGAGCGAACGGGCAAGGTCTTCGGCATGCGCCAGCAGCGCGCGTCCATACCCCCGGCCCTGGTGATCGGGCGACACCGCGACGCTGACCACCAGCAGGTGGTCGGCCTCGGGCCGCATCTCGATCAGTGCGGCCACCGCGCCGTCCCGTCGCAGGACGTCCACCACGTGGTCGCGCACCGCCGCCTCGTGGTCGGCGGCCATCGGCTTCGGCTCGCGGCCGAGCACCGGCACCCACTTCGCGTAGGCCGCTCGCGTGAGATCGCGGACCGCCGCGACGTCCGCCGACGTCGCGCGACGCAACCCGGCGCGGATCGTGTCCACGGTTTCCGGCGAAGATGAGGGCCCACGCATGATCGTCCTGCCACCGAAGCGAGACCCCATCATGCCACGGGCGGCGCTTCATCCGACCTGCCGCACACCCGGATCAGGCGGTCGCCCGCTCGCGGTCGAGGATGGTGCGTTTGCGTTCGACCCCCCAGGCGTAGCCCGACAATGCGCCATCGCTGCGCACCACCCGGTGGCAGGGAATGGCGACCGCCAGGTTGTTGGCGGCGCAGGCCCCCGCCACCGCACGGGTGGCCGCCGGCGCGCCGATCCGTTCGGCGACGGCGGCGTAGGACAGGGTCCGGCCGTAGCCGATCTCCCGCAGGACTTGCCACACGCGCTGCTGGAAGGCGGTGCCGCGCACGTCGAGCGGCAGGTCGAGCCCGAGCCGCGGCGCCTCCACGAACGCCACCACCAGGGCGACGATGCTCTCGTACTCGGGGTCCGCGCCGATCAGCCGGGCGCGGGGAAACCGGTCCTGCAGGTCGCGCGCCAGCGCCGCGGGATCATCCCCGAGCAGGATGGCGGCGATGCCCTTGGCGCTCGACGCGACCAGGATCGCGCCCAACGAGCTCTCGCCGATCGCGAAGCGGAGCTCCTCCTCGACGCCGCCGGCGCGGTAGCGCGTGGGCGTCATGCCGAGCATGGCGTTGGAGCGCTCGTAGAAGCGTCCGCTCGAGTTGAACCCGGCGTCGTAGATCGCGTCGGTCACGGTGACCGCGGCGGCGAGGCGTTCGCGCACGCGGGTGGCCTGGCGGGCGGACGCGTACTCGCGCGGCGTCAGACCGGTGATGGCCTTGAACAGCCGGTGCAGGGAGCCCGGACTGCGCTTCACGGCGCGCGCGAGCCGATCGAGGGACGGCACGTCCTCGGCCTGCTCGATCAGCCGGCACGCCCTGGTCACGAGGGCGACGCGTTCGGCATCCGCCGACACGTCGTCGGGGCGGCAGCGCTTGCAGGGGCGGAAGCCGGCCGCCCGCGCGGCCGCGGTCGTGTCGTGGAAGGCCACGTTCCTCGGGTTGGCGGCCCGTGACGGGCAGGACGGGCGGCAGTACACCCCTGTCGTGGCGACGGAATACCAGAACCGGCCATCGGCGGACTTGTCGCGCGCGACGACCTGCGCCCGACGGGCGTCCTCGTCGGGAGACGACGGCGTGCCCCCCTCGGGTTCGGTGCTGCTCATCGGTCCTGCTTCGCCTGGGCCGC
>CAXUBX010000146.1:0-1900 GCA_964249405.1 uncultured Acetobacteraceae bacterium | reverse complement strand
CGGGGTCCGCGTATCACGATCGCGTCCGCTTCGAGGACGCGGTTCTGAACGTCGCCCGAAACGAGGATCCGGCATGTGCCCCCGCATCGAGACACCGAGACTGATCCTCCGGGCCCACGCCGAGGAGGACCTCTCCGACGTCGCCGCCATGTGGGCGGATCCGGTGGTGGTCCGCCACATCACCGGAAGACCCTCGACGTTGCACGAGAGCTGGTTCCGGCTCCTGCGCTATCGTGGCCTGTGGCCGGTCCTCGGCTACGGCTACTGGTGCGTGTGCGACAGGCAGACCGGTCGCTACGTCGGCGACGTCGGCTTCGCCGATTTCCGGCGGGAGACCGAGCCGTCGATGTCCGGTGTGCCGGAGGCGGGCTGGGTCCTCTCGTCAACGGCCCATGGTCGCGGTCTCGGGAGCGAGGCGGTCACCGCGGCTCTGGCGTGGCTTGACCGGGAGAGCGGTCCGCGCCGCGTCGTCTGCCTGATCGCGGAGGGGAACGTCGCCTCCACGAGGATCGCCGCGAGGAACGGCTTCGCCGCTTCCGGCGCCGTCAGGTTGAACGGCGAGGACATCCCGCTCTGGTCACGTCTCGGCGTTTTCGGCGGAAGCTGACCCCGACATCGGCCTGGCGCCGAGGTCGGCGGATTGCGGACCGACGCCGGCATGGCGTCGTTCTCGACCCTGACCGGGCTGGTTCGCTCCCGAGTGTGACAGCATCCACTCTCTCAGGCCACGCAGATGCCGGGCACGGCCATCTTGCGGAACAGGTGCGGGCTGACCGTCGCGCTGTCCGGATAGGCCCCGAGGCGTGCCCGGAACTCCGGGGTGTCGAAGGCTGCCCGGAAATGCGCTGCGGTCTCCCATACGGCGTAGTTCAGGAAGGTGCCGCTGCCCGCGATGCCGCGGTGGAGCTGGGTCGAGATGAAGCCCGGCTGACCCTTCATGAAGGCCGCGTCGCCGGCCCAGGCAGCCACCAGCCGGTCTGCGTCCTCCACCGGGACGGTGAACGTGTTGATCAGGATCACCGGCCCGCCGTCATCGTCCAGCTGGTCGACAAGCGTGACGGCCACATCCATCTCGGCAAGCTTCGGCATGTCAAACTCCTTCGAGGGCGGATCGCGTCGGGGTTTCGGCGGGCGTCGCGGCGCCGTCGCGCAGGCGCCGTTGCAGTTCACGCATGAGACCACCCGCCGCCTCGATCCTCTCGGGCGAAAGGCCGACCGCGAGGGCATCCGCCCAGCCTTCCTGGCGCGCGACCTGGACAATGAGACCATGGAGCGCCGGGCTCAGCAGGCAAGGATGTCGTCGCCCAGGCCGGAAGGCGTCAGCGACGTGAGATCCGCAAGCCGCCACTAACGCTGTGATGGGCATACATGACGTCGGCCACCGCATAGGCAAGCTCGATGTAAGCCAACGCGTCGGCAAGCCTGCCGCCATTCCGCGCCCTGTCCGCTAGCTCGGCATACGAGAGAGGAGATTCCTCGTCGCTGCCCTCGTTGTCGTTCGCAGCTTCGAAAGATATGAGCATGGAATCACCGCCCCAATTGGCCGACGCCAAGTTTTCGCCCGCCGCCGGAACATACACATTTTCGTGACCGACAGCAACGAAGCCAAACGCTCGTGCTAACAAAGACCCGGGCGGACGATCTTCCTAAGTCCTGCGAGAGATGTTTGGAAACTCACTGAAATCACGTTGCTGCGCTCAATTTCTGGTTGCCAGCCGTTTCGAGCCGGTGCCATAACGATCGAGACGACCACGCCGGGAGGAAAGCCGCCCCGATGGAGCGCCACACGAACGTTGCCCAACAGCAATACTTGCGGCTTTCGACCATTCGCGAGCGAGCCGCCGGGCGTGGCGATGCCGACGTGGATCGGGCAATCGGGCAGCGCCTGATGCAGGCACGA
>CAXUBX010000145.1:0-5602 GCA_964249405.1 uncultured Acetobacteraceae bacterium | reverse complement strand
GGGCGGCGGCGAGAGCGGCATCCTCCTCGGCCACCTCGGCGCGGCCGGCGAGCCCGGCGGCGCGGATCGCGACCTGCTCGGCCGCGAGGGCCGCGCGGAGCGACCGGATGCCGAACGCGGCGGCCGTCCCGCACAGCGCCCGGCGGAGCGGCGGCGGCATCGCGGCGCGGCCCGCGAACCAGGACGGCAGCGGCTCCGGCGGGGATCCGTCGCGGCACGCCTCGGGAAACGCCGTCAGCGTCACGCGGTCGAGCAGCAGCGCCGGCGGCGCCTCGCCCGGCTCGCCCTCGTCCAGCAGCACGACGCCGAGCGCCGCGCGGTCGAGGGCGCGCGCGATCCGCGACGCGGCGGCGAGGTCGAGCCGCTCGGCGGACGGCAAGAGGAGGATCCCGCCGGACGCCCGGGCGAGCAGTCCGGTCTCCCGGACGGTGGCGCCGGTCGCCAGCGTCGCCGCGAGATCGACGCCGCCCTCCAGCGTCTCGACCGTGGGGTGCGGCGGGCAGCGGAGCACCGGGCCGGGCACGAGCGCGAGCAGGTCGGCGACGAAGCGGTCGCGGAGCGGGCCGGCGCCGGCGCGGACATGGAGCACGAGACCGGGAGGCGAGACCGCGAACAGCCGCGCCGCCGCTTCGGTCGCGTGCCCGGGCGTCACGGGGACAGGATCTCGGCGACCGCGCGCTCGACGCGTGGCGTGGCGCTCGCCTCGTCGAGCGGACCGCGCCGGAGGCGGTGGCGGAGCGACGGCACCGCGACCGCACGGAGATGGGACACCTCGACCGCGACCGCGCCGTCGAGTGCCGCGCGGGCGCGCGCGGCGCGCAGCAGCGACAGCTCGCCGCGGAGGCCGTCGGTTCCGAGGGCGAGGCAGAGCGAGGCCGCGGCCTCCAGCACCGCGTCCGGTGTCGCGAGGCGCGACAGCCGCGCGCGCGCGGTCTCGATCCGCGTCCGGAGCGCGGCCTCGGGCTCGGCCCAGGCGGACGCGAAGCCGTGCGGATCGCGTTCGTAGGCGTCGCGCCGGCGGAGCACCTCGACGCGCTCGGCGAGCACCGCGGGGCTCGAGACCTCGACCGCGAGGCCGAACCGGTCGAGCAGCTGCGGGCGGAGGTCGCCCTCCTCCGGGTTGCCGCTGCCGACCAGCACGAAGCGGGCCGGATGGCGGACCGACATCCCGTCGCGTTCCACGAGGTTCTCCCCCGAGGCGGCGACGTCGAGCAGGAGGTCGACGAGGTGGTCCTCCAGCAGGTTCACCTCGTCGATGTAGAGGAAGCCGCGATGGGCGCGCGCGAGCAGGCCCGGCTCGAAGCGGCGCAATCCGTCGGCGAGCGCGCGCTCGAGGTCGAGCGCGCCGACCACGCGGTCCTCGGTCGCGCCGAGCGGCAGGTCGACCACGGGCACCGTGACGCGCCGCGCGGCCGGGCGCGGCGGGCCGGACGCGCAATGCGGGCAGCGGGGCGACACGGCGGCCGGATCGCAGGCATAGGGGCAGCCGGCGACGACCCGGATCGTCGGCAGCAGCGAGGCGAGCGCCCGGATCGCGGTCGACTTGCCGGTGCCGCGGTCGCCGAGCACGAGCACGCCGCCGATCCGCGGATCGACCGCGGCGAGCAGCAGCGCGCCGGTCATCTCCGCCTGGCCGACGATCGCGCTGAACGGGAAGCCGGGCGTCGCTCCGGGCGTCCGGCGGGGGCGCGCCGCCCGTCTCGCCGTTCCCGGATCCGGCTTGCGGTCGAGGACGGCGACGTTCATCGCGGTCAGGCGCTCCGGCGGAGCTTCAGCGCCGCCCATTCGGCGCCGAGCGCGTCCGCCAAGTGCACGATGTGCCTGTCCTCGTGCATCGGCGTCGGCGTGAGGCGGAGACGCTCGGTGCCGCGCGGCACCGTCGGATGGTTGATCGGCTGGACGTAGATCCCGTGCCGGGCGAGCAGCCGGTCGGTCAGCAGCCGCGTCTCGACCGGATCGCCGACGATGATCGGCACGATGTGCGACGGGTTGGCCGCGTGCGGGACGCCGGCCGCCTCGAGGGCGCGCCGGGTCGCGGCCACCCGGTCGGCATGGCGGGCGCGGAGGTCGTCGGCGGCGCGGACCACCCGGATCGAGGCGAGGGTGCCGGCGGCGACCGAGGGGGGCAGCGCGGTCGAGAAGATGTAGCCGGACGCGAACGACCGGACGAAGTCGCAGATCGTGGCGGAGGCCGCGATGTAGCCGCCCACCACGCCGAAGCCCTTGCCGAGCGTTCCCTCCAGGATGGTGAGGCGGTGCGCGACGCCGTCGCGGGCGGCGATGCCGGCGCCCTCGGAGCCGTAGAGGCCGACCGCGTGCACCTCGTCGAGATAGGTCATCGCGCCGAACCGGTCGGCGACGTCGCAGATCGCCCCGATCGGCGCGATGTCGCCGTCCATCGAGTAGATGCTCTCGAAGGCGATGATCTTCGGCGCGTCCGGCGGCAGCGAGGCCAGGATGCGCGCGAGGTCGTCGGGGTCGTTGTGGCGGAAGATGTGGCGCTCGGCGCGGCTGTGCCGGATCCCCTCGATCATCGACGCGTGATTGCCGGCGTCCGACAGCACGATGCAGCCCGGGATCCGCGACGCGATGGTGCCGAGCGTCGCCCAGTTCGACATGTAGCCGGACGCGAACAGCAGCGCCGCCTCGGTGCGGTGCAGCGAGGCGAGCTCGCGCTCCAGCATGACGTGGGCGATCGAGGTGCCGGAGATGTTGCGCGTGCCGCCGGCGCCGGCGCCCATCCGCGACAGCGCGTCCCGGCTGGCCGCGATCACGGCGGGATGCTGGCCCATGCCGAGGTAGTCGTTCGAGCACCAGATGGTGATCGGGCGCGCCGGCCCGGTCTCGCCCGGCCGGCCCGGCACCGGCGGGTTGTGCATGACCGCCTCGGGGAAGCGACCCGCCTGGCGCTCGATCTCCGCGAACACGCGGTAGTTGCCGTCGGCGCGGAGCTTGTCGAGCTGACGCCGGAAGAAGGCCTCGTGGTCCATGGTGCCGTTCCCCTATGCCGCCGCGTCCAGCGGCGCCGCGCAGAAGTCGAATGCCGCCTGGAGCGGGATCGTGTCGAGGTCGCGCCCGATCGCGATCACGCGCGGCGTCTCCGGCGACGACGGCGCGAAGGCGGCCATCGTGACACGGCCGCCGGCGATGTCGAAGCGGAGCCAGCCCTCGCCGGCCCGCGCCAGGCCCTTCAGACGCTCGACCTCGCCGTAGGCGCCGCCGGCGACGCCGGCCAGGACGTCGGCGAGACGGTCCGGACTGCAAGACCCGTCGATCGTTCCGCTCCACGACGCGAGGCCATGGCCATCGTGCGCATGATGATGGTGGTCGTGGTCGTGCGGGACGTGGTCGTGCGAGTGTTCGTGCGGGGCGTGGTCGTGCGGGACGCGGTCGTCATGCCGGTGGGCGCCGGGGATCGGGAGCACGGCGAGGCGGTGGGCCGCCGGCTCGGCGAGCGCGGTCTCGACGCCGAAGCGCGACGCCGCGAGGCGGGCGGTGGCGTTCCGCATCCGGACGGTCTCGCGGACCACGCCGAGCTCGGCTGCCGACACGAGGTCGGACTTGCTGATGACGATCTCGTCGGCGAGGCGGATCGCGGCCTCGAGCGCTTCGGGACGCCTCGCCCAGTCGCGGAGGAAGGCGGCGCCGTCGACCACCGTCGCGACGTGGAGACGGCGCAGCCGGGCCTTCAGCGCGGGCTGCGACAGCACGGCGACGAGGGACGCGAGATCGGCGACGCCGCTCGGCTCGATCAGGATGCGCTCCGGATCGAAGCGGGTGATCGCCGCGGTGACCTGGCGGGCGAGATCGCCCTTCAGCGTGCAGCAGATGCAGCCGTTCGGCAGCTCGACGATGTCCGCTCCCGCCCCCGCCAGCAGCGCGCCGTCGATGCCGGCCTCGGCGAAGTCGTTCACCAGCACCACGGTGCGCGACGGCGCGCGCGCGGTCATCCGGGCGCGGAGCAGCGTCGTCTTGCCGGCGCCGAGAAAGCCCGCGACGATCTCGACCGCCACCGGCGGCGTCTCCCGCCGCGAGCGGAGGCTCCAGCCCCAGAGCGCGGCGGCCGGAAGCGGCAGCATCAGCAGCCAGTGCTCGAGGATCGCGAGCGCCATCAGGGTCGCGAGGAAGCAGAACCCGGCGGCATCGAAGCGGCTCGCGCCGGCCGCGGTCGCCGCCTGCACGAGACGGACCAGGATCACCGTGGAGACGGTGATCGAGACCGGAAACAGCAGGTTCATCGACTTCTTGGTGAGGAACGAGCGGAGGAACCGGAGGTGCTCGGGGAGGAACTCCTCGTTGAGGTTCCGGACGCCGAGGAAGACGTTGAGCTTGGCGCTCTGGTGCATCCACCACAGCACCATGAAGGTCCAGGTGCCGACCTGGTTGCGGCCGTGCCAGGTCAGCGCCACCACCGCGATCCCCGACGCGATGATCGCGAGCTCGTGCCAGAGGCTGGTCTGGATCGCGTGGCCGAAATGGCGCCAGCCGCGGCAGTTCTCCTCGCAGGGGGCGCGGCGCGGGCCGGTGACGAAGCCCATGTAGAACGAGATCTCCTGCCAGCCCCAGGCGAGCAGGCCGAAGGTGAAGGCGAGATAGGCGCCGCGCAGCGTCAGCGTGTCGCGGGTCAGCGCGAGGCCGCCGAGCGACAGGGCGAGCAGCACGGTCGCGCCCGCGAGGCTCCACTTGAAGGTCCGGGGCGGCAGGCCGTCGAGATACATGATGAGGCCGGTGGAGAACCACCAGACGAACAGGGCGAACAGTGCCGGCAGGACATAGAGCGTCACGTCGGTTCCTCTCTGCGGATCGGAGCTACCAGCCGGGAGCGAGGCGGACGGTGTCGGGCAGCACGTTGCGGTCCACGGGCAGCAGGTAGAGGCGGGCGAACACGCCGGCGGCGGCGGCCGTGGACGCGAGCCGCGACAGCCGGCCGGCGACCCCGCCGCGCGCCTTCGCGCGGTCGATCCGGCCGGACAGCGCGCGGAGCCGTTCGAGGCCGCGCAGGAAGCGCGGATCGTCGACGCGGAGCCGCACCGGGAACACCTGGCGCGCGATCGCCTGGGTGATGCGGAACACCTCCAGGTCGTACTCCGTCGGGTCGAGGCCGAGCGCCGCGTGGAACACCGGACGCGCATGGTCGCGGACATGCATCGTCGCGAACACGGCGAGCAGGAAGAAGCGGATCCAGAGCACGTTGACGCCGCGCGTCAGCGCGGGATCGGCGCGCATCAGCAGCGCGAACGCCTCGCCGTGCCGGAACTCGTCGCCGCACCATTTCTCGAACCAGGAGAAGATCGGGTGGAAGCGGCGCTCGGGATGGCGCTCCAGCTGGCGGAAGATCGAGATGTAGCGCGCGTAGCCGATCTTCTCGGAGAGGTAGGTCGCGTAGAAGACGTATTTCGGCTTGAAGTAGGTGTATTTCTTGGCGCGCGCGAGGAAGCCGAGATCGACGCCGACGCCGAAATCCTTGAGGCTGTCGTTGATGAAACCCGCATGGCGGGCCTCGTCGCGGGTCATCAGGCTGAACAGCGCGTGGATGTCGGGATTGGCGATCCGCTTCTTGATCTCGGCATAGAGCACGCAGCCGGAGAACTCGGCGGTGACC
>CAXUBX010000144.1:0-5614 GCA_964249405.1 uncultured Acetobacteraceae bacterium | reverse complement strand
CGTTCTGGTAGACGAGGCAGCGCGCCGCCTTGCCGTTCGAGTTCAGCACCAGCGACCGCCAAAGGAAGTAGCAGGGGAAATCGTTCACGACCTCGCCGGCGCCGATGCGTCGCGCCCCGGGAACCTGCCACGCGTCCTGCAACGCCTCGTCCCATTCCATGCCGCAGATCGGAGCCACGCGGAACCCGACGCCGAGGGAGCGCGCCATCGCGCGCGCCTCATCGGTCTCGTGGACGTTGGCCGCGTGCTGGAGGAATTGCCATTCGATCCGCATCGACGACCCGAGACGACGGCGCGCGGCGGCGACGCCGCGGAGACCCGACAGGGCGTCCTCGACCAGGCCGCCGACCCGATATTTCGCGTAGGTCGGCTGCGTGATCCCGTCGATCGCGCAGACGAGATAATCCAGTCCGGAGCGGACGATCCCTTCGGCTTTCTCGTCGTCGAGCAACGTCGCGTTGGTGCTCATCATCGTGAAGATGCGCGCGTCCCGCGTCCGTTCGATGATCTGCCGCGTGAGCGACCAGTTCATCATCGGCTCGCCCTGGCCGAAGATCTGGACCTGGAACAGATAGCGGCCGAGTTCGTCCAGGATCCGGTCGTAGAGGTCGAGGGCCAGCTTGCCGGCGTCGTCGCGGCGGGCGGCAGGGAACACCTGCCGATCGCAGAGCGGACAATCGAGGTTGCAGTAGTAGAGCGGCTCCAGAAGCAGGATGTAGGGCATCGAACGGACATCGAGCGTGCGCCGCCGGTAGGCGATCTCGGTCCGGAGGGCGTTCACGATCTTCCGCGGCGTCCAGGTTCGCGCGACGGACGCGGCATACATCCGCATGATCCGGCTGTTCTGTCCGGCATTGCTGTATCTCAGGATCACGCGTAATTCCCAATGTCGGATCGAAATAGAAGATTGAGTTACGGACGGGTCCGGTCCTCTAGACCCACCTGATATCTTGGCTGACGAATTGTTAGGTGTCACCCACGCGCTGCCTACGAGGTCCGGTCCAGCCTCGGCCGCTCCGGCGACCCGGAACCGCGTCGGGCCGTCTCCGTTCGATGACGGTGGCCAGGGAGGCATGAATGCCCTTCGTTGAAGCACGCGACGGCACGTCTCTGTTCGTGAACGATTGGGGAGGCGGGCGGCCGGTCGTCCTGGTCCATGGCTGGCCGCTGAACGGCGCCTCCTGGGAATACCAGAGCGTCAAGCTCGTCGAGGCCGGCTTCCGCGTCGTGGTTCCCGACCGCAGGGGTTTCGGCCGCTCGGACCAGCCCTGGTCAGGGTACGACTACGAGACGCTCGCCGACGACGTGGCGGCGGTTCTCGAGGCCCGTGATCTCCATGATGCCGTGGTGGTCGGGTTCTCGATGGGAGGTGGAGAGGTCGCGAAGCTGCTCGGCCGCAACCATCCACGGCTCGGCAAGGCGGTCCTCGTCTCCTCCGTCGCGCCGTTCATGCTGAAGACGGACGACAATCCGGAGGGCGTGGACGGCAGCATCTTCGATCAGATGATCGACGGCGTCCGGTCGGACCGGCCGGAGTTCCTGACGGAGTTCGGCAAGAAGTTCTACGGGCGCGCCATGCTCGGGGGCGCCGCGGTGTCGACCGGGATCCAGCAATGGACGCTGATGATGGCCATGCAGGCCTCGCCGCGTGCCACGATCGAGTGCGTCAAGGCGTTCGGCCGGACCGATTTCCGGGCCGACCTCGCCCGCGCTTCCAAACCCGTGCTGGTGATCCATGGGACGGCGGACCAGACGGTGCCGATCGACGTCGCGGGACGGCGGGCCGCCGCGATGGTCCCGGGAGCGACGCTGATCGAGTATGAAGGCGCGCCGCACGGCCTGTTCGTGACCGAGCACGCGAGATTGGCCGACGACCTGATCGCATTCGCGCGGGGCTAGAGCCGCGGCGGCGACGGCCCGTCTCCGCGACGCGAGCGATGGTCCCTGTCAGAGGACGCATGACCCACCTCCATCTCGACGCACTGGGCGGCGTTGCGGGCGACATGTTCGCGGCCGCCCTCCTCCACGTCGATCCGGAAGCCGCCGACGAGGTCGGGCGCCATGTCCGTGCGGCCGCATCCGTCGCCTGCCGGGTGGTGGCCCATGACGACGGCGTGCTCTCGGGCCGGCGCTTCGTGGTCGATCAGCCGGCCGAGGAGGGCGGGCACGACCACGTCGCCTGGCGGGCCATCCGGGCGCGGCTCGGGAGCGTCCTCCCGGACCCGGTGGCCGGGCGCGCGGTCGCGATCTTCGCCGTGCTGGCGGACGCCGAGGCGCGCGTGCACGGCATCGATCCGGACGACGTCTCCTTCCACGAAGTCGGAGCCGCGGACAGCATCGCCGACATCGTGGCCGCGGCGACGCTGATCGAGCGTCTCGGCGTCCGGACCGCGAGCGTGTCCGCGTTGCCGTTCGGCGGTGGGCGGGTCGAGACGGCGCACGGGCCGCTTCCGGTGCCGGCTCCTGCGACGTCGCTCATCCTCCAAGGCTTCGAATGGCGGGATGACGGGATCGGCGGCGAGCGGGTGACCCCGACCGGCGCCGCCATCATCCGCCATCTGGTCGGAGACCAGACCAGGACGACGCCGGCCGGCCGGCTGGCGGGGAGCGGGATCGGGTTCGGCACCCGTCGGCTGAACGGGATCAGCAACTGTCTCCGCGCGCTCGTGTTCGAGCCCGACGCGGCGGCGGAAACCGGGATCCCGCATCGCCGGCTTGCGGTGGTCACGTGCGAGGTCGATGATCAGACCGCCGAGGATCTGGCGACCGCAATCGGCCGCCTCCGTGCGCTCGACGCCGTGCATGACGCGGTCAGCTTCGCGGTGCTGGGCAAGAAGAATCGGCTGGCGACCAGGATCGAGCTGCTCGCCGATGTCACCCGGACCGGGGAGGTCATCGACGCGGTGTTTCGCGAGACCACCACCATCGGGCTCCGGATCGCCCACGTGGACGGGCGCGCGCTCTTGCGACGCTCGGTCGAGACCGTGCAGGGGACTCGCGTGAAGCTTGTCGACCGCCCGGGTGGCACGACCGGCAAGGCCGAGGCCGACGACCTCGCCCGGTCCGGCGACGCCGCGATGCGCGCGGCGCGGGGCCGGGACGCGGTGGACGCCGCGCTCTCGACGGATGGCCAGGGCGGGCGGTCGTGAGCGGCACGCTGGGGTCGATCCTTCGTGCCCTGCCGGCGCCGGTCGCGATCGCGGTCAGCGGCGGCGTGGACAGCCTGACGCTCGCGGCCGCGTGTTCGGCCGCGCGGGGCGACGACGGGGTGCGGCTCTACCACGCGGTGTCGCCGGCGGTGCCGACGGACGCGACCGCGCGGACGCGTTCGATCGCCGAGGCGCGCGGTTGGGCGCTCGACTGCTTCGACGCCGGCGAGTTCGCCGATCGGGACTATCTCGCGAACCCGGTCAATCGCTGCTTCTTCTGCAAGACGAACCTGTACGGGACCGTCGCCAACCGGGCTGCGCCCGGCTCGCTGATCGTGTCGGGCACCAACACCGACGATCTCGGGGAGTATCGACCGGGGCTCGACGCGGCCGCCCGCCGCGGCGTCCGCCATCCCTACGTCGAAGCCGGGATCGACAAGCGAGGCGTGCGGTCGCTCGCGCGTGCGCTCGGTCTCGGCGACGTCGCCGAGCTGCCGTCCGCCCCCTGTCTCGCCAGTCGGGTCGAGACCGGGATCGCGATCGATCCGGCTCGCCTCGGGGCGATCGATGCGGTGGAACGACTGGTCCGCGAGCGGCTGTCGCCCCGGACGGTCCGCTGCCGGATCCGCGCGACCGGCATCGTGATCGAGCTCGACCCCGAGACGCTCGGTCTGCTCGATCCGGCCGCGCGGGACCGTCTGGCCGTCCTGATCGCCCCGGTCGCGGGCGGCCTTCCGGTGTTCGCGCCCTACCGCACCGGCAGCGCCTTCGTGGGCGCGCGGTGAGCGACGGGGCTCTCGGCGTCCCCGGACCGGGCTTCCTGCTCGATCTCGCGCGGGAAGCCCGGATCGGCCTGCCGGAGGCGATCTTCTGCGCCGGCAAGACGGTGGACCAGATCGCGGCGATCCTGGAGCGCGCACGACACCCGCTCCTGATGACGAGGCTCGACGAAGCGCGCCACGCGGCACTCCCGCCGACAGCCCGGGACGGTCTCGACTACGATCCGGTGTCGCGGACCGCGATCGCCGGCACTCCCCCCGTGGTGGCTCCGGGCGTTCCGCGTGTCGCCATCGTGACGGCGGGAACCTCGGATCTCGCGGTCGCGGCGGAAGCCGAGCGGACCCTTGCCTTCGGCGGGATCGGTGCCCGCGCGATCATCGACGTGGGGGTCGCCGGGCTGTGGCGCCTGGTCGAGCGGCTTGACGAACTCCGACACTTCCCCGTCGTGATCGTGGCGGCCGGCATGGACGCGGCGCTGCCGAGCGTGCTGGCGGGCCTGGTGCCGGCCGCGATCGTCGCCATACCGACCTCGGTCGGCTACGGCGTCGCGGCAGGCGGACGAGCGGCGCTCGACGGGATCCTCGCGAGCTGTGCTCCGGGGATCGCCGTCGTCAACATCGACAACGGATACGGGGCGGCCTGTGCCGCGATCCGCATCCTTCACCAGATCGACCGGGCGCGGATCGGCAGCAACGCGGGAGAAGACCATGGAACGTCGTGACCTGATCAAGAGCGTCGCCGCCGGATTGGGCGCCGTCTCGGTGGCGCCCGCGATGTCGGCCGCGCAGCAGCCGAACGCCGCATCCTCGCGGCCGACCGTGACCTCGCGCATCCCCGAGAACCCGACGATGAAGTACCGGGCGCTCGGCACCACCGGCGAGCGGGTCTCGCTGATCGGCGTCGGCGGCTTCCATCTCGCCAAGCCGACCAGCGGCACGACCAGCGAGGAGGCCGTCCGGATCGTGCACGCCGCGATCGGGAACGGCGTGAACTTCTTCGACAATTGCTGGGACTACAACGGCGGCGAGAGCGAGGTTCGGCTCGGCCGGGCGCTCCGCAACGGCTGGCGCGACCGCGTGTTCCTGATGACGAAGCTCGACGGCCGCACCGCAGAGGCGGCGCGCGGGCAGCTCGAGACCAGCCTCAGCCGCCTCGGCACCGACCACGTCGACCTGATCCAGTTCCACGAGATCATCCGGATGGACGACCCCGAGAGGATCTTCGCACCGGGCGGTGCGCTCGAGGCGATGCTGAAGGCGCGCGACGAGGGAAAGGTCCGCTACATCGGCTTCACCGGCCACAAATCGCCGATGATCCACAAGCACATGTTCGAGGTCGCCGACGCGCACGGCTTCCACTTCGACACCGTGCAGATGCCGCTCAACATCATGGACGCCCATTACGACAGCTTCCAGCAGATCGTGGTGCCGATCGCCGTGAAGCACGGTACCGGGATCATCGGCATGAAGGCGTTCGGCGACACCTTCATCTACCAGTCGAAGGTCGTCTCGCCGATCGACATGCTGCAGTATCCGATGAACCTCCCGATCAGTCTCCAGGTCACCGGGATCGACCACATGCCGATCCTCCAACAGGCGCTGGAAGCGGTGCGGACCTTCACGCCCTGGAGCGAGGAGAAGATCGCCTCCGTACTCGACCGGAGCGCCACCATCGCGATGACGGGC
>CAXUBX010000143.1:0-5698 GCA_964249405.1 uncultured Acetobacteraceae bacterium | reverse complement strand
CGTGGAGGTCCGGGCGGGAATCGAACCCACATTCGCGGATTTGCAGTCCGCTGCATCACCACTCTGCCACCGGACCAGGGCCGCACGGGTCGGCGCATATCGTCGAGGCCGGGTGGCGCGGTCAAGCGGGTTCTCGTCCCGCCGCCCGGCCGCCGGGACCGGCGTGATTGCCGCCGGACGACGTGACCGGTAAAGCCCCCGTCGCCGCCTGCACGTTCCGCGCCCGGTCGAGGACTCTTTGATGCCGGTTTCCGACGACTTCGCCACCGCCCGACAACGCATGATCGAGGGGCAGATCCGTCCGGAGCGCGTCCGCCATCCGCATCTCCTGGCCGCGATGGGCGACCTGCCGCGCGAGCTCTTCGTCCCGCCCCATCTCGCGGCGATCGCCTATATCGACCGGGAGATCGGGCTCGGCGAGGGTCACGCGCTCACCGAGCCTCGCGTTCTGGCCCGCCTGCTCCAGGCGGGCGAGCCCCGGCGCGGCGAGCGGGCGCTCGTGATGGAGGCGGGCACCGGCTATGCGGCCGCCGTGCTCGAGCGCCTCGGTCTCGCGGTGACCGCGGTCGAACCACACGACGCGTTTCGTGCGAGCGGCTTGGCCGCGTGCCACGCCGTCGGCGCGACGGTCGAATGGCGACGTGATCTCCCGACGGGCGGGACATTCGATCTCGTGCTGATCGACGGCGGGGTCGAGTTCATTCCCGATGATCTCGCGGCCACGCTCTCGCCCACCGGCGGCCGGCTGCTCACCGTCCTGCTGGAGCCGGGACGCCCCGGGCGGGCCGTAATTGGCGAGCGTGCCGGCGCCGAGCTTCGCCTCCGTCCGGTGTTCGACGCCCAGGCGAGCCTTCGTCCGGGCTATGCGCGGGCGCGCCGCTTCGTCTTCTGAACCGTCCGATGCTGGCGGCGCCAGGCGGGCTGTGGCAGGAAGCCTGTCGGCTTGGGGGCTTGGGGGATCGACGCGGCCATGAGGAGAACCGGGTTCAGCACCGCGATCGGGCTTGCGGCGATACTGGCGGAGAGCACGGTGCTGTCCGGGATGCCGGACGGAAGCCTCGCGCGCGCCGCCGGCGTGAGCAACGCGCCGTTGCTGGTTCCGCACACGCTCCAGCAGGCTCTCGCGGAGGCCTATCTCACCAATCCGCAGCTTCAGGCCGAGCGTGCCAACGAGCGCTCGATCGACGAGAACGTGCCGACCGCACTGGCGGGGTGGCGCCCGACGGTCACCGTGGCGGCGTCGGGATCCTACGAGAACACGTCCGAGGTCGTCTCGGGCGGCGCCACCCTGCCGAGTACCGGCACTCTTGGGGCCGCGACCGGAGGAAACGGCTTCTCCTACCGGATCAACCCGCTCGGCTATCAGGCGACCGGCACGATCACCGAACCGATCTACAATGGTGGCCGGACCACCTCGCAGACGCACGAGGCGGTCAACCGCGTCATGGCCGAGCGCGCCAACCTTCTCGCGACCGAGGAGACGGTGCTGCTCGACGTCGTTCAGGCCTATGTCGGCGTCATCGAGGACCGGCAGCTCCTGGCCCTCCAGATCAACAACGAGCAGGTGCTGGCCGAGCAGCTCCGTGCGACCCAGGACCGCTTCAAGGTCGGCGAGATCACCCGGACCGACGTCGCTCAGGCCGAGGCTTCGCTCGCGCTCGCGCGATCGCAGCGCCAGAGCGCAGAGGGAACCCTCCAGACCTCCTACGCGACCTACCTCCAGCAGGTCGGCTCGCCGCCGCCGGACGATCTCGTGGATCCGCAGCCCCTGTCGCTGCCGGTCAAGACCGAGCAGCAGGCGATGGTGAACGCGGTCGAGAACAATCCGAGCGTCGTCTATCAGCTGTTCACCGAGGCGTCGGACCGCGACGCCGTCGATGTCGCGTTCTCGTCGCTGATGCCGAAGCTCTCGGCGGAAGGCGAGTATTTCCAGCAGAACAACGAAGGCGAGCAGGGGGTGTTCGCCCAGGGGTTCGAGGCGCTGCTCAATCTCAACATCCCGCTCTACCAGGGGGGCGCCGAATATGCGGCCGTACGCCAGGCCCGCCAGACGGAGCAGCAGGCGCACCGCCAGGTGGACGAGGCGCGTCGCACGGCGCTCCAGCAGGCGGTCTCGGCCTGGCAGACGCTCTCCTCGACGCGCGCCGCGATCGACAGCGACCGCGCCGCGGTGCGCGCCGGCTTCATCGCGCTCGATGGCGTCGAACGGCAGGCGATCGTTGGCACCAGCACCACGCTCGACGTGCTGCTGCAGCAGCAGACCTTGCTGAACGCGCAGACGACGCTCGTTCAGAACCTGACAACCCTGGTGACGGCATCCTACCAGGTGGCCGACGCGCTCGGACGCCTGACGGCGCGTGACCTTTCGCTCCAGGTGCCACTCTACGACGACACCGCCTACTACAACGCCGTCAAGGACCGTCTCTGGGGAACCAACGACTACGCCGTGACACAGCCCGGACGCTGAACGGCTCTGGCCAGCCGGGATGACCTTGCCGACACGTCACCGCATGGGGAGGCTGACTTGAGCGATCGTGCACGAAACGACGAGGATCATGGCATCCTCGACTCGGTCCGCCGGATCCTCGCCGACACCGGGCCGTCCAAGGAACCGTCGTCGGAGCGGGATGACGGGATCCTGAACCTCGACCACGGCATGATGATCGACCCGCCGGCGCCGACCCCGGCCGATACCGTTCCGGCGCCCGGTCAGGCGTCGCCGGCGGCCGACCCCGTGGTCGGCGGCGATGCGGCGAGGTCGGCGGGGCGATCGCTCGCGTCCCTGCGCGCCGCCTCCCGCGAGCAGGCCCATCTTCGGGTCAGTCGAGGCGGCCCGACGATCGAGGACCTGGTCCGCGACGAGATGCGGCCGCTGCTGCGGGAATGGCTGGACGCGCACCTGCCGCCTCTCGTCGAGCGGCTCGTGCGTGCCGAGATCGCGCGGATCGCCGGCAGCGAGGACTGATCGCGCGCGCCACGTCGCGCTCCCCGGCCGGCCGCTCTACAATCCGGGCCATGTTGGACAAGCATTTCGATCACGCCGTATTCGAGCAGCCGACCTACCGCGGCTGGGAGGAGAATGGCGGGTTCGCGGCCGATCCGCGCTCGGCCGCAGACCCGTTCACCATCGTGATCCCGCCGCCCAATGTCACGGGCAGCCTCCATATCGGCCACGCGCTCGACTTCACGCTGCAGGACATCCTGATCCGGAGCGCGCGGATGCGCGGACGGGATGCGCTCTGGATGCCCGGCACCGATCACGCCGGCATCGCGACGCAGCTCATGGTCGAGCGGCAGCTCGAAGCGGAAGGCACAACGGGGCGCACGATCGGCCGCGAGGCGTTCGTCGACCGGGTCTGGGCCTGGAAGCGGGCCCACGGCGGCACGATCACGGGCCAGCTCCGCCGCCTCGGGGCCTCCCTCGACTGGCCTCGCGAGCGCTTCACCATGGACGAGGGTCTCTCGGCCGCGGTCCGCGAGACCTTCGTCCGGCTGCATCGCGAGGGCCTGATCTACCGCGACCGGCGCCTGGTGAACTGGGATCCGGCGTTCCGCACCGCGATCTCGGACCTCGAGGTCGAGAGCCGGGAAGTGCGCGGCCATCTCTGGCATCTGCGCTATCCGGTCGAAGGCCCGGACGGGCTCTCGATCGTGGTCGCGACGACGCGCCCCGAGACCATGCTCGGCGACACCGCGGTCGCGGTCCACCCCGACGACGCGCGCTATGCCGGCCTGCACGGGCGGCGCGTGATCCTGCCGCTCACCGGTCGCAGCATCCCGATCATCGCCGACACCCATTCCGATCCGGAGAAGGGGACCGGTGCCGTCAAGATCACGCCGGCGCACGACTTCAACGATTTCGCGGTCGGCCTCCGGCACCGGCTCGCGATGCCGTCGATCCTCGACGAGGGCGGCCGGATCTCCCTCGGCGAGATCGAGGCCGACCTCGTGACGGTCGCCGGTCTCGCCGACGAGACGTTCGTGCGCTCGCTGGCGGGTCGGACGCGCGACGAGGCAAGGGCGGCGATCGTGGCCGAACTCGACCGCCTCGGCCTCCTGGTGGCCACGGAGGCGCATGTGCACCAGGTTCCGCACGCCGAACGGGGCGGGGCCGTCGTCGAGCCGCGACTGACCGAGCAGTGGTACTGCGATGCCGGGACCCTCGCCGGACCGGCGATCGCGGCGGTGGAGCAGGGCCGTACCGTGTTCCAGCCGCCGACATGGGAAAACACGTTCTTCGCCTGGCTTCGCGACATCCAGCCCTGGTGCATCAGTCGCCAGCTCTGGTGGGGTCATCGGATCCCGGCCTGGTACGGACCGGACGGGACCGTGTTCGTCGCCACCGACGAGGCCGCGGCCGCGGCGGAGGCCGCGTCGCACTACGGGCGCGCGGTCACGATCGAGCAGGATCCGGACGTGCTCGACACCTGGTTCTCATCGGCGCTCTGGCCGTTCTCGACGCTCGGCTGGCCCGAGGCGACGGCCGAGCTCGCCCGCTACTATCCGACCGACGTCCTCGTCACCGGGTTCGACATTATCTTCTTCTGGGTCGCCCGGATGATGATGATGGGGATCCACCTGACCGGCGACGTGCCGTTCCGCACCGTGGTGATCCACGGCCTCGTGCGGGACGAGCGTGGCCAGAAGATGAGCAAATCCAAGGGGAACGGGATCGATCCTCTGGAGCTGATCGAGCAATACGGCGCCGACAGTCTCCGCTTCGCGATCGCGCTCCTCACCGGTCCCGGGCGGGACCTGAAGCTGTCGGCGCGTCGCGTCGAGGAAAGCCGGACCTTCGTCACCAAGCTCTGGAACGCAGCTCGCCTTCTCGAAATGAACGGGGCGGCCCGTCCGCTCGCGTTCGATCCCGCGTCGGTGCGCTCGCCGCTCGCACGCTGGATCCTGGCGGAGGCGAACGACGCGGCGGCGGCGGCGACCGCCGCCCTCGACGCGTTCCGCTTCGACGACTACGCGAGCTCGGTCTATCGCTTCACCTGGAACGTGTTCTGCGACTGGTTTCTGGAGCTTGCGAAGCCCGAGCTGGCCGTCGACGGGGAGCTGCGCGCGGTCGCGGCGCACGTCTTCGGTGTCGTGCTGCGCCTGCTTCATCCGGCGATGCCGTTCGTCACCGAGGCGCTCGCTGGAACATTCGGGCTCGCGGATCGGGAGGGGCTGATCCGGTCGGCATGGCCGACGGCTCAGGTCGTTCCGGACGAGGACGAGGCGCGCGCCGAACTCGGGTGGGTGCTGCGCGCCATCGGCGAGATCCGCTCGCTCCGCTCCACACTCAATGTGCCGGCGGGTGCCCGGCTTCCGCTGCTGCTGCGCGAGGCTCGGCCGGCGACGGTGGCGCGCGCCCGTGCCTACGCCGATGCGTTCGCCCGGATGGCGCGGATCCAGACGATCGAGACGTTGGACGGCGCGTCGCCTCCGGACGGCAGCGCGCAGGCGATACTCGACGAGGCGACGCTGGTGGTGCCGCTCGCCGGAATCATCGATCTCGCCGCCGAGCGGACCCGCCTCGCCGCGTCGCGCGACCGCACGCGCGCCGAGGCCGCGAAGCTGGAGACGAAGCTCGCCCGGCCGGACTTCGTGGAACGCGCCCGGCCCGAGATCGTGGCCGAGACGCGCGAGCGGCTGGCGGCATCCCGGGGCGAGGCCGTCCGCCTCGATGCGGCGCTCGCCAGTCTCGTGTGAC
>CAXUBX010000142.1:0-5738 GCA_964249405.1 uncultured Acetobacteraceae bacterium | reverse complement strand
TGGTCGATCGAGCTCGTGTTCAGCCCGATCCACGGCTACGAGCACGCCGCCGATCTCGCCGCGCTGTTCGTCCGGCCGCTCGCGCGCCGGCGCCTGCTCGAGGCGGCCTGACATGGAACTCGCGCTCTGGACCTACGAGGGACCGCCGCATGTCGGCGCGATGCGGGTCGCGAGCGCGATGCGCGGCGTCCACCTGGTGCTCCACGCGCCCCAGGGCGACACCTACGCCGATCTCCTGTTCACCATGATCGAGCGGCGCGACACCAGGCCGCCGGTGACCTGGACCACGTTCGGCGCCCGCGATCTCGGCGGCGACACCGCGACCCTGTTCCAGGACGCCGCGCGCGACGCCGCCGAGCGCTTCCGGCCCGATCTCCTGCTGGTCGGCGCGACCTGCACGGCGTCGCTGATCCAGGACGATCCGGGCGGCCTCGCGCGCGCGCTCGGCCTGCCGATCCCGGTGATCGCGCTCGAACTCCCCGCCTACCAGCGGCGGGAGAACTGGGGCGCCGCCGAGACCTTCTACCAGATCGTCCGCGCCCTCTCGGCCTCCGACGTCGAGCGGCGTCCCGGAAGCTGCAACATCCTCGGCCCGACCAGCCTCGGCTTCCGCCACCGCGACGACATCCGCGAGATCACCGCGTTGCTCGCCCGGCTCGGGGTCGCGGTGAACGTGGTGGCGCCGCTCGGCGCCTCGATCGCCGATCTCGCGCGTCTCGGCGCCGCCTCGTTCAACATCGTGCTCTATCCCGAGATCGCCGATCCCGCCGCCGCCTTCCTCGAACGCCGCTTCGGGCAGAAGACGGTGCGTGCGGTTCCGATCGGCGTCGGCGGCACGGGCGACTTCGTCCGCGAGGTCGCCGCGGCCGCCGGGCTCGGCCCGGTCGACATCGACGCGATCGCGGACGCGGCCGGCCTCCGGCTTCCCTGGTATGCGAAGTCGGTCGACAGCCACTACCTCACCGGCAAGCGCGTCTTCGTGTTCGGCGACGCGACGCACGCGATCGCCGCGGCCCGGGTCGCGACACGCGAGCTCGGCTTCACGCTGGCCGGCCTCGGCACCTATTCGCGCGAGCAGGCGCGCGCCGTCCGCGAGGAGGCGGCGCGGCACGGCGTCGCGGCGCTCGTCACCGACGACACGCTCGAGGTCGAGGCCGCGATCGAGGCGGCCGATCCCGAGCTCGTGCTCGGCACCCAGATGGAGCGCCACATCGCCAAGCGGCGCGGCATCCCCTGCGCGGTGATCTCGGCGCCGGCGCACGTGCAGGACTTCCCCGCGCGGTTCTCGCCGGTGATGGGCTTCGAGGGCGCCAACGTCCTGTTCGACAGCTTCGTCCACCCGCTGATGATGGGCCTCGAGGAGCATCTGCTCGCGATGTTCCGCGAGGACAAGGAGTTCGGCCCCGACGCCGCGCCGTCCCATCTCGCGACGCCGTCCCGTCCCGAAGCCGCGGAGGCCGCCGTGACGGTGGCCGACGCGCCCGCCTGGTCCGCGCCCGCCTGGTCCGCGGAAGCCGAGCGCGAGCTCCGGCGCATCCCCGTCTTCGTGCGCGGCCGCGCCCGCCGCAACACCGAACGTTTCGCGCGCGAGCGCGGCCTCGCCACCGTCAGCATCGAGACCCTGTACGATGCCAAAGCCCATTTCGCGCGCTGAGCCTCCTCCCGTCGCCATCCGCGTCGCGGTGGTGACGATGGACAGCCACCTCGCCGACGCCGCCCTCTCGGCCGCGTCGATCCTCCGCGCCGACTGCCCCGGCCTCGCGCTCACGGTCCACGCCGCCGACGAATGGGGCCACGATCCGGCCCGCCTCGCCGCCTGCCACGACGCGATCGCGCGCGCCGACATCGTGATCGCGACGATGCTGTTCCTCGACGAGCACATCCGCGCGGTGCTCCCGGCGCTGGCCGCGCGTCGCGATGGCTGCGACGCGATGCTCTGCGCGCTGTCGGCGGGCGAGGTGGTGCGGCTCACCCGGCTCGGCCGCTTCTCGATGTCCGGCGAGGCGGGCGGGGCGCTGGCGCTGCTGAAGCGGCTGCGCGGCTCGCGTGGCAAGAACGGCCAGCCTGCGAGCGGGCGCGACCAGATGCGCATGTTGAAGCGCCTGCCGAAGATCCTCCGCTTCATCCCGGGCGCCGCGCAGGATGCGCGCGCCTACTTCCTCTCGCTCCAGTACTGGCTCGCGGGATCGGAAGCCAACCTCGTGCAGCTCATGCGGCTGCTGATCGACCGCTACGCCGCCGGCCCGCGGGCGGCGCTCCGCGGCACGCTGCCGGCCAGCGCGCCGCGCGACTACCCCGAACTCGGCCTCTACCATCCGTCGATCCCCGGCCGGCTCACGACCGTGCTCGCCGACCTGCCGGGCCGCGCCGACGCGGCGGGAACGGTCGGCCTGCTCCTGATGCGGTCCTACCTTCTCGGGGCGAACACCGCCCACTACGACGGGGTGATCGCCGCCTTCGAGGCGCGCGGGCTCCGCGTCGTGCCGGCCTTCGCCTCCGGCCTCGACCAGCGCCCGGCGATCGAGGCGTTCTTCACCGCGGACGGTGCGGCCACCGTGGACGCGGTGGTCTCGCTCACCGGCTTCTCGCTGGTCGGCGGTCCCGCCTACAACGACGCGCGCGCCGCCGAGGACATGCTGGCCCGGCTCGACGTCCCCTACGTCGCCGCCCACCCCGTCGAGTTCCAGACGCTCGAGCAGTGGCGCGGCGACCCGCGCGGCCTGCTGCCGGTCGAGGCGGCGATGATGGTCTCGATCCCCGAGCTCGACGGCGCGATCTGGCCGATGACGTATGGCGGCCGGTCGTCGTCGTCCGCCCCGGACCAGCAGCGGCGCATGCAGGTCGAGCCCGAGCGCGCGGCGCGTCTGGCCGCCCGCGTCGCCGCGCTCGTGGCGCTCCGCCGCTCGGCGCGGGAGGCGAGGCGAGTCGCGATCGTGCTCTACGGCTTCCCGCCGAACGCGGGCGCGGTCGGCACCGCGGCCCATCTCTCGGTGTTCGCCTCGCTCCGGAACACGCTCGCCGCGCTCGCCGCCGCCGGCTACCGCGTCGAGGTGCCGGAGAGCGTCGACGCGCTGCGCGACGCCATCCTCGGCGGCAACGCGGCGCTGAACGGCACCGACGCCAACGTCCACACCCGGATCGCGGCCGCCGACCATGTCCGGCGCGAGACCCATCTCGGCGAGATCGAGGCGGTCTGGGGGCCGGCGCCGGGACGGCACAACACCGACGGCGCGAACCTCCTGGTGCTCGGCGCCCGGTTCGGCAACGTCTTCGTCGGCGTGCAGCCGGCCCTCGGCACCGAGGGCGACCCGATGCGCCTCCTGTTCGAGCGCGGCTTCGCGCCGACGCACGCCTTCTCGGCCTTCTACCGCTGGATCCGCGAGGATTTCGCCGCCGACGCGGTGCTGCATTTCGGCACCCACGGCGGTCTCGAGTTCATGCCCGGCAAGCATGCCGGATGCTCCGCCGCCTGCTGGCCGGACCGGCTGATCGGCGACGTCCCGCACGTCTACCTCTACGCCGCGAACAACCCGTCCGAGGGGCTGCTCGCGCGCCGCCGCGCCGGTGCGACGCTGGTCTCCTACATGACGCCGCCGCTCGGCACGGCCGGTCTCTATCGCGGCCTGCTCGACCTCAAGGCCTCGATCGAGCGCTGGCGGGCGCTGCCGCCGGAGGCCGACGCCGCCGAGCGGGAGGCGCTCGCCACCCTGATCGGAACCCAGGCGGCGATCGTCGATCTCGACGGCAGATCGAGCGACATCGAGGCGCTCCGGTGCCACCTCGTCGAGCTCGAGCAGACGCTGATCCCGAACGGGCTCCACGTCGTCGGCAGCCCGCCGGACGCGGACGCGCGCGCCGCGATGCTCGACGCGGGCGGCATCACCGAGCCCGACCGCCGCGCGGCCCTCGACGGGCTGCTCGGCGCCGATCACGAGATCCCGGCGATCCTGCACGCGCTCGACGGCGGCTACATCCGCCCCGTCGCCGGCGGCGACTTCCTCCGCAACCCCGACATGCTGCCGACCGGGCGCAATCTGCACGGGCTCGATCCGTTCCGCATCCCGAGCGCGTTCGCCCGCGAGGACGGCGCGCGCCAGGCCGAGCGCCTGCTCGCCCGCCATCGCGACGAGGGGCGCGGCGTTCCCGAGACCGTCGCGATGGTGCTCTGGGGGATCGACAACCTGAAGACCGAGGGCGGCCCGCTCGCCCAGGCGCTCTGGCTGATCGGCGCCGAGCCGCGCCACGACAGCTACGGCCGCGTCGCCGGCGCCGCCCTGGTGCCGCTCGACCGGCTCGCTCGTCCGCGCGTCGACGTCGTGGTGACGCTCTCCGGCATCTTCCGCGACCTGCTGCCGATGCAGGTGCGCCTGCTGGCCGAGGCCGCCTTCCTCGCCGCCTCCGCCGCCGACGAGCCCGAGGACCAGAACCCGATCCGTCGCCACGCCCTCGAATACCAGCAGGCGCACGGCGTCTCGCTCGAGGATGCCGCGCTCCGCGTGTTCGGCAACGCGTCCGACGCCTACGGCTCGAACGTGAACCATCTCGTCGACGCCGGCACCTGGAACGACGAGGACGAGCTCGCCGAGACCTTCGTGCGCCGCAAGGGCCACGCCTACGGGCTCGACGGCGCCGCGCGTCGCGACCCCGCCCTGTTCCAGGACATGCTCGGCCGCGTCGACCTCAGCTACCAGAACCTCGACAGCGTCGAGCTCGGGGTGACCACGATCGACCACTATTTCGACACGCTCGGCGGCATCGGCCGCGCGGTCACGAGGGCGCGCGGCGGCGAGAAATCCCCGATCTACATCGGCGACCAGACGCGCGGCGCGGCCGGCACCGTGCGCACGCTCTCCGAGCAGGTGGCGATCGAGACCCGCACGCGCACGCTCAATCCCGTCTACGTCGAGGCGATGCTGGCGCATGGCGGCGAGGGGGTGCGGCATCTCGAATGCGCGGTCACCAACACGCTCGGCTGGTCGGCGACCACCGGCGAGGTGCAGCCCTGGGTCTGGCGCGGCATCACCGAGACCTTCGTCGAGGACCAGGCGATGCGCGACCGCATCCTGACGCTCAATCCGCTCGCCTCGGCGCGCCTCGTGAACCGGCTGATCGAGGCGGGCGAACGGAACTACTGGTCGCCGGACGCGGCGACGCGCGCCGCCCTGCAGCGCGCGAGCGACCTGATCGAGGATCGCGTCGAGGGGCTGGTTTCGATGGGAGAGGCCGCGTGATGGACGGGATGGCGGTCGCTTCGGGCTGCGGCACCTGCGCCGACGCCGAGGGCAGCGTGCAGGTCCGGGTCGAGGTCGGGCGCGGGGCGCGCGCGGCCAGGACCTTCGCGATCTACGGCAAGGGCGGCATCGGCAAGAGCACGACGTCGTCGAACCTCAGCGCCGCCTTCGCCCGGCTCGGTCATCGGGTGCTGCAGATCGGCTGCGACCCGAAGCACGACAGCACCTTCACGCTGACCAAGCGGCTGATCCCGACGGTGATCGACGTGCTGGAGGGCGTCGACTTCCACCCCGAGGAGCTGCGTCCCGAGGACTTCGTGTTCGAGGGCACCGGCGGGGTGATGTGCGTCGAGGCGGGCGGCCCGCCGGCCGGCACCGGATGCGGCGGCTACGTGGTCGGCCAGACGGTGAAGCTGCTCCGCGAGCATCACCTGCTCGAGGACACCGACGTGGTGATCTTCGACGTGCTCGGCGACGTCGTGTGCGGCGGCTTCGCCGCCCCGCTGC
>CAXUBX010000141.1:2472-5975 GCA_964249405.1 uncultured Acetobacteraceae bacterium | reverse complement strand
CATGGGCCGGACGTCGACGACCCCGGAGACGATGCGATGTTCCTGTCCGCCCGAGGCCCGCTGCCGGACCGGATCAACGCCTCCAGGCCGGCGCATTCCGCGCCCCTTCCCTCGGAGCGGGTGGTGGCCTTCGACGGGCTGCGCGGCGTCTGCGCGATGATGGTGCTGGCCCATCACATGCTGCTCACCCAGGCGGTGTTCGCGAACACCGAGTGGAATCTCCCGCGCACGGGCGAACACGGAACGGTCGAATGGCTGCTGATCGACACGCCGCTCCGGCTGGTCTGGGCCGGCCAGGAACGGGCGATCCTGTTCTTCGTGCTCAGCGGATTCGTGCTCAGCCTGCCCTGGCTCGACGGCCGGCCGGCCGGCTACGGCCGATACCTGCTCGGGCGGTTCTGCCGGATCTACCCGCCCTATCTGGCGGCGATGGCGATCGCCGCCGCGGGAAGCGTGCTGCTCGGCGGCCACCCGCTGCCCGAGGCGAGCCTCTACGTCCGTACCCTGGGCTGGGTGTTCGAGCCGGGCTGGGCGGCGGTGCCGAGCGTCGCGCTGGTGATGAACACCCACGCCAGCGAGTACATGAACGAAGCGATCTGGTCGCTGGTGTGGGAGGTCCGGGTCGCGTTCATCCTGCCGGTGCTGGCCTTCGCCGCCGCGCGCTGGGGCAACCGGGCGCTGCTGCCGCTGCTGGCGCTGCTGGTGGTGCTCGGGCATGGCGCGAACATGGTGCTCGGTCCCGATCTCTCGCGTGCCCTGAACTGGCCGGGCGACACGTTCCACTTCGCGGAGTTCTTCCTGCTCGGGGTCGCGGTGGCGGTGAACCGGCGGCGGATCGCCGCGCTCGCCCACCGGGGCGGCGGATGGCTCGGCGTGCTGCTGCTCGGGTCCGGCTGCCTGATCGCCTGGGCGCCCTGGCCGGTCGAGCACGAACGGATGATCGGGGTCGGCGCCGCGGTCATCCTCGCCGCGGTGCTCGCGAGCGCCCGGGTGCAGGCCTGGCTCTCGACCCGGCCGCTGCTCTGGCTGGGCCGGCAGTCCTACAGCCTCTATCTCCTGCACGTGCCGATCATCATGGCCGCCGTCGCGCTCGGCGGCGGCGTGCTTCCGGTCTGGTGGTTTCCGGTGGTGGCGGCCGCGGTGATCGTCGCCGCGGAGATCTTCCGCCGCCATGTCGAGATGCCGACCGTGGCGTTCGCGCAGCGGCTGACCGGCTACCGACGCCGCCCGGAACGGAGCGGAGCGCGGACGGTCGGCTTCCGGCCGCTTGGACGGCATGATGGAACGGTGTTCTGGTAGCACGGGCGCGGACGCGGCGGCGGTTCCCCCCGAGTGAGGACGGTCGAGCGTCCGATGCGTCTCGCGCATCTCCTCGGGCACCGACCAGCGCGGGCCGCTCAGAGACTTTGCTCGAGCAGCGCGGCGTAATCGCCGGCGCCGATCGGGCGCGGGTTCGTCGCCGTCGAATGATCCCGCACCGCCGCTTCCGCGATGCCGTCGAGATGTTCTCGGCCGAGCCCCAGCGCGGAAAGCGTGGTCGGCATGCCGAGTTCGCGCGTGAGCCGTTGCATCGCGTCCGCCAGGTCGGCATCGGCATCGAGCCGCATCGCGTCGCGGAGCTTCGGCAGCTTGTCCCGGATCACCGGCAGGTTGAAGCGGAGGACGTGCGGCAGCAGGATCGCGTTGAGCGTGCCGTGGTGGAGTCGGAGCTTCAGTCCGCCGAGCGGATGCGACAATCCGTGCACGGCTCCCAGCCCTTTCTGGAACGTCATGCCGCCCTCGAGCGCCGCCAGCATCATCTCGGTGCGCGCCGCCGCATCGGAGCCGCATTCGGTCGCGCGCCGGATGGAGCGCATCGCGCGGGCGAGGCCATCCAGGGCGATCGCGTCGGCCGGCGGGTTGAATCTCGGGCTGATGAAGGTCTCGATGCAGTGGGTGACGGCATCCATGCCCGTCGCCGCGGTCAGGCGTGGCGGCAGGCCGAGCGTCAGGTCCGGGTCGCAGATCGCGGCCTTCGGGATCATGTGCGGTGAGATGAAGCCGAGCTTCCGCCCGTCCTCGAGCGTGATCAGCGCGGCGCGGCCGACCTCGCTGCCGGTTCCGGCCGTCGTCGGCACGGCGAACACGGGCGGCTTGGCATCGGTGATCGACGGGAGGCCGCCCGCGATGGCGGCGTAGCGTTCGAGCGGGCCGGGATGGGTCGCGAGGAGCGACACGGCTTTCGCGAGGTCGATCGGGGAGCCGCCGCCGATGCCGATGATCGCGTCGCATCCGTGCTCGCGAAAGAAGCGCACCGCCTCGCGCGCGGCCGCTTCGGTCGGGTTCTCCGGGCAGTCCGCGAACGTCGGCAGCCGCCCTCCGTAGGCCGCCTCGACCTGTTCGGCGAGACCGGCCGCGACGACGCCGCGGTCCGTGACGACCATCGGGCGCGCTGCGCCGGATGCATCGACCTCGTCGCGCAATGCGCCGCGGGCTCCCGGACCGAACTGGATCCGCGTCAGGTATGTGATGAGATGCACCGAACGTGTCTCCCCCGGGCAGCCGCACCCAAGTTCACGACCGGCAGCCCGCGTGCGCGGAACGCGTCGGCCACCCGCCGTCGCGCCGCCTTCCCTGCCGAAAGCTCAAGCCGCAGCGAGCGCCACCGATCTTCCGGCAACGCCACGGCGATCCTGTCGTTCTCGTGCGATCCTGTCGTTCTCGTGCGATCCCGAGCCCGCCGGACGATTTCGGCAACCGGTCGGCGCGAGCAGCTTCCCTCTCCGCCTTTGCCCGGCATGAACGTTCCGAGGAGGACCCGAGATGATCGTCGTCACCACGCCCACCGGCCAGATCGGCCACCGGCTCGCCGGGATGCTGCTCGATGCCGGCGAGCCCGTCCGCGTCATCGCGCGCGACCCGGACCGCCTGGCGGCGGAGGTGCGGGCGCGGGCGGAGGTCGTGGAGGGCTCGCACGGCGACGCGGCGGTGCTGGACGAGGCGCTCGACGGCGCGGACGCCCTGTTCTGGGTCGTGCCGCCCGATCCGCGCGCGGAGGACCTGGAGGCGGCCTATGTCGAGTTCACCCGGCCGGCCTGCGAGGCGATCTCGCGCCATCGCGTCGGGCACGTCGTGGACGTCACCGCGCTCGGCCGCGGCACGCGCTGGCAGGAAACCGCCGGGCTGGTCAGCGTCTCGCTGCGGATGGACGACCTCCTGGCCGCCACGGGCGCCGCGCAGCGCGGGCTCGCCATGCCGGCGTTCATGGACAACATGCTGATGCAGCTGGAGCCGATCCGGACCCGGGGGATGGTGTTCGGGCCGCTCGACGGCGACCGCAGGCTGCCTCACACCGCGACCAGCGACATCGCGGCCGTCGCCGCCCGCCTGCTCACCGACCGGTCGTGGAGCGGGACCGGCGACCTCCCGGTGCTCGGGCCCGAGGAGCTGTCGTTCAACGAGCTCGCGGCGATCATGTCCGACGTCCTGGGCAGGACCGTCCGCTACCAGCAGGTGCCGTTCGA
>CAXUBX010000141.1:0-2372 GCA_964249405.1 uncultured Acetobacteraceae bacterium | reverse complement strand
GCCGGTGCCGTGCTGATGGTGGTGTCGTGCCACGCCGGGATCTTCGGCGCCTCCTGGTACCGGGTCGCCGATCCGCCGCACCTCGCGGTGTCCGGCTTCTTCGGCGTCGAGGCGTTCTTCGTGCTGAGCGGCTTCCTGATCGGGCGGATCCTGCTCGGCACGGTCGCGGCCGATCCGCGTCCGCGGACGCTCGCCACCTTCCTCGTCCGGCGCTGGGCGAGGACGCTGCCGCTCTACGCGGTCTGCCTCGCGCTGCTGCCGCTCGTCTGGCCGCCGGCGGGCGGGCTCGCCTCGGTGCTGCCGTTCTTCGCGACGATGACGCAGAACCTCGCCTGGCCGACACGGGCCTTCTGGTTTCCGGTCTCCTGGTCGCTCGCCGTCGAGGAATGGTTCTACGTGCTGTTCCCGCTCCTGGTGCTGCTGATCGCGCGCCGACGGCGCCGGGGGGGCGCGGCGGGGGCGATGCGGACGGCGACCCTGGTGTTCCTCCTGGTGCCGCTCGCGGCCCGCGCGGCGCTGCCGGCGGGGATCGACTGGAACGACGTCACCCGGCAGATCGTGCTGCTGCGGCTCGACGCGATCGCGTTCGGGGTGGCGGCGTGCCTCGTCGACGCGGGACGGTTCGGGGAAGCGGTGCGGCGCCGGCGCCGGGTGCTCGCGCTCCTCGGTGCCGCGATCCTGGCGCTGCAATGGTGGGGCGGGCTGCAGGGATCGGGGCGGTTCGCGATCCGGCTGCACGACGTGTTCGCGACCGACATCGCCGATGGCGGGTTCGCGCTGACGCTGTTCGCGCTCGACGCGATGGCGAGGCCGGCTTCGGTCATCGCGACGCCGGTGCGGCTGGTCGCGGAACGGTCGTACGGGCTCTACCTCACGCATCTGACGCTGCTGCAGGTGGCGGATCGGGGCATCGCGACCGAAGGGTGGAGCCGTCCGGTCGCGATCGTGGTCCTGCTCGCGCTGTTCGTGGCCCTGCCGTCGCTGTCGTGGCGCTTCTTCGAGCGGCCGATCCTCCGACTGGCGCGGCGCCCGCTCGCGGCGGCACCGGGCGGGAGCGTGGTCAGACCAGGGCTGCGGCCAGGTTGACGGTGAGCGCCACGATCACCGTGTTGAAGACGAAGCCGAGGAACCCGTGGACGGCGGCGAGGCGCCGGAGCGGGCGGGCGCCGATCGCGACGTCGGAGACCTGGAACGTCATGCCGAGCACGACCGAGAAGTAGACGAAATCCCAGTAGTCCGGCTCGTCCTCGTCGGGGAAGCTCAGGCCGCGGGCGAGCTCGCCGGACGCGCGCCTCTCGTACCATTCGTGGGCGTAGCGGGCGGCGAAGATGCTCTGGGTGACCAGCCAGGAGAGCAGCAGCGTCGCCGCGACGAGGCCGACCCGGATGTCGGCGGCGCGCGCCGTCAGGTGGCTGGTGCCGGAGAGCGCACGGGTGACCGCGACGAAGGAGAAGACGACGGCGCCCACGGTGATCCAGAAGGCGGTCCACTCGCCCTCCTGCTGGCGTTCGGCGCGCTCGGGCATCCGCGCGGGCGGGCTGGAGGCGAACATCAGCGAGAGCGCCGCGAGCAGGAAGACCGCGCCGATGTCCCAGGACGCGATCAGCCTCGCCGACGGCGCGAGCGAGCGCGGGAGGACGACGAAGGCGGCGACCGCGACCGCGAAGGCCAGGAGGGTGCGGACATGGCCGCGGATCACGCGGGCGAGGCTCACGGCAGGGTCCCCGGCTCGACGAACAGCCTGGTGCCGCCGAGCCGGCTGAACAGGTCGGCGCGGCAGGTCAGCACGATCACCTGGAAGCGGGCGGCGCAGGCGGCGAGCACGTCGAACATCCGATCGATGCGGTCCGGATCGGAGAACACGAGCGCGTCGTCGAGCATGACCGCGGCGGGACGGCCGCGATCGTGCAGCATCTCGGCGAGCGCGAGGCGGGCGAGGATCGCGAGCTGCTCGCGGGTGCCGTGCGAGAGCTCCGCGAACGGCTCGTCGCCGCCGTCGCGCCGGGCGATCGCGTGCACGGCGTAGTCCTCGCCGTAGCGGACCGAGGCGCCGGGAAGCAGGCGCGCGAGATGGGTTTCGATGCGCCGGACGAGCGGGCCGAGGGCGACCGCGCGGGTCTCGGCCACCGCCGCGCGGAGCGTCGCGACGAGGAGCGCCAGCGCGTCGGCGTCGCGGTCGAGGGCGGCGCGCTCGGCCTCCAGGGCCTCGCGGGTGCGCAGGATCTCGTCGCGGCGTTCGGCGAGACCGGAGGCGCCCGCCTCCTCGATCCGGGCGCGCAGCGTCGCGACGCGCTCGCCGGCCCGCCCGGCCTCGCAGCGGTCGTCGTCGCGCGCCTCGACCAGACGGCCGATCCGGCCGAGCAGCGTCCCGG
>CAXUBX010000140.1:0-5975 GCA_964249405.1 uncultured Acetobacteraceae bacterium | reverse complement strand
CGGGACCAGGAACCATGTTCGACGCCCTCTCGGGCAGGCTCGGCGGCGCGCTTGACCGGCTCGGCAAGCGCGGCCGCCTCAGCGAAGGCGATGTCACCGAGGCGCTCCGCGAGGTCCGGCTCGCGATGCTGGACAGCGACGTCGCCCTTCCGGTGGTCCGGGATTTCATCGCGCGCGTCCGCGAGCGGGCCCTCGGGGCCGAGGTGCTCGAGGCGATCTCGCCGGGCCAGCAGGTCGCGAAGATCGTCAACGACGCGTTGGTCGACGCCCTCGGGGGCGCCGGGGCGGTGCCCCTCAACCTTCAGGTCGCGCCGCCCGCCATCATCCTGATGGTCGGCCTGCAGGGCTCGGGGAAGACCACGAGCTCGGGCAAGATCGCGCTCCGCCTCGGGGCCCGCGAACGCAAGCGCGTCCTGCTCGCCAGCCTCGACGTCCAGCGTCCGGCCGCCCAGCTCCAGCTCCAGCTCCTCGCCGGACAGGCTTCGGTCGGATCCCTGCCCGTGGTGATGGGCCAGGGACCGGTCGCGATCGCCCGACGTGCCGTCGAGACCGCACGGCGCGAGGGATACGACGTCGTGGTGCTCGACACCGCCGGGCGTCTGTCGATCGATCAGGAGTTGATGGACGAGGTTCGCGCCGTCCGCGACGCGACCAACCCGCACGAGACGCTCCTCGTCGTGGACGCGATGACCGGGCAGGACGCGGTCAACACGGCGAAATCCTTCAACGACACGCTCGGGATCACCGGCGTCGTGCTGACCCGGATGGACGGCGACGCCCGCGGCGGTGCGGCGCTCTCGATGCGCCACGTCACCGGGGCGCCGATCAAGCTGACCGGCTCGGGCGAGAAGCTCGAGGCGCTGGAGGAATTCCATCCCGAGCGCGTGGCCGGCCGGATCCTCGGCCTCGGCGACATCGCAGGGCTGGTCGAGCGCGCGAGCGAGACGCTCGACGAGGCGGAGGCCGAACGCGTCGCGAAGAAGATGCTGCGCGGCAAGTTCGATCTCGAGGACTACGCGAGCCAGCTCCGTCAGATCGGCAAGCTGGGCTCCATCTCCGGCATCCTCGGCATGCTGCCGGGCGCCGGCAAGATCAAGGACCAGCTCGAGAATGCCAATCTCGACACCACGGTCCTGCAACGTCAACAGGCGATCATCTCGTCGATGACGAAGAAGGAGCGCGGCAGCCCCGAGATCATCAAGGCGTCGCGGAAACGGCGCATCGCTGCCGGATCAGGGGCTTCCGTGCAGGAGGTGAACCGGCTGCTCAAGCAGTTCGACGACATCTCCACGATGATGAAGCGCATGAACAAGCTCGGCCAGAAGGGCCTGATGCGCGGCGGTCTGGCCGCCCTGATGGGCGGCATGGGAGGCGGCGGCGGTGGTGCGGGCCGCGGCGGCATGCCGCCGATGCCGGGCGGACGCCGGCCCTTCTGAGCAAGCACCTTCCGAAATCAATCAAGGAATCCCCGCCATGGGTTTGAAGATCAGGCTTTCTCGAGCCGGCGCGAAGAAGCGACCGTATTACCACATCGTGGTCGCCGACAGCCGCTCGCCGCGCGACGGCCGTTTCATCGAGAAGGTCGGCTCCTATAATCCGATGCTGCCGGCCGAGCACGAGGAGCGCGTCCGCCTCCAGGGCGAGCGCATCACGCACTGGATCGGCCAGGGTGCGATCGCGACCGACCGCGTCGCGCGCTTCCTCGGCCATGCCGGCCTTGCCCCGAAGCCCGAGTACCGCGAGCAGCCGAAGCAGTCCGCGCCGAAGAAGAAGGCGCAGGCGCGCGCCGCCGCCGCCGCCGCCTCGGCCTGACGGACCTCGGTCGGACGGTCATGCCGGGCGGAGCGGACATCCTGGTGGCGGTGGTCGGACGGCCGCACGGCGTTCGCGGCCTCGTTCACGTCACCTCCTACGCGTCGAGCCCGGAGGCACTCGCCCGGATGACGCTCCGGGACGATGCCGGCCGCGTCTGGCGCGTGTCGTGGCGGGGCGACGCGATCGCGGCGTTGCTCGACGCCGCGGGCCGTGCGCTTCCCGACCGGACCGCCGCGGAGCGCGTGGTCAATCTCCGGCTCCATGTCGATCGCGCCGCGTTGCCCGACCCCGAGGAGGACGAGTTCTACCTGGTCGACCTGGTCGGGCTCGGTGCCCGCACGCCGGAGGGTGCCGCGATCGGTCGGGTCCGATCGGTGCACGATTACGGCGCCGGAGCCAGCCTGGAGATCGCTCCCGACGACGGCGCGAGCTTCCTCGTGCCGTTCACCCGCGATGCCGTGCCGGTCGTCGATCTGGCCGGCGGCGCCTTGACGGTATGCCGGCCGGACGAGGTGGAGGCCCGCACGTGACCTGGCGGGCGCACGTATTGACGCTGTTCCCGGCCATGTTTCCGGGTCCCCTCGGCCACTCGCTCGCGGGCCGTGCGCACGAACGTGGCGTCTGGTCGCTGCACACCCACGACATCCGCGCGTTCGGCGAGGGCATCCACCGGCAGGTGGACGACGTGCCGTTCGGCGGCGGCGCCGGAATGGTGATGCGGCCAGAGGTCGCCGACCGCGCGATCAGGCACGCCCGGGACGGCGCCGCGGCGGGGCTTCCGCTCATCTATCCGACGCCGCGCGGGCGTCCGTTGCGCCAGGCCGACAGCGCGAGGCTCGCCGCCGGTCCCGGCGTGCTGCTCCTGTGCGGCCGGTACGAGGGCGTGGACGAGAGGGTGCTCGAGGCGAACGGGGCCGTCGAGGTCTCGATCGGCGACTACGTCCTGTCGGGCGGCGAACTCGCCGCCCTCGTCCTGCTGGACACCTGCGTGCGCCTCCTGCCGGGCGTGATGGGTGCGGCCGAGAGTGCCGCGACCGAGAGCTTCGCCGACGGACGCGACCTCCTCGAGCATCCCCACTACACGAGACCTGCCGACTGGAATGGCCGCCGCGTCCCCGACGTGCTCCTTTCCGGCAATCACGCCTCCATCGCCGCTTGGCGCCGTGACTCCGCGCGCGACGCGACACGCACGCGCCGTCCCGACCTCTCACCCGAAAGGCACAGTTCGCCATGAACATCATCCAGACGCTCGAGGCCGAGCAGATCGAGCGCCTCGTCGCCAACCGCGCGATCCCCCCGTTCGCGCCCGGCGACACGGTCCGCGTCTCGGTCCGCGTGGTGGAGGGCGAGCGCAGCCGCGTGCAGGCCTACGAGGGCGTCGTCATCGCGCGCTCCAACAAGGGCCTCCATTCGAATTTCACGGTGCGCAAGATCAGCTACGGCGAGGGTGTCGAGCGCGTGTTCCCGCTCTACGCACCGACGATCGCCGCGATCGAGGTGGTCCGCCGCGGCGACGTCCGCCGGGCGAAGCTCTATTATCTGCGTGGTCGGCGCGGCAAGTCCGCGCGGATCGCCGAAAAGGCGCGCGAGGTCGCGCCCGCCGCCGCCGAATGATCGGCAGAGGCTCGAGGGAGATCAATGCGCACGATCGCTCGGAAGATCTGGGACAGCCACGTCGTCGAAGCCCTGCCCGACGGGACGGCGGTGCTCTACATCGATCGTCACCTCGTCCATGAGGTGACGTCGCCCCAGGCCTTCGAGGGGCTGCGGTCGGCAGGGCGGCGGGTGCGGCGGCCGGACGCCACGATCGCGGTCACCGATCACAACGTGCCTACGTCGGACCGCCGGCTCGGCATCACGGAGGCCGACAGCCGGCTTCAGGTCGAGACGCTGGAACGGAATGTCGCCGAGTTCGGTGTGCCCTATTTTCCGCTGCTCTCGCCCGAGCAGGGCATCGTGCACATCGTCGGGCCCGAGCAGGGCCTCTCGTTGCCGGGAATGACGATCGTCTGTGGCGACAGTCACACCTCGACGCATGGCGCGCTCGGAGCCCTCGCCTTCGGCATCGGCACCTCCGAAGTCGAGCATGTGCTCGCGACGCAGACGCTGTTGCAGAGACCGTCGAAGGACATGCTGATCCGGGTCGACGGCACGCTCGGTCGAGGCGTCCGCGCCAAGGACCTGATGCTCGCGATCATCGGCCGGATCGGCACGGCCGGCGGAAACGGCCACGTGATCGAGTTCGCGGGCGAGGCGGTCCGTGCGCTCGACATGGCCGGACGGATGACGATCTGCAACATGTCGATCGAGGCGGGCGCCCGGGCCGGCCTGGTGGCGCCGGATGACACCACGTTCGACTACGTCCGCGGCCGGCCGTTCGCCCCGAAGGGAGACGCCCTCGCGCGCGCGATCGATTACTGGCGGAGCCTGCCTTCCGATCCGGGTGCCGGCTATGACAGCACCGTCGTTCTCGACGGATCGGCGATCGCGCCGCTCGTCACGTGGGGAACCAGTCCCGAGGACGTCGTGCCGATCACCGGTCTGGTGCCCGACCCTGCCGACGTGCCCGACGAGGGGCGGCGGGCACAGATCGCCCGGATGATCGACTACATGGGGTTGCGGGCCGGCCAGCCCGTCGACGAGCTGGCGGTCGACGTCGTCTTCATCGGATCCTGCACGAACGCCCGGATCGAGGATCTCCGCGACGCGGCCTCGGTCGTTCACGGACGGCGAGTGGCCGAGGGGGTGCGCGGGATGGTGGTCCCCGGTTCCGGCCTCGTGAAGCAGGAAGCCGAGCGGGAAGGTCTCGACCGCGTCTTCATCGAGGCGGGGTTCGAATGGCGCGAGGCCGGATGCTCGATGTGCCTCGGCATGAACCCGGACAAGCTCAGCCCCGGGCAGCGCTGCGCCTCCACCTCCAACCGCAATTTCGAGGGCCGGCAAGGGCCGGGCGGGCGCACCCACCTGATGTCACCCGCGATGGCGGCCGCCGCCGCTGTGGCGGGACGGCTCACGGACGCGAGGCAGTTCCTCTGATGCAGGCCTTCCGCACGCTGACCGCGATCGCAGCCCCGATGCCGGCCGCGAACGTCGACACCGACAAGATCATTCCGGCGCGCTTCCTCAAGACGATCGAGCGGACCGGGCTCGGACGCCACCTGTTCGACGGCCTCCGCTACGATCCCGCCGGGAACGAGCGGCCGGATTTCGTTCTCAACCGCGAGCCGTACCGGCGGGCCGAGATCCTGATCGCGCACGACAATTTCGGCTGCGGCTCGTCCCGCGAGCACGCGCCGTGGGCGCTGCTCGACTTCGGCATCCGCTGCGTCATCGCGCCGTCGTTCGCCGACATCTTCCACAACAACTGCTTCAAGAACGGGATCCTTCCGGTGCGGCTCGCCCGCGAGGTCTGCGACGCGCTGATGGACGATGCGGCACTCGGCGGGAATTCGAGGCTGACCGTCGATCTCGAACGGAGCGTCGTCGTGCGGCCGTCCGGCGAGGAGGTCGGCTTCGCGGTCGATCCGCTCCGCCGCCATCTCCTTCTCGAAGGCCTCGACGACATCGACCAGACGATGCAGCACGAGGCCGCCATCGCCCGCTTCGAGGCGGGGCGACGGAGCGCCCAGGATTGGTTCCCGTCGATCGCGATCGGCGCCTGACCGCACGATGGACACGCGCTCGCTTCTCGTCCTGCCGGGCGACGGGATCGGTCCGGAGGTCATGCGGGAGGTCGGCCGGGTCGTCCGTGTCCTGGAGCGGCGACGCGGGCTCGCCTTCGCGATCGAGGAGGGCCTCGTCGGGGGCGCCTCGATCGACGCCACCGGCGTCCCGATCACCGATGAGGTCGTGCGTCGGGCCGCCGCGGCCGACGCGGTGCTGTTCGGCGCCGTCGGCGGTCCGAGATGGGCGAAGGAGGCGTTCGGGAACCGGCCCGAGGTCGCGATCCTGCGTCTCCGTTCCGAGCTCGGCCTGTTCGCCAACCTTCGCCCGGCGACCGTGCTCGCGCCGCTCGTCGACGCCAGTGCGCTGAAACCCGAACTCGTGCGGGGACTAGACCTGATGATCGTCCGCGAAGCGACGGGCGGCATCTATTTCGGGGAGCCCCGCGGGATCGAGACCCTGCCGGACGGCCAGCGGCGGGGAATCAACACCGAGAT
>CAXUBX010000139.1:0-6021 GCA_964249405.1 uncultured Acetobacteraceae bacterium | reverse complement strand
ATCTGTCCGTCGCAGCACGGGAGAGGCGCGCCGTCATCCTGCCCGGGACGGAACGCGACGTCCGAGAAGTGCCTGGAATGGCCCTCGCAGGTGAAGTGCGGCTGTTCGACGGTCATGCGGAGATCGGCGCCGAAGGACGCGCCGGCGGTCGCGGCCAGCACCGCAAGCCCCGCCAGGAGGCCGAGAACACCTTGCGCCGTGTTCCGCCCGATCGCCGCCGCCTTCGCCCCCGCCTTCGCCCGCTGCGTCATCGCCACCTGCCAAGTTCCTGCAATCTCGCGGAACGAACGGCGACCGCGTTGAAAGGGTTACAAGGCTCTCGATTGGTTGATCGCCACCCGGGACGATCGGCGGGGCCGGGTTTGCCGCGCCGAGCGTCAGGCTGTACCGGACCCGCCCGTGACCGACGCTCCGATCCTCGACACCCCGATCCACGCGGCCGGACCTTCCTTCGAGGGCCCGCTCGCGCTGTATCGCGCGCGGGTGGCCGCCGGGGCGCTGGCCGCCGACACGGCCCAGCGCGACGCGGCCGTCCGGCTCGACCGGCTGTGGCACGAACTCGTCGCGGCGCCCGAACCGACCGTCCCGTCGTCGCGCGGCCTGTTCGGCCGGCTCGGCCGCTACGGGGCGCGGTCGCCGCGGCCATCCCGGGCGCGCGGCGTCTACCTCGTGGGCGCGGTCGGGCGGGGCAAGTCCATGCTCATGGACCTGTTCTTCGAGGCGGTGCCGGGATCGCGGAAGCGTCGGGTCCATTTCCACCGGTTCATGCAGGACGCCCATGCGCGGATGCACGGGCAACGGGCCCGCAAGGGGGGTGACGCCGACCCGATCCCGCCGCTCGCCGACGCGATCGCCTCGGAAGCCGGCCTGCTCTGCTTCGACGAGTTCCAGATCAACGACATCGCCGACGCGCTGATCCTCGGCCGGCTGTTCGAGGCGCTGTTCGAGCGAGGCGTCGTGGTGGTGGCGACCTCGAACATCCGTCCCGAGCGCCTGTTCCAGGGCCGGCCCGGCGCGGACGCCTTCAAGCCGTTCATCGCGGTGCTGCTCCGCCACCTCGACGTGGTCGAGCTCCGGGCCGCGCGCGACTACCGCCGGCAGCGGCGCGTGGCCGGCGAGACCTGGCACTGCCCGAACGGGCCGCGCGCCGACCGGCTGATGGACGCCGATTTCGCGGAGGTGACGGGGGGAGCGGCACCGGCGCCGACCGCGCTCGCGGTCTCGGGGCGGACCGTCGCGATCCCGGTCGCGTCCGCGGGCGTCGCCCGGTTCGATTTCGAGGATCTCTGCGCCCGCCCGCTCGGCCCGGGCGATTTCCTCGCGATCGCGCACGCCTTCCACACCGTGCTGGTCGACCGGATCCCGCGCCTCGGCCCCGAGAACGTCGATCGGGCCCGCCGCTTCATCACCCTGATCGACGCGCTGTACGAGGCCAGGGTGAAGCTGGTCGCCTCGGCCGACGCGCTGCCGGACCGGATCCTCGAGCGGGGCGACGAGGCATTCAGCTTCGAGCGCGCCGCCTCACGACTGGCCGAGATGCAGAGCCCGGAATACCAGGCACTGCCGCATCTCCCGTGAGCGGCGAGGCGACGTCGTTCTGCTGTCGTGGCCGCGTCTTGTCGACGGGGCGGAAAGGGACTAGGCCTCCGTCGCCCACGGCGAGGCGGGTCCGCCGTTGGTCACGGCGAGAGACCCTGCGCGCGCGGCGGGAGTTCTCATGGCACGGCACAGGATCGCCCTCGTCGGCGCGGGAAACATCGGCGGCACGCTCGCCCACCTGATCGGGCTCAAGGGACTGGGCGACGTCGTGCTGTTCGACGTGTTCGGCGGTGTCGCGGCCGGCAAGGCGCTCGACATCATGCAATCCGCCCCGGTGGAGGGCTTCGACGCGCGGATGTCCGGCACCTCGGACTACGCCGCGATCGCCGGCAGCGACGTCGTGATCGTGACGGCGGGTTTCCCGCGCATGCCCGGCATGTCGCGCGACGACCTCCTCGCGAAGAACGCGGAGGTGATCGGGACGGTGGCGGACGGGATCCGGCAGCACGCGCCCGACGCCTTCGTGATCGTCATCACCAATCCGCTCGACATCATGGTCTCGGTGATGCAGCGCCGCTCCGGCCTCCCGGCCCGCAAGGTGGTGGGCATGGCGGGGGTGCTCGACAGCGCCCGGTTCCGGCACTTCCTCGCCGAGGAGTTCGGCGTCTCGGTCGAGGACGTGACCGCCTTCGTGCTCGGCGGCCACGGCGACACGATGGTGCCGCTCACCCGCTACTCGACGGTCGCCGGCGTGCCGGTGCCGGACCTGGTCCGGATGGGCTGGTCCACCCGGGAGAGGATCGAGGCGATCGTGACCCGCACCGCGAACGGCGGCGGCGAGATCGTGAAGCTGCTGGAGAAGGGGAGCGCCTTCTACGCGCCGGCGGCCTCCGCGATCGCGATGGCGGAGAGCTATCTCAGGGACCGCAGACGCGTCCTGCCCTGCGCGGTGAGGCTCGACGGCGAGTACGGGCAGCGCGACCTCTACGTCGGCGTCCCGGTGGTGATCGGTGCGGCCGGCGTGGAGCGGATCGTGGAGGTCGAGCTCACCGCGGACGAACGGGCGGCCTTCGACCGGTCATGCGCCGCGGTCAGGAAATTGCTCGAGGACTTCGAGGCGCTCGGGGTTTGACCCGGAGAGGAGTGGCCCCGATATCGTGATCGGACCGTAACGAGGTCGCGGTCCGGCCGACATTCCGTCTCGACGCGTCGAGACGGAGCCGAGGGGCGGGCAGGAAAGGACGGGAGTGATGGCTGGCGTCGACATCCTGGCGGGTGCGTTCAGCGGGGCGAACGCGGCCTTCACGGCGAACGCCTACGCGCGCTGGGCGCGCGATCCGGGCAGCGTCGATCCGTCCTTCGCCTCCCTGTTCGAGGCCCTGGACGACGAAGCGCGCGCGGTGCTCGCCGACGCGGCCGGCGCCGACTGGGCGCCGACCAGCTTCTCGCTGCCGGCGGAGCCCTCGCCGCCGGCCCGCGACGGGAGACAGGGTGCCGCGCCATCTGCCGCGCCATCCGGCGCGGTGGACGAGGCGGCCCTGAAGCGCCGGCTCGACGACAGCCTCCACGCGGTCCAGCTCACCCATTCCTACCGCGTGCGCGGGCATCTGGAGGCGAAGCTCGACCCGCTCGGCCTGCAGAAGCTCCGCTCGCATCCCGATCTCGACCCGGCAAGCTACGGCTTCGGTGGCGACGCGCTCGACCGGGTCGTCGATCTCGGCGACGCGGTCGGCAAGCTGCTCGGCAAGCGTGCGGCGACGGTCGGCGAGCTGGTGGCGGCGCTCCGGCAATCCTATTGCGGCTCGATCGGCGTCGAATACCTCCACATGCAGGATCCGCGACGCAAGGAGTGGATCCAGGACCGGATCGAGCGCGCGCCCTGGCGATCGGCGTTCGCGTCCGACGACCGGCTGACGATCCTTCGCCAGCTGACCGAGGCCGAGGGCTTCGAGGCGTTCTGCCAGAAGCGCTACGTCGGCACCAAGCGGTTCGGGCTCGAAGGCGGCGAGGTGACGATCCCGGCGCTGCACGCGATCATCGAGACCGCCGCGGGCGCCGGCACCGACACCGTGGTGATCGGGATGCCGCATCGCGGCCGGCTCAACACGCTGGTCAACATCGTCCGCAAGCCCTTCACCGCGGTGTTCAGCGAGTTCGCCGGCGTGTCCTCGAAGCCCGACAGCGTGCAGGGCTCGGGCGACGTGAAATACCATCTCGGCACCTCGACCGACGTCGAGATCGCCGGTCACAACGTGCACATCTCGCTGCTGCCGAACCCGTCGCACCTGGAGGCGGTCGATCCGGTGGTGATCGGCAAGGTGCGGGCCCAGCAGGACATGCGGGGCGATGTGCGGGACCGGCGGTCGGTGATGGGGATCCTGATGCACGGCGATGCCGCCTTCGCCGGCCAGGGCTGCGTCTACGAGACGCTCGCGATGAGCCAGCTGATCGGCTATCGGACCGGCGGCACCGTCCACGTCGTGGTGAACAACCAGATCGGCTTCACCACGGTGCCGGCGCACGCCTATTCCGGCCTCTACTGCACCGATGTCGCGAAGACCGTGCAGGCGCCGATCTTCCACGTGAACGGCGACGATCCCGAGGCGGTGATCTACGCGTCGCGCATGGCGGCCAGCTACCGTCACCAATTCGGGTCCGACGTGGTGCTCGACATCGTCTGCTACCGCCGGCACGGGCACAACGAGAACGACGAGCCGGCCTTCACCCAGCCGACCATGTACCGGACGATCCGCGGCCAGCAGACCACGCGCACGATCTACGCAGGCCGGCTCGAGCAGGACGGCGTGATCACGGCCGACCGTTCGGCCGCGATGTGGGACGAATTCCAGGCGCGTCTCGGCGAGGCCGCCGATGCGGCGAAGACCTACAAGCCGAACAAGGCCGACTGGCTGGAAGGCGAGTGGACCGGGATCAGGCAGGCGTCGGACGACGGCGAGCTGGAGAACGACGCGACGGCGGCGCGCGACGACGCGATCGCGGCGGTCGGCCGCGCGCTTACCACGGTGCCCGAGGATTTCGACCTCAATCCGAAGATCGCCCGACAGCTCGAGCAGAAGCGCGCGGCGCTCGACAGCGGCGAAGGGGTCGACTGGGCGACCGCGGAGGCGCTCGCCTTCGGGACGCTGATGCTCGAGGGGCACCGGGTCAGGCTGTCCGGCGAGGATTGCCAGCGCGGCACCTTCAGCCAGCGTCACGCGGTGCTGATCGACCAGTCCACGCAGGACGAATACGTGCCGCTCAACAACATCGAGCCGAACCAGGCGCGGCTCGACATCTACAATTCGCTGCTCTCCGAGGTCGGCGTCCTCGGCTACGAATACGGCTACACGCTGTCCGACCCGCACACGCTGGTGCTGTGGGAGGCGCAGTTCGGCGATTTCGCGAACGGCGCGCAGGTGGTGATCGACCAGTTCATCGCGAGCGGCGAGACGAAATGGCTCAGGATGTCGGGTCTCACGCTGCTGCTGCCGCACGGCTACGAGGGGCAGGGACCGGAGCATTCCTCGGCGCGCCTCGAGCGCTACCTCCAGCTCTGCGCCGAGCGGAACATGCAGGTCTGCAACCTGACCACGCCGGCGAACTACTTCCATGCGCTCCGCCGCCAGCTGAAGCGGAACTACCGCAAGCCGCTGGTGCTGATGACGCCGAAGTCGCTGCTGCGGCACAAGCTCGCGGTCAGCCGGATCGCCGACATGACCGGGTCCGCGGCCTTCGATCCGGTGATCGGCGAGATCGACGCGATCGCCCCCGATCCCGACGTCGAGCGGGTCGTGATCTGCTCCGGCAAGGTCTACTACGACCTACTGCAGGCGCGGCGCGACGCCGCACGCGACCGGGTCGCGATCGTGCGCCTGGAGCAGCTCTACCCGTTCCCGCTGAAGACGATGGCCCGCACGCTCGCCCGCTACCCGAAGGCGCGCGTGGTGTGGTGCCAGGAGGAGCCGGGCAACATGGGTGGCTGGAACTTCGTCGACCGCCTGCTCGAGCGCGCGCTCGGGACGATCGGACGCGACGGCGATCGGGTGATCTATGCCGGGCGCCAGCCGGCCGCCTCGCCCGCCACCGGTTCCGCCTCGACGCACGCCGCCGAGCAGGCGGCGCTCGTCGATGCCGCGCTCGGGATCGAGCGCGGCTGACCGAACGACCAGACGAGGAAGCATCGATGCCGTCCGCCATCACCGTGCCCGCGATGGGCGAGAGCGTCACCACGGCCACCGTGTCGCGCTGGCTGAAGCAGCCGGGCGAGGCGGTCGCCGCCGACGAGGCGGTGGTCGAGCTGGAGACCGACAAGGTCTCCGTCGAGGTGAACGCGCCGTCCTCCGGCACGCTCGGGGCGCATGCGGCGCAGGAAGGCGACGAGGTCGAGGTCGGCGCGCTGCTCGCGACCCTCGACGGTGCGGCGGCGCCCGCATCCGGCAAGCCGGCCGCCTGAAACGTCGCCGCCTGGATCAGGGCACCGTT
>CAXUBX010000138.1:0-6094 GCA_964249405.1 uncultured Acetobacteraceae bacterium | reverse complement strand
AATCGATTGCGGGTCTGGGCGCGCCGCGCCCAGCGGAGTTTGAGGCGGAGCCTCAAGGGTTTTCGAACCTCTTTCAGGAGCCTGCCGGAGAGTCTGACGGCAAGATCGATCCGACCCGAAACCCCGCCTCGCACACGGGATTTACAGTCCCCCACACGAGACTCTCGTTGAAATCTGTGGAATGCTCGCACTGGATCGTGCCTTCCAGCCGGAGGGCGTGGTCGCGCCGTCAACCGAGGCCCTCAACGACATGACGTCCCGCCGCATTGGTTTCCACGCCTTCGACATGTCCTGCATCATGCACCAGTCGCCGGGCCTCTGGACGCACCCGAGAGACCGGTCCACCGAATACAACAAGCTGAGCTACTGGACCGACCTCGCCAGACTGCTCGAGAAAGGCAAGTTCGACGGCCTTTTCATCGCCGATGTTCTCGGCGTTTACGACACCTACCAAGGCTCGCCCGCTGCGTCCATTCGCCGTGCGATGCAGATCCCCGTGCACGATCCCTTGATGCAGGTCTCGGCGATGGCGGCGGTGACCGAGCACCTGAACTTCGGCATCACGGTCTCGGCGACCTACGAGCAGCCCTACGCCCTGGCTCGCCGGTTCAGCACGCTGGATCACCTGACGAACGGCCGCATCGCCTGGAACATCGTCACCAGCTATCTCGAGGGAGCTGCGCGGAACCTCGGGCACTCCCGGCAGGTCTCGCACGACGAGCGCTACGTGCTGGCCGACGAGGTGGTCGACGTCTGCTACAAGCTCTGGGAAGGCTCCTGGGACGACGATGCTGTGGTCAACGACCGGGAGCGTCAGGTCTACGCGGATCCGGCGAAAGTCCGACCGATCGGCCACAGCGGCAAGTACTTCTCCGTGCCCGGAGTACACCTGAGCGAACCGTCGCCCCAGCGTACCCCCGTCATCTGGCAGGCGGGCACGTCGCAGGCGGGACGGTCTTTCGCGGCGAGGCATGCCGAAGCGGTCTTCACGGTCGCGCCCACCGCTCAGATCCTTCGAAAATACGTCGACGACATCCGTCGGATCGCCGCGGACAACGGCCGCGACCCGAGAAGTGTCAAGATCTTCACCGAAGTCACGATCGTGACGGCCGACACGGACGCGGCGGCGGAGGCGAAATACGAGGAGTACCTGTCCTACACGGACTTCGAAGGCGCTCTGGCGTTCTATGCGGGGATCACCGGGATCGATCTGTCCCGGTTGGATCCGGACCTGCCGTTGCGCTACGTCGACACCGATTCGGCACGTTTCGCGCTCGAGATCTTCTCGAGAGCGGACCCTGAGCGCGTATGGACACCTCATGAGGTGGCCCGGTTCGTCGGCATCGGTGCGATGGGGCCGGTGCTCGTGGGCGGTCCGGCGAAGGTCGCCGACCAGCTGGAACGGTGGGTCGATCAGGCGGGTATCGACGGCTTCAACCTCGCCTATGCCGTGACCCCCGGCACGTTCGAGGATTTCATCGAGTTCGTCGTTCCGGAGCTTCAGGCGCGCGGGAGATACTGGAAGGACTACGACGGCGCCGTGACCGCACGCGAACGCCTCTACGGGCCCGGTCACAAGCGGGTCCGGGCGGACCATCCTGCCGCGCGCTATAGAAGGTAGGCCGCCGACCGGACGGCATCGCTCCCTTCGCCGCGACAGCGATCGCGTGGCGAGGAGGTCGAAACGGGACGAACAGGGAGCGCACGCCTGCCCCGCGATTGCCCGGAGACGTCCGCATGCCAAGCACGCCGGACCTGTTCAGCATGGTCGACTTCTACATCCACGACCTGTTTGCGCCGGGGGATCAGGCCCTCGATGGCGCCCTGACAGCCGCGCGACGGGAAGGACTGCCGGAGACTCAGCTCTCCGCCGGCCAGGGGAAATTCGTCTACCTCCTCGCGAAGATGATCGGCGCCAGGCGTGTGCTCGAAGTGGGCACCCTGGCTGGCTACTCCACGATCTGGCTCGCGCGTGCGCTGCCCGATGACGGGAGGCTCGTGACCCTCGAAGCCGAGGAGAAGCACGCACGCGTCGCGAGAGAGAACATCGCGAAGGCCGGACTGTCTTCGAAGGTGACAGTGATCGTCGGCGCCGCCCTCGAGACGCTTCCGAGCGTGATCAACGCAGAGACGGAGCCATTCGATCTCGTGTTCCTCGACGCGGACAAGATCAATCACCTCGCGTATCTCGAGCACATCATGAAGCGGGTCCGTCGGGGCTCGCTCATTCTGGCCGACAATGTCATTCGCGGGGGCACCGTCCTGGCGCCGGGATTAGACGATCCGTCGGCGATGGCGGCGCGAGCGGTCAACGCGGCGCTCGCAAGGGACGACCGGCTCGAAGCAATCGTCTTGCAGCAGGTCGGCATCAAAGGTCATGACGGGATCGCGATCGCGCGCGTCCGCTAGTCCGCTGGGCGCGGCGCGCCCAGGCAGCGTCCGGCCGTCGGTCAGGCGCCGGGTTCGCCGATCCTGACCACCACCTTGCCGAGCGCGCGCCGGCCCGCCAGCGTCGCGATCGCCTCGCCGGCACGCTCGAACGGAAACACCGCCGAAACCTCCGGCCTGCACTGGCCCGCCTCGTAGAGCGCCATCAGCTCGGCGACGTTGGCCTGGTGACGTTCGGGCTCGCCGTTGACGAACGCGCCCCAGAACACGCCGCACACGTCGCAGCCCTTGAGCAGCGCGAGATTGAGCGGGAGGAGCGGGATGCCGGCGGGAAAGCCGACCACCAGGAGCCGCCCTTCCCAGGCGATCGCGCGCAAGGCCGCTTCGGTGTAGTCGCCGCCGACCGGGTCGTAGACCACGTGCGCCCCGTCCGCGCCGACCGCCTGCTTGAACTGTCCCGCCAGCGCCTTGCGGCCGTCGCGGTCGAACGGTCCCCGGGGATAGACGAGGCTCGCGTCCGCGCCATGCGCCTCGGCCAGGGCCGCCTTCTCGGGCGACGAGACGGCGGCGATGACCCGGGCTCCGAGCGCCCGGCCGATCTCCACCGCGGCGAGGCCGACCCCGCCGGCCGCGCCGAGCACCAGAAGGGTCTGGCCGGCCCGCAGGCGGCCGCGATCCTTGAGCGCGTGATACGAGGTGCCGTAGGTGAAGGTGAGGGCCGCGGCCGTCTCGAACGGCATCGCGTCGGGCATCCTGATGCAGCGCGCCTCGTCCAGGACGATCTTCTCGGCCAGTCCGCCATGTCCCGACGAGCCGATGACGCGGTCGCCCGGCGCATAGCGCGCGACGCCCGCGCCGACCGCCTCGACCACGCCCGAGATCTCGGCACCCGGCGAGAACGGCCGGGTCGGACGGAACTGGTACTTGTCCTCGATGATCAGCGTGTCGGGGAAATTGATCCCGCAGGCGGCGACCCCGATCCGCACCTGGCCGGGGCCGGGCTCGGGCACCGCCACCTCCTCGATGACCAGCGTGTCCGGTCCTCCGGGGGTCTTGCTCAGCATGGCCTTCATCGTCGTCATCCGATCGCGCCTCCGCTCTGGATCGTCTGGCCGCCATCCACCACGAGCACCTCGCCGGTGGTGAACCGGCCGGCCGCCGACGCCAGGAACACCGCGGCGCCCGCGATCTCGTCGGGCTCGCCGATCCGGCCGAGCGGTGTCGTGGCGGTCGCCGCCTTGAGCGTGGCCGGGTTCTCCCAGAGCGCGCGGGCGAAGTCGGTCCGGATCAGGCCGGGCGCGATGCAGTTCACCCGCACGTTGTGGCGACCGTACTCGACCGCATAGTTGCGGGCCAGCTGCATGTCGGCCGCCTTGGACACGTTGTAGGCGCCGATCACCGGCGAACCCTTCAGCCCGCCGACCGACGACACGAGGATGATCGCGCCGTCCGCGCGCTCGATCATCTGCGGCGCCACCAGCTGCACCAGCCAGTGATTGGACAGGATGTTGTTGTCGAGGATCTTCCGGAACTGGTCGTCGGAGATGCCGGCCATCGGCCCGTAATAGGGGTTGCTCGCCGCGTTGCAGACCAGCACGTCGATCGGGCCGACGCGGCCGTTCGTCTCCGACACCAGGGCGGTGAGCGCCTCCTTCGACGAGATGCTCGCCGCAATGGCGACCGCGCGATCGCCATGCAGCGCGTTGATCTCTGCCGCGACCGCCTCGCAGGCGTCCTGCTTGCGGGACGAGATCACCACCCGGGCGCCATGCTCGGCCATGCGGAACGCGATCGCCCTGCCGATGCCGCGGGAGGAGCCCGTGACGAGCGCCACCTTTCCGCTCAGGTCGAACAGGGACATGCGCATTCCTTCCCGCGGCGACGGCGGCCTGCCCCACCTGCGGCCGACATACCACACATTCGAAAAGGTTTCACGAACCGCTCGCTATTTTATGGCGGGAACGTTCGACTTGCGTTTAGATCGCCGCCAAGCGGCACGACCACAAGTGGCCGCAGCGGGGCCGAGAGACGCGGGATGAGCTTGTCGCTTCAGGCGAAGGATGATCGCTTCCCACCGCTTGTCGGACGCGAGGCGAGCGCCGGGCGACGCGTTCCCTCGACCGGACACGATCGTGACGCCAGCACCGATCCGACCCGGGCCCTCATCAACATCGTCGATCGAGACACGAGGATCGGGAGGACATCCATGCTCAATGTGAGACGACGCGGCTGGCGGGCTCGCCTGTGCGGCGCCGCGCTGTTCGCCGCCGCAAGCCTTCCCGCCGGGGCGCAGACCCTCAACAGCGGACAGGGACTTTCGGCCAGCCAGCAGGTGGCGCATCCGTCCGCGGTGCCGCCGCTGCCGGCGCCCGAGTCGCTGTTTCCGGAGGCGTTCGGCCTGCGGCCGTGGCTGACCGACCACGGCATCGCCGTGCTCGTCGACACGATCGGCGAGCTCGGCGGCACCATCAGCGGCAGCGGCGGCCCCGCTCCCGCACCCGTGTTTCGCGCGAGCACCGGCGGCGGCACGAGCTTCGACGGTCAGGTCGGTTTCGAGACCGACATCAACTGGGAGAAGCTCGCCGGCATCACCGGGTTCTCCACCAACACCATCATCATCGCCCGTTACGGCGGGCTCCCGGCAAGCAATTACCTCGGCGACACCCTGAACGCGAGCTCGGAAGTCTACGGCGCCGGCGGCAACGTGGTCGCCCATCTCGTGCAGTTCTGGGGCCAGGAGACGCTTCTCGGCGGCGGCCTCCAGCTCCAGGCCGGTCGCATTCCGATGGACGACTACTTCGACGCCTCGCCGCTGTTCTGCGCCTACGAGCAGAACTCGCTGTGCGGAAATCCGAAGAACTTCGTCGACAACGCCACCTCCCACATCACCTACCCCGATGCCGGCTGGGCGTTCCACTTCCTCTTCGCGCCGTCGCCGAAGGCCTACATCCAGAGCGGGATCTTCTTCAACCAGACCAACAGCTACAACTACGCCGAGAACGACCGGTCGGGCTTCACCTTCGACTCGTCCTACATCGACGGCGAGTCGTTCCCGGTCGAGATCGGCTACATTCCCGCGTTCGGGCCGAACAAGCTTCCGGGCCACTACAAGCTCGGTTTCGTCTACGACAACGCCGACCACGCGGACAACTACTTCTCGATCGACGGCGCTCCGTTCGAGGCGAACGGGCTTCCGGCGCGCACCGACAAGGGCCAGACGTCGGCCTACCTCCAGATCGACCAGATGGTGGTGCGCAACGGCCCCGGCGCCAACGCCGGCCTCGTGCTTCTCGGCGGCTACTCGCACAACGATCCGGAAACCGCCACGCGCGAGGACCAGTACTACCTCGGCGCGCAGGACGGCGATTTCTGGCACGCCCGTCCGCTCGACCAGATCAACCTGCTGATGACCTATCAGAACGTCTCCGGCCTGGTCGGCAAGTCGCAGGCGATCGCGATCGAGGAGGGACTGCCGCCGGCCGAGACGGCCGACGGCGCCAGCGGCATCCAGACCTGGACGATGACCTTCGAGGCGAACTACGCGATCCACGTCTATCGCGGCGTCACCTTCGCGCCGGACTTCCAGTACTACATCCGCCCGAACGCGCAATCCAACCTGCCCGACGCCGCACTCCTCGGGTTCAAGAGCCATGTCGAGTTCTTCTAGCAGCTGAAGAAGACCTTGAGGCTCCGCCTCAAACTCCGC
>CAXUBX010000137.1:0-6125 GCA_964249405.1 uncultured Acetobacteraceae bacterium | reverse complement strand
GTGGCGTCGGGGCCGCCGGCCGGCGACCCGGCGAAGCGACCGCGGGACGCGGCTTCGAGGCCGGCGAGGCGCCGACCGAAGCGGCCGGGGGCGGCACCGAGGGCCCCGGCTCGTCGGGCGCGGGCGTGGTTTCGGGCACGGGAATGGACCCCCCCGCGCCCGGTTCCGCCTCATCGTCCCGCTCGGAAGGATCATTCATAGCAGAGCCAGGACGTCCTCTTGGGTCGGGTGGAGTGCGACACGAACGTCGCGCCAGGGCAAGCGATGCACCGGCCCGATCGCATCGCCGCTGATTCCGAGCGCGACCGACGCGCAAAGCGTGTCCGCGAGGCGTGGCGGCAGCAGCGCCGCGAACGACGCGGCGGCCGACCGCGACAGGAACAGCGTCGCGAACACGCCATCGAGAAGCGCCGCGGCGGCGTGCGGCGGGAACACGCGGACCGGCGCCTGGACATAGGCCACCCGACGGATCACCCGGAAGCCGCGACGGCGAAGCTCGGCGGCGAGTGCGGTCCCCTGCCCTTCGCCGGATGCGAGCAGCAGGGGTCCGTCCGACGGCGACAGCAGCGCCCCGCACAGCCCGGCGAGCGCCGCCGCGTCACCGCTCGCGCTCCGTACGATCGGCCAGCCCAGCGAACCCGCCTGACGCGCGGTCGCGTCACCGACCGCGAACAGCGGAAGGCCCGTCCGGGCCAGCGGCTGGAGCGATGCGAGGGCATGGCCACTGGTGACCAGCACCGCCTGGGACCGGCTCGCGTCGATCGTTGCGACCGGTCGCGGCCGGATCGACAGCATCGGGGCCGAGACGGGGATGAAACCGCGCGCCTCGAGAAGGCGCGCGGTCCGGGCTGCTCCCTCCTCGGGCCGGGTGAGCAGCACGCGCGGCCCGGACGGCGCGTGATCAGGCGGCAAAGATGTCCGCCGGGCAGTCCGCGCGGAGGCTGTCCCCGAGGTCCCGTCCGAGCGCGGCGGCGTCCGCCGGCAGCCCGGAAACGCTCCGCTTCAGCAGGAAGCTCCCGTCGGCCCGGGCAACGAGCCCGGTGAGACGGAGGCGGCGCGTTCCGTCGCGATCGGCGGGCAGGAGGCGCGCATGGCCGCCGATCGGCGTCCGGCACGACCCGTCGAGGCTCGCGAGCAGCGCCCGCTCGGCGGTCGAGACCGCCCGCGCCTCGCCGTCCTCGATCGCGGCGAGCAGCTCCCGCAGCTCGACATCCTCCTCCCGGACGGTGACGCCGACGATGCCCTGGCACGCGGCGGGCACCATGATGTCCGGATCGAGCACGAGCGAGGCGCGATCGGCGAGGTCGAGCCGCTTCAGCCCGGCGATCGCGAGCAGGCTCGCGTCGAACTCGCCGCGCGCCACCTTGTCGAGCCGGGTCTGCACGTTGCCGCGGATCACCGAGCAACGAAGATCCGGCCGCTCGTGGAGGAGCTGCGCCTGGCGTCGGACCGACGCGGTGCCGACCTGGGCGCCGCGGGGCAGCGCGCGATACGGATCGGCGGCCTCCATGTCGGGCGGCGGCAGGGCCGGGCCGAGCACGATCGCGTCGCGGCAATCCTCGCGTCGCAGCGTCGCCGCCAGCACGATGCCCGGCGGCATCGCGGTCTCCAGGTCCTTCAGGCTGTGCACGGCGAAGTCGATCCGGCCGTCGGCGAGCGCCTCGTGGATCTCTTTCGCGAACAACCCCTTGCCACCGATCGCGGCGAGCGACCGGTCCTGCACCAGGTCCCCGGTGGTCGCCATCGCCTGCTCGTCGAAGGCGCCGACGTCGCGGAGAATCGGGCAGAACCGCCGGATCTCGGCGAGGAACATCCGCGTCTGCACGAGGGCCAGCGGCGAGCCACGGGTGCCCACCCGGAGCGGCAGCCGTCGTCGCCGCTTCGGGACCGGCATCGACGCCAGCGCCTTGAGGGTTGCGGCGGAAGGGTTCGCGTCTGGCATGAACCGTGTCGTATTACCGCGCCGGCAAGATGAGAAGTTCGCCCTCCTCCACAAGCCGGTCCGCGCCGGTGCCCGCGCCCGTGCCGGGCCCGGTCCTCGCGATCGAATCGTCCTGCGACGACAGCGCGGTCGCGATCCTGTCGCCGGACGGCGCGATCCTCGCCGAGCGCGTCCGGAGCCAGACCGCGCACGAGCGTTTCGGCGGCGTCGTCCCGGAGATCGCCGCCCGTGCCCATCTCGCGACGCTGCCCGATCTGGTGCGGGAGGTGCTGGCCGAAACCGGGCTGGCACCCCGCGACCTCGGCCTGGTCGCGGCGACGGTCGGCCCCGGCCTGATCGGCGGGCTGATCGTGGGGAGCGGGCTCGGCAAGGGTCTGGCGATCGCCACCGGCAAGCCGTTCGTCGCGATCAACCATCTGGAAGCGCACGCGCTGACCGCGCGCGCGCCCGCGCTCGGCGGGACGCCGCCCGGCTTCCCCTACCTCCTGCTGCTGCTGTCCGGGGGCCACTGCCAGTGCATCGCGGTCGAGGCGATCGGACGGTATCGCCTGCTCGGCGCCACCATCGACGATGCCGCCGGCGAGGCCTTCGACAAGGTCGCCAAGATCCTCGGCCTCTCCTGGCCTGGCGGCCCGGCGCTGGAGGCGCTCGCGTCCGGCGGACGCGCGGGCGCCGTCAGGCTGCCGCGTCCGTTGCTCGGCCGGCCGGGTTGCGACTTCTCGTTCAGCGGGCTGAAGACGGCGGTGCGGCAGCTCGTCTCGCGCGAGCCTCCGGGGGCGCTCGGGCGGGACCGGGCCGCCGACATCGCGAGAGGCTTCGAGGACGCGGTCGCCGACGTGGTGGCCGACCGCGCCGCCGCGGCACTCGGCATGATGCCGGCCGCGAGCGCGCTGGTGGTCGCGGGCGGCGTCGCGGCCAACGCGTGCCTGCGGGCGCGGCTCGAGACGGTCGCGGCGGCGCACGCGCTCCCGCTCGCCGCGCCGCCGCTCCGCGACTGCCTCGACAACGCGGTGATGGTGGGCTGGGCCGCGATCGAACGCAGGCGGGCGGGGCTCGCCGGAGACGAGCTCGACGCGGCGGCACGGCCGCGCCTTCCGCTCGACGCACGCCCGTGAACTACCGGCACGCCTTCCACGCCGGGAACCATGCCGATTGCCTCAAGCACGCGATGCTGGTCGCGATCCTGCATCGCCTGAGACGGAAGGAGACGCCGTTCCTGGTCCTCGACAGCCATGCCGGGACGGGGCGCACGGCGCTCGACGGGCCGGATGCCGCCCGCACGGGGGAATGGCGGGACGGGATCGGCCGGCTGACCGGCGACACGCCGGCCCCACTCGCGCCCCTGCTGGCGGCCCTCGGCGCGGCCGGGTTCGACGGCCGGCTCTACCCGGGCTCGCCGCTGATCGCGGCCGCGCTGCTCCGCCCGGGAGACCGGCTGATCGCCTGCGAGCTCCACGACCAGGACGCCGACGCGCTCCGGTCGAACCTCGCGGGCACCGGAGCCGCGGTCCATCGACGCGACGGCTACGAGGCGGTGCACGCGCTGCTGCCGCCCCCGTCGCCGCACCGGCGCGGCCTCGTGCTGCTCGACCCGCCGTTCGAGGCCAGCGACGACTGGGACCGGCTGGCGGCGGCGGTCGCGACCGCGCGGCGGCGATTCCCGGGCGGCGTGGTCGCCGGCTGGTATCCGATCAAGGGGCGCGCCGCGGCGCGGGCCTTCCATGCCCGTCTGGCGGATCGCGGGATCCGGGACCTCCACTGCTTCGAGCTCCTGCTCCGCGAGCCGGTCGACGCCGGCCGCCTCGACGGCAGCGGGCTGGTCGTCGCGGCGCCACCGTGGGGTTTCGCCGACGCGGCCGCTCCGATCCTCGGAGCACTCCGCGACCGGCTGGCACCCACGGGCGCCTTCCGGATCGAGGTCCTGGCCGGTGAGTAGGGTCGCGGTTCTCGGCGCCGGTGCGTGGGGACAGGCGCTGGCGATCCAGGCCACGCGGGCGGGGCACGCCGTCACCCTGCATGCCCGCCGCCCCGCCCACCTCGCCGACCGGGACGGCCGGTCGGGACGCCTGCCCGGAACGACCCTTCCGGACGCGATCGCGCTCCGCCCGCTCGGCCCGGACACTGGCCCGGTGATCGGCGTCGATCTCGTGCTCGCCGCGCTGCCGGTGGCGCATCTCCGGGCCGGTCTCGCGGCGCTCGGCGATGAAGGCGCCCCGATCGTGCTCTGCTGCAAGGGCCTGGAGACCTCGACCGAGGCGCTTCCGTCCGAGATCGCGGCGGCGGCCCGCCCCGGATGGCCGACCGCGGTGCTGAGCGGCCCGAATTTCGCGCACGAGATCGCCCGCGGTCTGCCCGCGGCGTCCGCGATCGCGTGCTCCGATCCGGCGCTCGCCGAGCGCCTCGCGGCCTCGCTCGGGACCGCGCGCTTCCGGCTCTATCCGACCGACGACGTGGTCGGTGTCGGCGTCTGCGGGGCGGCCAAGAACGTGATCGCGATCGCGGCCGGCGTCGCGATCGGGGCGTCGCTCGGCGAGAACGCGCGAGCCGCGCTGATCGCGCGCGGCCTCGCGGAGATCGGCCGCCTGGTGGCGGCGCTGGGTGGCCGACCGGAGACCGTCGCCGGGCTCGCCGGTGCGGGCGACCTGGTGCTGACCGCGACCGGCGCCGGCAGCCGCAACTTCCGGACCGGCCTCGCGCTCGGGCGGGGCGATCGGGCGAACGCTCCGGGCGCGATCGGACCGGACGAGGTCGCGGAGGGCGTCGCCAGCGCGGCCGCCCTCGTCGCGCGGGGCACGCGGGCGGGCGTCGACCTGCCGATCGCACGCGCGGTCGCGGACCTCGTCGCCGGACGGCTCACGGTGGACGGCGCCGTCGAGGCCCTGTTGTCGCGGGCGGGCGCGCGGGCATAACGCGGCGGCAATGGAAGGAACCAACACCCCATGATGAAGGGGTTCCTCACCGTCGGCGCCTGGACGATGGCGAGCCGGGTCCTCGGCCTGGTACGGGACCAGATCCTGGCCGCCCAGATGGGCGCCGGGCCGGTCGCCGACGCGTTCTACGTCGCGTTCCGGCTGCCCAACCTGTTCCGCCGCCTGTTCGGCGAGGGCGCGTTCAATGCCGCCTTCGTGCCCTTGTTCACCGGGCTGCTCGAAACCGACGGCCGCGAGACCGCGCGGCGCTTCGCCGCCGAGGCGTTCGCGGTGCTCGCCTTCTGGCTTCTCGGCATCACGATCGCGGGCGAGATCTTCATGCCGGCGGTGCTGCATGTCATCGCGCCCGGGTTCGGCGGCGATCCCTCCAAGTTCCGCCTCGCGGTCGCGCTCAGCCGGATCACCTTCCCCTATCTCGTGCTGATCTGCAGCGCCGCCCTGGTGTCGGGCGTGCTGAACGGGCTCGGCCGGTTCGGCGTCGCGTCCGCCGCCTACGTCCTGTTCAACGTCGTCGGGATCGCCGCGATCCTGTTCCTCCGCCCCTTCGTGCCCACGGTCGGGCACGCGGCGGCTTGGGGCGTCACCGCCTCCGGCGTGGTGCAGCTCGCGGTGCTGCTGCTCGCATCGCGCCGCGCCGGCATGACGCTCGGGTTCCCGCGACCCCGGCTCACGCCGCGGATGCGGCTGCTGATGCGACGGATGGCGCCCGGCCTGATCGGCAGCGGGATCACCCAGCTCAACCTCGTCGTCGACACCGTCATCAGCACGCTGCTGCCGCCGGGATCGGTGGCGCTGCTCTATCTCGCCGACCGGGTGAACCAGCTGCCGCTCGGCGTGCTCGGCAACGCGGCGGGAACCAGCCTGCTCCCGGTGCTGACGCGCGAGGCCGCGCACGAGCCCGCACGCGCGCTCGCGACCCACAACCGGGCGCTCGGCGGCGCGCTGCTGCTGACGCTGCCGGCGGCGCTGGCGCTGATCGTGCTGTCGCGCCCGATCATGCAGGTGCTGTTCGGGCGGGGCGCGTTCACCACGCACGACGCCGTGCTCTCGGCGCAGTCGCTGGCCTGCTACGCGGTCGGGCTTCCCGCCTTCGTCGCGGTCAAGGTGCTGGGTCCCGGCTTCTACGCGAGAGGCGACACCGCGACGCCGGTGCGGCTCGGGATGGTGACGCTCGCGATCAACTTCGCGCTCAATCTCGCGCTGATGCGGCCGCTCGCGCACATGGGGCCGCCGCTCGCGACCAGCCTCGCGTC
>CAXUBX010000136.1:0-6149 GCA_964249405.1 uncultured Acetobacteraceae bacterium | reverse complement strand
TCTTGAGGCTCCGCCTCAAACTCCGCTGGGCGCGGCGCGCCCAGACCCGCATTCGTCTGACGTTCCTGGGGTCCAGGCGCCCAGCGCCTGGTGGGGTGCGGGGTGAAACCCCGCGTCAGGCAACGTCGGTGGTGGTCGGGAGCAGCGACGCGAGGAGGGCGTTGCCGTCCGGGCGGCCGAGGCCGGTGCAGGCGTCCCAGCCGGGGCCGGCGTCGTAGCCGACCTCGCTCCCGGTCGGCTTGTTGTTGCCGGTGGTGATGTCCTTGAGGCCCGACGGGTCGGCGTAGAGGGCGGCGAGGAAGAAGCCGAGCGCGCGGCCGTGCGACTGGTTGAGGAGCGCCACGAGCGACGCCCAGAGCGGGGCGACGGCGCTGGTGCCGCCGACCACGGTGCTCTCGCCGTCGAGCACGATCGTGTAGCCGGTCGACGGCGAGGCGTCGCCGCTGACGTCGGGGACGCCGCGCTTGCCGGCCGTGGTCACCGCCGCCACGGCGGACTGGAAGGACGGCGGGGCGAACAGCGCCGAGAAGCCGCCGCCGGTGCCGCTCGTCCCGTCGTTCCACACGGTCTCGGCGGTCACGGTGTGGCCCGAGGTGGTGATCGCGGTGCCGCCGCAGCCGATCGCGTAGGGCGAGGAGGCGGGGAAGTCGACATGGGCGGCGCCGTCGGACACGCCGTCGGTCGCGAGACTGTCGCCCGAGGCGACGAACACCGAGACGCCGAGCGTGCCGGCGTCCTCGATCTGGGTGTTCATCGTGGTGACCGACTGGCTCGACCAGGAGCTCTCGGGGCCGCCCCAGGAGATCGACATCACGGTGACGCCGTTCGCGGTGTCGTGGGCGGCGGTCGAGATCGCGTCGGCGAAGCCCTGGTCGGTGTTGTTGGTGAAATAGACGACGATCTTGGCCCCGGGGGCGTTGCCGCCGGCGACCTGGATGTCGAGCGCCACCTCGCCGTCGGCATCGCTGCCGGGCGCGTTGGCGGCGCCGTCGACCGAGACCGCGGTGATCGAGGGGACCGCGAGGCCCATCGCCTTGAACGAAGCGGTGTTGTCGCCCGCGTTGTAGCCGCCGCCGAGCTCGATCAGCGCCACCGTCTGGCCCTGCCCGGTGAGCCCGGCGGGGAAGTCGTAGAGGCGTCCGACCGCGTTCGGCAGATGCGCGGTGGCGGCGGCGGCGGCCGGGTTGCGGACGAATTTCGGGGTGGCGATCGGCCTGGTGTCGAGGCCGAGCACGCTCTCGACGAAGGGCTCGACGTCCTCGGGCACGGAGAGCGGGCCGTCATGGGCGATGAAGCGGCCGCCGGCTTTCCCGGTGCAGTGGTGGAGGGTGGTGCCGAAGGCGGCCTCGAGGGCGCCGGCGGTGCCGCGGATCCGGAGCAGGCGGCGCGCGGTGTCGGCGGCGACCACGGTGAGCCCGTGCGCCCGGGCGAAGGCCTCGATCGCGGCGACCGCCGGGGCGTGGACCCGGGCGCGGTGGGCGGCGAGCCGGCGGCGGCGCTCCGGGGGGGCGTCGTCGGGCGACGCGACGCCGGCCTCGTCGCCGCGGCGGAGATAGACGGACACCTCCATCTCGTGGCCGCCGTCGACCGCGGCGTCGCGCCGGCTGCCGGCGGGAAGGCCGCGCCCGCTTCCCTTGATCTCGGTGCGTCGATCGGCGGTCATCGCGGTTTCCTTCCGGTGCTGCAGCGTTGCGCGGGAGCGGTGCGCGTGCGCGGAGACGAAGCCCCATTCAACACGGTCTGCCGCCCGGGGTTCGCGCGCGCTTGGCAGCGGGTGGGGCATTCCCTATGAGAGGCCGCGTCTCCTCCCGAGGTCGATCCTTCATGCCCGTGTCCCGCCTGACCGCAGCTTTTGCCGCCGGTTCGGTGCTCGGCTGCGCGTTCGCCAGCCCTGCCCTGGCCCAGACCGCCGCCGGCCCGAACGCTGCCGCCCCGAACGCCGGGACGCCGAACGCCGGGACCCCCAACGCGGGCGGCCCGGGCGGCGGCGCCACGCCGGGCACGCCGCCGGCCAACGCCAACCCGGTGGTGGCCAGCGTGAACGGCAAGCCGATCCGGCTGTCCGACGTGCGCCTGGCCGCGGGCTCGCTGCCCGAGGACATGCGGAGCGTGCCGCCGCAGATGCTGTTCCCGCTGCTGGTGAACCAGCTGATCGACCAGGAGGCGCTGGCCGACCAGGCGCGTGCCGAGGGGCTGCAGAACGATCCCAAGGTCCAGGAGGCGATGGCGCGCGCCGCCGACACGGTGCTGCAGAACGCGCTGCTGACCCGCGAGGTGTCGCCCGCGATCACCGACGCCAAGCTGCACGCGGCCTACGACGCGCAGTATGCGGACAAGAAGGGCGACGAGGAGGTGCACGCGCGGCACATCCTGGTGAAGACCGAGGCGGCGGCGAACGACGTCATCCGGCAGCTCAAGCACGGCGCGGACTTCGCGACGCTGGCCAAGAAGGTGTCGACCGACAAGTCGACCGCCGCCGACAGCGGCGGCGATCTCGGCTGGTTCAAGAAGGGCGACATGGTGCCGGCGTTCTCGGCGGCGGCGTTCTCGATGAAGCCGGGCCAGTTCACCACGACGCCGGTGCACACGCCGTACGGCTGGCACGTGATCCAGGTGCTCGGCACCCGCACGGCGCCGCCGCCGTCGTTCGACAGCGTCAAGGACCAGCTCCGCCAGTCGCTGATCCAGCAGGGGGTGCGGAACGCCGTGAAGAGCGCGCTCGTGGGCGTGAAGGTGGTCCGCTACAACCCGGACGGCACGCCGGCGAAGGCGCCGCCTCCCGCGCCGCCGTCCGCCTCGGGAGGCGCCACGACGCTGCCGGCGCCCGCGCCGCCCGGCCCGGGCACGACCCCGCCGACGAGCGAGTAGGAGCGGCTCCGCGTGGCGGCGGCCTCGTCCCCGGCGGTCTCGCCGCTGGCCCCGGCGGCGCCGGTGGTGCTCGGGCGGCTCGCCGGGGTGGAGTGCGGCGCCGCCGAGGCCGGGATCCGCACCGCGAACCGGCCCGACCTCGCGCTGATGCGGTTCGCGCCCGGCACCGCGGTCGCCGGGGTGTTCACCCGCAACCGCTGCCCGGGCGCGCCGGTGGACTGGTGCCGCGCGGCGCTCGAGGGCGGCGTCGCGCGCGCGCTCGTGGTCAATTCCGGCAACGCCAACGTGTTCACCGGCAGGCAGGGGGCGGAGGCGGTGCGGCTGACCGCGGACGCGGCGGCGTCACTGGTCGGCTGCGACCCGTTCGAGGTGTTCGTGGCGTCGACCGGGGTGATCGGCGAGGTGCTGCCCCACGGGCGGATCGTCGACGCGCTGCCGGAGCTCGACCGCAACCTCACCGCCGACGGGTGGATGGCGGCGGCCCGCGCCATCATGACCACCGACACCTTCCCCAAGACGGCGCGGCGCGAGGCGCTGATCGGCGGCGAGCTGGTGGCGATCCAGGGGATCGCGAAGGGCAGCGGGATGATCGCGCCCGATCTCGCGACCATGCTCTGCTTCGTCGCGACCGACGCCGCGATCCCGGCCGAGGCGCTGCAGCGCATGCTGTCGCGGGGCGTGAAGCGGTCGTTCAACATGACCACGGTGGACAGCGACACCTCGACCTCGGACACCGTGCTGCTGTTCGCGACCGGCGGGCGCGCCCACAAGCCGGTCGACGCCGAGGACCGGCACGCGCTCCGCGACTTCCGCGACGCGCTGGAGGAGCTGCTGCTCGACCTCGCGATCCAGGTGGTGCGCGACGGCGAGGGGGCGAGCAAGCTGATCCGGATCGACGTCACGGGCGCCGAGACGCGGGGCGCGGCGCGCCGGGTGGCGCTGGCGGTCGCGAACTCGCCGCTCGTGAAGACGGCGATCGCCGGCGAGGACGCGAACTGGGGCCGGATCGTGATGGCGGTCGGGAAATCGGGCGAGCGGGCGGACCGCGACCTCCTGTCGGTCGCGATCGGCGGCATCTGGATGGCGCGCGACGGCGCGGTGGTGCCGGGCTACGACGAGACGCCGGTGGCGGCGCACATCCGGGGGCGCGAGATCGAGATCGCGGTGGATCTCGGGCTCGGCGTGGAACGCGCGACGGCGTGGACGTGCGATCTCACGCACGGCTACATCGACGTCAACGCGTCGTACCGGAGTTGAGGGCCGGGTCGGAGCGGGCGGGGAGCGAGGGAGCCGGGGCCGTGCGGGAGCCGTCGGCCGGCGCGACGCTCGCGACCGACCGGCTGCTGCTCCGGCTGCCGGTGCCGGAGGATGCCGAGGCCATCCACCGGCTGGTGAACGACTGGGGGATCGTGCGCATGCTGGCGCGGCTTCCCTTCCCCTACCCGCGCGCGGTCGCGGACGACTGGATCGCCTCGGTGCGGCGGGAGGCGGAGCGCGGCGCGGCGTCGCACTTCGTCGCGGTGTGGCGCCGGGCGGATGGCGACGAGGTGGTGGGCTGCGTCGGGGTCCGGATCGAGGGTCGCGACGCCGACATCGGCTACTGGATCGGGCGGCGGCACTGGGGCCAGGGCTTCGCCACCGAGGCGGTCGGGCGCGTGGCGTCCTGGGCGCTGGCGGAACTGCCGGTGCGCCGCCTCGTCGCCCGGGTCGCGACCGACAACGCGGCCTCGGCCGCCGTGCTGCGGCGGCTCGGGTTCCGCGAGGCGGGCACCGGGCGGCAGTTCTTCGCGGCCCGCGGCGGCGAGCAGACGGTGCACGTGTTCGAGGCCGGGCACGAGGATCTCGGCCGGCGGGACCGCGAGGCCGGCGCCGGCGCAGGAGGCGAGCGGCGGATCCTGCTGGTCGCCGCGGCGGCGCTGGTGGACGCCGAGGCGCGCGTGCTGCTGGCGCGACGGCCGGAGGGCAAGCGCCTGGCCGGGCTCTGGGAGTTCCCCGGCGGCAAGATCGAGGCGGGCGAGACCCCGGAGGCGGCGCTCCGGCGCGAGCTCGCCGAGGAGCTCGGGATCGGCCTCGAGGAAAGCTGCGCCGCGCCGTTCGCGTTCGCCTCGCATGCCTACGGCGAGTTCCACCTCGTGATGCCGCTCTATCTCTGCCGCCGCTGGTCCGGCACGCCGTCGGGCCGCGAGGGCCAGCGCGTCGCCTGGGTGGCGTCGCACCGGCTCGGCGACTACCCGATGACGCCGGCGGGCAAGCCGCTGGTGCCCCTGCTCAGGAGCTTCCTATGACCGGCACGATCCGCTCCGCGATCCTGGTGATCGGCAACGAGATCCTGTCGGGGCGCACGCAGGACCTCAACGCGCGGCATCTCGCGACCCGGCTCGGCGCGCGCGGGCTGCCGGTCGGCGAGATCCGGGTGATCCCGGACGTCGCCGACATCATCATCGACGCGGTGAACACGATGCGGGCGCGGTTCGACCTCGTGTTCACCACCGGCGGCATCGGCCCGACGCACGACGACATCACCAGCGAATGCGTCGCCGCCGCCTTCGGGGTGCCCTGGGAGCCGCACCCCGGGACGGTGGCGCTGATGACGGCGGACTACGAGCGGCGGGGGATCGAGTTCAACGCGGCGCGGCTCAGGATGGCGACGCTGCCGCGGGGCGCGGTGCCGATCCCGAACCCGGTCTCGGTGGCACCGGGGTTCTCGATCGGCAACGTGCACGTGATGGCCGGCATCCCGTCGGTGATGCGGGGCATGTTCGAGGCGCTCGAGCCGACGCTGCCCGAAGGGGCGCCGGTGCGGTCGCGCGCGATGCACGCGCACGGCGTGATGGAAGGCGCGCTCGCCGCCCCGCTGAAGGCGATCGCCGACGCGTTCCCCGCGCTCGATCTCGGCTCCTATCCGTTCGGCGACGAGGCGGGGCCGGCGGTCGCGGTGGTGGCGAAGGGGCGCGACGAGGCGGCGCTCGACGACGCGATCGGACGGGTGGCCGCGATGTTCGCGGCGCTCGGCGCGACCGCGGTGCCGGGGGAGGCGCCGGGCCGGTAGGCGATCGCCGGCGCGGTCAGCGGCCGCCGAGCGAGCGCGAGACGACGAGCGCGGACAGCCCGAGCGTGATCAGGGACACGCCGCGCGTCACCCACGGCGTCTGCCCGATCATGAAGCTGGTCCGGGGATACGGGAAGACGCCCGTTCCCTGGCCAACGAACAGGAGGCCCGCCAGCACGCAGGCGATCGCGAACAGCAGGCCGAGCCTCCGCAGCATTCCGCTCCTCCTCCC